>URZO01000014.1 GCA_900552465.1 uncultured Parabacteroides sp. | reverse complement strand
TTAGGACGCAAGATTTTCATTCTTGAAAGGGGGGTTCGATTCCCCCACGGGCTACCTTTCAGAAAGAGACAAAGTTGAACTTTGTCTCTTTTTTTGTTATATATCCGCATTTGACTATTTTCACACTATCCATACCTTCTAAGTCAATTATTTTCACTACATTTGTTAGCTTTTTTAGACAGACAGATAATAACAGATTTTAAACGATAAAGACTCATGAGTGAAGAAATTAAGAATACTTCTACAGAATACTCTGCGGATAGTATTCAGGTACTTGAAGGGTTAGAGGCAGTGCGTAAAAGACCGTCTATGTATATTGGCGATACCAGCGAAAGAGGCCTGCACCATTTAGTATACGAAGTTGTTGACAACTCTATTGATGAAGCATTAGCCGGATACTGTTCCCGAATAGAAGTAGTGATAAACGAAGACAACTCTATCTCGGTAACTGACGACGGCCGTGGTATTCCGGTAGATATTCATGAGAAAGAAGGCGTATCGGCGCTTGAAGTCGTATTGACCGTTCTCCATGCAGGAGGTAAGTTCGACAAAGGTTCTTACAAAGTATCCGGAGGTTTGCACGGTGTAGGTGTATCCTGTGTAAACGCACTTTCCACTTACCTGAGAGCAGAAGTACGTCGCGACGGAAAAATCCACATGCAGGAATTCGCTTGCGGCAAGCCGCTTCATTCCGTCGAAGTAATCGGCGAAACCGAGACGACAGGCACAAAAATCATGTTTAAGCCGGACGGAAGCATCTTTACCGTAACGGAATACAAATATGAGATTCTGGCTACCCGCCTGCGTGAGCTCGCCTTCCTGAATGCAGGTATCACACTTACCCTGACAGACAAACGTGTAACCAAAGAAGACGGCAGCTATAAATCCGACACATTCCATTCCGATGAAGGTTTGAAAGAATTTGTCCGCTACGTAGACCGCTCCAAAGAACAGCTGATTCCGGACGTGATCCATATCACAACAGAAAAACAGGGTATCCCGGTAGAAGTAGCTATGACATACAACACCTCGTTCAACGAAAGTGTATTCTCGTATGTAAACGACATCAACACCATAGAAGGAGGTACGCACCTGTCCGGTTTCCGTCGCGGTCTGACCCGTACGCTGAAAAAGTATGCGGACGACTCCAAACTGTTGGAAAAGGCTAAGGTTGAAATCTCCGGTGACGACTTCCGCGAAGGTCTGACAGCCGTTATCTCGATCAAGGTTGCGGAACCTCAGTTTGAAGGACAGACCAAGACGAAGTTAGGAAACAACGAAGTGACCGGTGCAGTAGACCAGGCTATCGGCGAAGCATTAGGCTATTACTTGGAAGAACATCCGAAAGAAGCCAAGGTAATTGTCGACAAGGTAATCCTGGCAGCCCAGGCACGCCAGGCTGCCCGTAAGGCACGCGAACTGGTACAACGCAAATCGCCGATGACAGGTGGCGGTCTTCCCGGCAAATTGGCAGACTGTTCATCCAAAGACGCCGCCCTTTGCGAGTTGTTCCTCGTCGAAGGGGACTCTGCAGGCGGTACAGCCAAGCAGGGACGCGACCGTAACTTCCAGGCAATCCTGCCGCTCCGCGGTAAGATCCTGAACGTGGAAAAAGCGATGGACCACAAGATCTTCGAAAGCGAAGAAATCCAGAATATCTTCCGCGCAATGGGTGTGACGATCGGAACCGAAGACGACCCGAAGGAACTGAACCTGAGCAAACTGCGTTACCATAAGGTGATTATCATGACCGATGCCGATGTGGACGGAAGCCACATTGCCACATTGATCCTGACCTTCTTCTTCCGCCGCATGCGTGCATTGATCGAGAACGGCTATGTTTATCTGGCTACTCCTCCCCTCTACCTGTGTAAGAAGGGTAAGGTAGAAGAGTATTGCTGGACAGACCAGCAGCGCCAGGTATTCATCGACAAATATGGCGGTGGTAATGAGAACCAGATTCATACACAGCGCTACAAAGGTTTGGGAGAAATGAACGACCACCAGTTATGGGACACGACCATGAACCCGGAAAACCGTACGCTGAAGCAAATCACAATCGACAGCGCAGCCGAAGCAGACCAGATATTCTCCATGTTGATGGGTGAAGACGTTGGTCCGCGCCGCGAGTTTATCGAAGAGAATGCTACGTATGCGAACATTGATGCGTAAAGAATCCCATGGGCATGCAATTTCGGTTGAATGGGCATGAAACTGAAATTGCATGCTCATCCGACTACTTCTTCATAATTCATAACTCATAATTCATAATTCTATGAAAGTCCGTCGTCCGAATTTAGAGGCCCTCTACAGGGAAGTTGATAATTATATACCGAAAAAAGAACGTCTTCAACCTCCCCGCATAGGAATATCCGCTAACCGGAAAGACGGACTTTCATGTATAGCCGAAACGTATGTACAGGCAGTGTTGAAGGCCGGAGGCGCTCCGGTATTAGTTCCTGTAATTACGGATATCGAAGCATTGACAGCTATCGTTAACGGACTGGACGGATTGGTTATGAGCGGCGGCGGCGACATCAACCCGCTTTACATGCAGGAAGAACCGATCCCGGCCCTGCAGGATGTAGACAGCTACCGGGACGAATACGACCTGATTCTGCTCCGTCTGGCTACGAACCGCCAACTGCCTGTTATGGGAATATGCCGCGGTCACCAGATACTGAATGTGGCATTCGGCGGCGGTGTCTATCAGGATATCCACTCCCAACATGCGCAAAAGCTGCTGAAACACAGCCAGACACTCCCCCGCGAGCAAGCATCCCATTCCGTCACGCTCAGCGACGGGCCTTCCAAACTCCGCACCATGCTGGACGGAGCGCCGGAACTCCTGGTTAACTCTTTCCATCACCAGGCAATCAAAGAGCCGGCGTCCGAATTTATCGCGACGGCAACAGCTCCCGACGGCATCAACGAGGCGATGGAACATCCCGAAAAGGAGATATTCAGCGTACAATGGCATCCCGAAGCAATGGCATCCAACGACGACGAACAGATGTTGAAACTATTCAGGCATCACGTCGAATCGTCCCGCCTGTTCAAAGAAGCCAAACGCATCCACCACCGGAACGTGACGCTCGATTCGCATACCGACACCCCAATGATTTTCCCCGGCGAGTTCAACATCGGCCACAAAGAAGGCGGCAAAGTAAACCTTCCCCTTATGGAAGAAGGACTGATAGATGCAGCCATCATGGTCGCCTACATCCCGCAAGGACCGAGAGACGACGCTTCGTTGCAGAAAGCAACCGGCTACGCGATAAACCGCCTGCAGGAAATACACCGGCAGATGGATATAAACCGTACCCGTATGTGTATCGCCTATACGCCCCAGGAAGTGCACGTTCTGAAAGCTGCCGGCAAGAAAGCGATCATGCTGGGCCTGGAAAACGGATACGCCATCGGCAAAGATATCGAAAACATCACCCGCTTCCGTGACATGGGCGTTTCCTATATAACCCTTTGTCACAACGGGAACAACGATATCTGCGACTCGGCACGAGGCGAGGCGGAATGGAACGGACTAAGTCCTTTCGGGAAAGAAGTGATCCGCAAGATGAACAAACTCGGCATACTGGTCGACATCTCGCATGCCGCAGAAAGCACGTTCTACGATGCGTTGGAAACCAGTGCCTGCCCGATTATCGCCTCCCACTCTTCCGCCCGTGCACTCTGCAACCATCCCCGCAACCTGACGGACGAACAGTTGAAAGCGCTGGCGGCACAAGGCGGCGTGGTACAGGTATGCCTCTACAAAGGTTTTATCAACGAAGATGCCGAAAAAGCATCCCTGAGCGATGCCATCCGCCACATCACCCACATTGTCGACCTGATCGGAATCCACCATGTAGGCATCGGTTCGGACTTTGACGGAGACGGCGAACTGATTGGATGCCGCGCCAGCAACGAGTTGATAAACATCACAATGCGTCTTTTAAAAGAAGGATATACAGAAAACGACATAGCTAAAATATGGGGAGGCAACCTGTTGCGCGTGATGAACAAAGCGCAATCAGCCTCCGATAACAAATAACACAAATTGATATGAAAAGACTTATTTGTACCGCATGCGCCTGTATTCTGTTAACTGGCGGACAAACTGATTTACAGGCACAACAGCCTGATTTGAAACGATTTTACGCGTTGACCGATTCCTGCGACGTCAATATGCGCGCACCTTACATCCCGCTTATCGGCGTATCGTCCAGTTTCAATAACGGCCGGCCTTCCGTTTCAAACGACTATATCCAGGCCATAATCAAAGCTGGAGGAGCACCCATTATCATCCCGGCCACGACAGACGGGACCGTTCTGCGCTCTATCATCGCCAATCTGGACGGCTTGGTGCTGACCGGTGGGGAAGATATCGATCCGCTCTGGTTCAATGAAGAACCGGACCTGCATATAGAGGATGTCAACCCGTTCCGCGATAAATATGATTTAAAGGTAGTCAAACTGGCAAGCGACCGGAATATTCCGATTCTGGGTATCTGCCGGGGAGAACAATTAATAAATGTAGCGTTCGGCGGTACGCTCTACCAAGACATACCGTCCCAATGCAAACACGCAATCAAGCATGTGCAGACCGCTCCCTACCAATCGCCTTCGCATACGGTTGCAATTGAAAAAGATTCGCAGTTGGCACGTATTTTGGGGCAAGATACCGTATATGCCAACTCCCTACACCACCAGTCCGTTAAGAACGTTGCTCCCGGATTCCGGATCATCGCCTCTTCCAAAGACGGAATAATAGAAGGCATCGAAGCCTGGCCGGACCGCCCCATCCTCGGCGTACAGTGGCATCCCGAAGGGCTGACTGCCGGCGGCGATACGACCATGCTCAAACTATTCCGTTTCCTGGTCGGGAAAGCCGATACATTCCATCTTGCCAAAGAGATGCATAAAGGCTTCCTTTCCGTAGACACGCATACCGACACACCTTTCTGGTTCAAACGGGCAGGATTCAGCATCGGCGACCGCGAACGGAACCGGGTGAACATCCCGAAGATGGAAGAAGGCCGTCTGGACGGTGTCTTCCTGGCAGCCTGGATCGGACAGGGCAAACGGGACGACGCATCCCTGCAACAAGCTGTTGAGAAAGTGACCGGACTGATTGAAGGCATCCATGAACAGGCCGAAGCCAACAAGGATCTATGCGGCATCGCCGTCACTCCCGAAGATTTCATCCGCCTGAAAAAAGAAGGTAAGAAAGCATTCTTTATCGGAATTGAAAACGGATACGGGATCGGAAAAGACTTAAGTAACATCGCCCGTTTCAAATCGATGGGAGTGAATTACATCACGCTTTGCCATTCATACGATAACGATATTTGCGACTCTTCCACCCACACCAAGAGGGAGTGGAAAGGGTTAAGCCCTTTCGGCGAAGAAGTGGTCAGAGAGATGAACCGGCAGGGAGTTATGATCGACATGTCCCATGCCTCGGAAGAGTCGTTCTTCGACGTGTTGAAACTGACAAAGGCTCCTATCCTCTGCTCCCATTCCTCCTCACGGGCGATCTGCGATCACGACCGTAACCTGACGGATGAACAACTTCGCGCACTTGCCGCAAACGGCGGAGTGGCACAGGTATGCCTGCTCGACGCCTATATCAACAAGGACGAGAAGAAGGCCTGCCTGACAGATGCCATCGAACATATCGACCACATGGTGAAAGTGGCCGGGATCGACCATGTCGGGATCGGCTCGGACTTTGACGGCGGAGGAGGTATTATCGGCTGCGAGAGTGACAACGATTTTATCCAGATAACTGTTAAACTGATAGAAAAAGGATATTCGGAAGAAGATATTGCTAAAATATGGGGAGGCAACCTGATGCGTGTGCTGACAGCCGTTCAGGCGACCGCCTCGACTAACCAGTTATAAACGACAAGATATGACTAAACTGATTTTATTATTATGCACAATGGCCCTGTTTGCATGCGGTCAGAAAGGTTCCGGTGAGACGACGGAACCCGCGACGGAAGTGAAGAAAACGACGGCGACATCGGCACCCTCTTTTGATGCCGACAGTGCTTATTCGTATGTAGATAAACAGGTTTCATTCGGCCACCGGGTCCCTAACACGCCGGCACATAAGGCTTGCGGCGACTATTTAGTATCCGAACTGAAACGCTTCGGCGCACAGGTCTACGAGCAGGAGATGACACTCACCGCCTACGACGGTACTCCGTTGGAATCGCGTAACATCATCGGCGCCTACAACCCGAACAGCGACAAGCGCATAATCCTTTTCGCCCATTGGGACACACGTCCTTATTCGGACCATGACCCCAACCCGGCCAACTACCGTAAGCCGCTCGACGGAGCAGACGACGGGGCCAGCGGTGTAGGTGTCCTGCTTGAAATCGCCCGCCAATTCAGTATGAAAGCTCCGAACATCGGCGTGGACATTATCTTCTTTGATGCAGAAGACTACGGGACACCCGAATTTGCAAAAGACAGATACAGCGATACCAGCGACACGTGGTGCCTCGGCAGCCGTTTCTGGGGCAAGAACCCGCATAAGCCGGGCTACAAAGCCGAATTCGGCATCCTGCTCGATATGGTCGGGGCTAAAGACGCCGTGTTCTATAAGGAATATATCTCCATGAAGTATGCCGCCCGCTATGTGGACGAAGTATGGGAAGTCGCCCGTAACCTCGGCTACGGCAAATACTTTATCAATGCAAGCGGTGGCGGCGTAACCGACGATCACGAAGCGGTAATCCAGGAGACCGGCATCCCCTGCTTAGACATTATCAATTATGACCCGCAGTCGGATAAAGGTTTCCGCGACCATTGGCATACGCAGAACGACAACATGGGCAATATAGACAAAAACGTGCTGAAAGCCGTCGGCCAGACTGTGCTCGAAGTAGTGTATGGGAATTAAAAATTGAGAATTGAAAATTGAAAATTAGATAAGAAGATGAGTATCAATGAACTTCAGGACCAGGTGATCGAAGAGTTTTCAGACTTCGACGACTGGATGGACAAGTATGCGTTACTGATAGACCTCGGTAACTCGCTTCCCCCTTTGGAGGAAAAGCACAAAACCGAGAGCAATCTGATAGAAGGTTGCCAGAGCCGCGTTTGGTTACAGGCGGATTACGTAGACGGCAAAATCCTGTTTAAAGGCGAGAGCGATGCGGTGATCGTAAAAGGGATCGTCTCCCTGCTGATCAACATTATTTCCGGCCATACTCCGCAGGAAATACTGGATGCCGACCTCTATTTCATCGAAAAGATCGGCCTCAAAGAGCATCTCAGCCCCACCCGCTCGAACGGCCTGGTCGCCATGGTCAAACAAATGCGCATGTACGCACTGGCTTTCCGGACGAAAGAGCAGGCATAAACATTGATTTATATGTGACAGTAGCGGGTGAAGGTTTTTTCTTTTAAGAAAAAACGTCAAACCACCTAACACCTTTTGCAGATATACCATTGATAATAATAATGTTACCGGGTGTTAGGTGGGTGTTAGGTGGTGTCGGTCATCCTTTTTACCGACACCACCTGACACTTGACCGGTAAACTGTCATCTATCCGCTTCGCTTCGTAGGAAACTAATCCGTTTCTTACTATCAACTAAGTCAAAACATACAGTAAACTATTGCGTAAGATATAGGGAACTTTTCATATATAGTACTATGTATCGCGTATAGGTAGTTACCATGTATCGTCAACATATAGTTACTACATGTCGTCTATAAGTAGTACTATCTATTCTTAATATCTGATATGCTACAACTTAGTTCACTACTACTTTCGGCTTAGTTCACTGTATGTTCCAGGTTAGTTTATGGATAGATATAAGGGATTTATATGTATGTCGGTGGGTGTCGGTAAAAGGGCACCTACCACCACCTAACACCTACCTAAAACCAGGATAATAGATTGATTATAACACAAATAACCACAAAAGGTGTTAGGTGGAGGTTCAATTACACTTTTCTATATAAAAGCATCAAATAAAGTCGGAGGGAATAGATAAAAATGAAAGAGGGTTCGGTTTTAAAAAAAACTGAACCTGTAAATGATGATTTATCGGAATATTTTATACCGACCGGTGGTAACTCCTTCCCCTCTTGAGAGGGGGCAGGGGGGTGTGTGAATTTTCTCTGATAAACAGAAAAATAACACACCCCTTATCCCCTCTCAAGAGGGGAAACAGATACTCCCGACGCTATGTCACAAACACGAAATACCATACTAAATCATCATCTATGGTTCATATTTGCCAAATAATGTCCCAATGATTATCGGGTGAGCCGAGAAAATTCTTTGTGAACAAATTGACTTCCAAAAGCTGACACTCGGAATCTTTCCGTTCATTAATGATATTTAACCGCTGCGAAGTATTCGTATCCTATTTATTTGGATAGATTTGCGAAAACATCGTAATCTATTCAATTTGGTAATACCATGAAGAAAGCAAACATCCTTTTAATAGCCACCCTGTTCGCACTGGCAGGATGCAGCGGTGACAAGCAAGCGGCGGAAGACCTGATCACAGTAGACGTTACAGCCAATTATCCGGAAAAAGAACTGGTTCTACAGGATATTATGAATGTAGAATACGTACCGTTAGAAACAACGGATGAGTTTGTGACCAAAGGGGTTGTGAAAGCGATCGGTAAGGATATCTTATTGGTAACGAACCAAAATGACGGGAATATTTTTGTCTTTGACCGGAAGACCGGCAAAGGTTTGAGAAAGATCAATCGTATGGGACAAGGCGGTGAAGAGTATTCATACGCCACCTACATTGCCCTGGATGAAGATAACGGAGAAATGTTTGTCGCAGACAATGGAACACGGAAAATATTGGTGTACGACCTGTCCGGGAACTTTAAGAGAAGTTTCAAATACGCAGACACCAGTCATTATGACGACCTCTTCAATTATGACAAAGATCACCTGATCAGTTATAAGAAATATTGGACACCGGAAGAGAACAAGCAGGCATGCCATATCCTTATTTCCAAACAAGACGGCAGCATCACCCGTGAAATCCGGATTCCGTCCAAAGAAATGGAAACACCGATCGTGACAAAAGATGAATTAGTCATCTCACCGGAATATCACCTGACATTCCCCAATCACACGGATTGGTCACTTGTGAACACATCGTCCGATACCGTCTACCGCTATTCGCCGGATGGCAACATAAGCCCCCTGATCGCACGGACTCCTTCCATACATGCGATGGAGACACAAATCTTTCTCTTCCCCACCGTCATTACTGACCGCTATTATTTCATGCGGTCCATGAAGAAAGAAGTGGACTTCAAAACGTTCAAAGGATTCCCAAGCACCGACCTGGTATATGATAAACAGGAAAACGCCTTATTCCAATATACCTTATACAATGCCGATTATTCGAACAAGCAACAAGTATCATTGGGACTCAACTTCAATGGCATTGTCAATCAAGAAATCGCAACCTGCCAGTCTTTGGAAGCGGCTGACCTGATCGAAGTCAACGGGAAAGGCCAACTGAAAGGTCGGTTGAAAGAAATTGCCGCCGGATTGGATGAGGAAGCAAATGCCGTAATCATGCTGATCAAGTACAAACAAAAGTAGTCCCGCATTCCCAATCTTTCGTCCATTAACAACGTTTAACCAGAGAAACGCCACGTGTCTACTTAATTAAAGTAGATTTGCGTAAAAATAGTAATTTATTATTCAACGTCTTAAATCTACAAAGCCATGAAGAAAGTAAACAGCCTCCTAATCGCCACCCTGTTCGCATTGGCAGGATGCGGAGACAGTGAACCACCGACAGAAAATCTCATTACGGTGGATGTCACGGAAAAATATCCCACCAAGGAACTGATTTTGCAGGATTTCATGGATGTGGAATATATTCCGTTGGAGACGACGGACGATTTCCTCTGCATGGGCAGCCTTTGGGGCGTCGGCAAGAACCTTATCGTCGCGACCAACTTCAACCAAGACGGCACCATCTTCCTCTTCGACCGAAAAGGCAAGGCCTTGAGAAAGATAAACCGAAAGGGGGAGGGTGTCGAAGAATATGTATCCAACACATGGGTTCTTCTGGACGACGAGAAAGGCGAACTGTTTGTGAACAGCGGATTCGAAAAAAAGATATACGTCTACGACTTGAAGGGGAACTTCAAGCGTGTCCTTTCAACCCCGAAAGATCTGGATCTCTCTCTTTATCAAATGTACAATTTCGACTCGGACAACTTGCTTTGTAATAATCAATCTTTATTAAAGGAGACCGGGCAATCGTTCATACTCCTATCCAAACAGGACGGCAGCGTGACCCGGGAAATCACCATTCCTTTTGAAGAAAAGAAAAGCCTCTATGTAAAAGTCGATGACAAAAATGTAGAGGGAGGGGCTATATATTATGTGCCCCAAAGCCAACACCCGATCGTCCCCTATCTCGACGAATATATCTTGGCGGAATTTTCGGCAGACACCCTGTATCAGTATTCAGCGGACCACACCCTGAAACCGCTTATCGTGCGGACTCCTTCCATCCAAAGCATGAACCCGGAAATCTTCCTCCTGCCGAGCCTGTTTACCGACCGCTATTATTTCATGGTCTCAATTGAAGAGGAAATAAACTTTTCGACCACTAAAATCATGTACGACAAACAGGACAAAAAATTATACCGATTCCATGCCTACAACGGCGATTACACCTACAAGGAAGAGGCCTATCTGAACTCGCGAAGACCGATAAACGGGGAGATTCCCTCTTGGCAATATCTGGAAGCCCCCGACCTCGTCAACTATTACAAGAAAGGGTGGCTGAAAGGCCGACTGAAAGAAATCGCCTCCCAAATGACCGAAGACGACAATCCTGTCATCATGTTGATGAAGCACAAACAAAAATAAACTTCTTAAATCCATGAGATATGAAAAACGTAAATTCAATTTTAATCATGCTACTGTTCGCTATGGCGGGATGCAGCGGAAACAAGCAAGCAGCAGATGATCTGATCACCGTTGATGTCACAACAAACTATCCGAAGAAAGAACTGGTTCTACAGGACTTTATGGATGTGGAATATATTCCACTCGAAACGAAAGATGATTTTATCACGATGGGTTGGGTACATGCAATCGGCAAGAAAGTCATCATTGTCAGAAACAGGAATCGCAATACCGACGGAGACATCTTTATCTTTGACAGAAACGGCAAGGGAGTTAGAAAAATCAACCGCTTGGGACAAAGTGCCGAGGAATATCAGTTCCTTTTGGGAATTACTTTGGATGAAGACAACGATGAGATCTTCGTCAATGACCATTGGACAGGAAAAATCTTTGTATATGACTTGTTCGGAAAATTCAAACGGAGTTTCAAGCACCAGCAAGGTTGGTATAGCATGGATATATATAATTTCGATCGGGATAACCTGATTTGCCGTGCGAACAATATAGATGAGGAAAACTCAAATGCGTTTTTGGTTATATCCAAACAGGACGGAAGTATCACGAAAGAGATAACCATCCCCAACAAAAAGAAAATCACATCATTGGTGTTTTTGCCGGGCAGCAATAATGTGATGCCAATCCGTAACCGGACCTTTGTCCCGCAGAGCGGTGGTTGGATGCTTATGGAAGATGGATCCGATACGATATATACGATTCGGGCAGACTACAGTATGACTCCCCTTATTGTCCGGACTCCCCCGATCGAATCGATGAAACCGGGAGTATTCCTGTACCCGGCCGTGCTAACCGACGGTTCTTGCTTTATGCAAACCGTAAAGGCCGAATGGGATTGGGGAACCAACACCGGGCACAAGCGGACCGACCTGATGTATGACAAACAGGAAAATGCAATCTACGAATATGTGATGCACAATGCGGATTTCACCAACGCCGAACCTGGTAGCCTGATGGTTTCAGAGGTCACATTCGGAAACGACGAAATCGCTCTCGTGCAGAAATTAGAGGCATACGAACTGGTGGAAGCCTACGAAAAAGGCAAATTGAAAGGCAAGCTGAAAGAGATAGCTGCCGAATTGAACGAGGAATCGAACCCGGTGCTAATGCTGATAAAATATAAGAAATGAACACTTTTCCCTTCAGGGTGAAAGGTTTGGCCGCGAACCTTTCATCCTATCTATAGGATACAATTCAATGCCTATACCGGGAAACATGAACGGTTGAAAGGTTTGTTCCGGAGGAATTAAATTACTGTTCCGGTTCAGAATTGCAATGTCAGTTGTTCCGGCAACAAAGTAAATGTCTTGCGGTGGTATGGGGTAATCCCGCATTCCCGGATGGCTTCGCGATGGGCTTTCGTCGGATAGCCTTTATTCTCTTTCCAATGGTAAGCGGGATATTCCAGGTCGAGGCTGTCCATATAATCGTCACGATAGGTTTTTGCCAGGATAGAGGCGGCTGCGATACTCAGGTATTTGCCGTCGCCTTTCACAACTGTCGTATGCTGGATCTCGGGATAGGGCGTGAAGCGGTTTCCATCGATCAGCAGGTGTTCGGGCTTGACCTTCAGTTGTTCGATTGCCCGGTGCATGGCCAGAAAAGAGGCGTTCAGTATATTGATCTTGTCAATCTCTTCGGGGGTAACAATGCCGACAGCCCACGCAATCGCCTCCTGCTCAATAACAGGACGGAGTGCATAGCGTTTCTTCTCACTCAACTGCTTGCTGTCATTCAGCTCTTCATTATGAAAATCGGGAGGAAGGATCACGGCGGCAGCAAACACCGAACCCGCCAGACATCCACGACCGGCCTCATCACATCCGGCCTCTATACGATTTGCTTCTAAGTAGGGTAATAACATGGTTAATCAACTGCTTTTATCAAATCTATTAAATGTTGAGGATCTTGTCTACAATCCCATAGGAGATGGATAAAAATATAATTATCTTCAACAGTATAAATAATCTTATTATGCTTAATCACAAGATAACGATAGTTCAGAGGCTCTTTTTCCAAAAGTAATTCAACAGTACCCATATCCGGGAATGATTTCAAAAGAAAGATCTTATTTTCAATCTCATCTCTGACACGAAGAGTTACACGTCTTCCATAAGTTGCTTTCAAGTAATAAAGCAAATCTGCTACTTGTTGCTTAAAAAGCCTACTCGACCGAATCTCCATTAGCGAAAAGATTGAAAGAAATCACGCATTTCCTGTTCTGAGACAAAAATGCCATTTTCTTTATCCCGGTTAGTTTCCTTCAACATCTCCTTCACCTCTTCCAAAGTGAAACAATTCGGACGTTTCAGTTCCTGCTTTTCCATTCTGATCAGTTTACGGGCAAGGGCTTCCATATAGGAAACAGCCTCCTCGCTATTGCAAGTCTGCAACACTTCCAACGCCCAACTTTTCCGTTTTTGTAATTCTAATACAGTCATAAAACCTCCATGTTTATACAATACAAATGTAACATACTTTTATGATATAAGCTAACGAGTTCCGATCTTTCTTTTCATCATCCAGGGACGAAGGACGAAGTAGGAAAACAGTGTGGCGAGCGTGACACCGCAAATGTTGGCGAGGAAGTCGAACCAGTCGCCTCCCCGGTATGTAGTGCAGTATTCCTGCAGGAGTTCGATCGCACCGCTCATCAGGATCGGACATAAGACCGCCCCGATCCAGGCGTGCCATAACACATCGTCGTATTTGCGGTGATTGCGCAGAAACTCGAGCCACAGCATACCGGACAAACCGGCATACATGCAGATATGTGCAAGTTTATCTATTCCCACAATCTTACTCACCTCCAGCGAAGGCGGTTTAAAGAAAGAGAGATAGATCACGACTGCGACAATCGTGAGCGAGACCGGGTATTTCTTCAGATAATACAAGACCATAAAAACGATTCCTCTATTAAAACATCTTACGCACCCGTTCGATACCGGCGGCGAAAACATCAATCTCTTCTTTCGTATTGTAGAACGAGAAAGAGGCGCGAACCGTCCCCTCGATCCCTAAATCCTGCATCAGCGGTTGGGCGCAATGGTGTCCGGTGCGGACTGCAATACCCAAACGGTCCAGCAACATGCCCATATCATAATGATGGATATTACCGACTAAGAAAGAGAGCACCGCCCCTTTATGGGCTGCCTGGCCGAAGATACGCATTCCGTCGATTGCATTCAATTTTTCGGTTGCGTAACGGAGCAATTCGTCTTCATACGCTGCTATATTCTCCATTCCCAGACGGTTGACATAACGCAAGGCTTCTGCCAATGCCGTACTGCCGATATAGTCCGGCGTTCCGGCTTCAAACTTAAAAGGCAGCTCATTGAAAGTCGTCTTCTCGAAGGAGACGGAAGCAATCATCTCCCCTCCTCCCTGATAGGGCGGCAGTTTGTCCAGCCATTCTTCCTTGCCATACAGGACACCGATACCGGTCGGGCCGTATATCTTATGACCGGAAAAGACATAAAACTCGGCATCCAGGTCCTGCACGTCCACCTTCAGATGAGGAACGGCCTGTGCACCGTCGATCAACACCGGAACATCGTGGTTGTGCGCTTCTTCTACGATCTCCTTTACCGGATTGACCGTACCGAGCACATTGGATACATGCGTAATGGAAACCAGCTTCGTCCTCTCCGAAAACAGGCTACGGAATGTATCCATACATAATTCGCCTTTCTCGTTCATCGGAATCACCTTCAGCGCGATGCCTTTGCGGGCCGCCTGTATCTGCCAGGGGACGATATTGGAATGGTGCTCCATCACGGAAACGATCACCTCGTCGCCTGCCGACATACATTCGTCGGTAAAGCTGGAAGCGATCAGGTTGATCGCCTCTGTCGTCCCACGCGTAAAGATGATCTCGTTGGAAGAGCGGGCGTTCAGGAACTGCTGAACGGTCCGGCGTGCTTCCTCGTGTGCTTCAGTAGCCGCCTGGCTCAGGAAATGGACGCCGCGATGAATATTGGCATTCACATTATAATAGCCGCTCTCTATCTTCTCCACCACACAGCGCGGCTTCTGGGTCGTTGCCCCGTTGTCGAAGTAAATAAGCGGTTTATCGTATATCTTATGATCCAGGATAGGGAAATCCTTCCGGATAGACTGTATATCTAACATAACTGTATCTTTTTAACTTAATAACAAGCGTCAAAGATACTATGTTTATCAGGTAAACGATCAATTGCAGCACATAAAAAAGCCTCCCGTAAGAAACGAAAGGCTTTTTTAATATCTGATAAATACTTATATCTACTTCTCTTTCTGGTAGAAACGCACCCAATCGATCTCCATCTCGACAGGCAGGTCAGCAGGTTCGACTGCGCCAACCCAACTCCCACCCAACTGCATATCAAGCAGCAGATAGAACTTCTTATCGGTAAACGGGAACTGCCCTTCTTTGTCTGTCTCGATACGGGGATAAGCAAAAGTCCGGGTGTCGTTGATAAAGAAAACAAGGCTGTCGCGATACATCTCTACACTGTAGACATTATAATCGTCACGATTTATCGGCCCGATCCCACCCTGCTTCGGATTGTCCTTTATACCCAATATATGCGTATAGGCAGAATGAACGGTCTGATAAGCGATGGTATCATTATTCAAACGCTCCATGATATCAATCTCTCCGCCTTCCGGCCAGCCTTCGTTTTCCGGCAGCAGCCAGAACGCCGGCCAGGCTCCGATTGCCCCGTAGAGCTTTGCACGGATATCCAGGCGTCCGTCGGAAAAGCCGACTTTTCCTCTTGAATAAACACCACCAGTGATAAAAGGAGCCGTATCCGCCGGCAGACTGTAATTAACTAATCCACGCAAGACCAGGTTACCGTCGCGCATCCCATAACAAGAATCGAAGTCGGACATATAGTTATTCCAATCCGATGTCCCGCGTGGAATCTTACTCCACGAAGCCTCATCGAAATGCTCCGTCTGGTCGAAGTTCTCCTCCCATACCAACTTCCACCCGCTTTTCCGTGGCTGGCAACCCGCCATTAGCGACAGGGCGATTGACAGCCCTAATGCAAATAATCCTTGTTTCATTACGCCATTATTTGAATTTATACAATATCAGGACATCATTATCTTCGTCTTTTAAAGAGGATGCCAAATCTTTTAATTCTCCATACAATTTCCCTTCCTGATAAGCCTCTAATAATTCGTCGGCATTAAACCGGGATATGCCATAACCGGATTGCATATCACAATTCACAAGATGAGAGCTCAAAACGATTTTTGCATCCGGATAATCATCATTCCTTATCTCATACTCATTTATATCTCCATTTTCTTTGTTGTAAACCCAGTTGATTTCAGGAAACATATCCCGTTCATTGCTTTCATCTACGGAAATCCGCGTCAAGAACACATATTTACTTGTTTCAATTCCATACTGCAAAAAAACAGGGGCACTCATGGAGCTAATTGCAGGTGTTCTCAACATAACCGGAGTCAAAACCCCATCGTATGAATACTGATAGATAGTATCCGACGAAAGTTCGTTCAAAATATAACCTTCCGAGTTTCTTACAACAGGAAGATGCATGGCTGTATATGAAAAATGACCGCCATCACCTTCTTTAGTCACCGTCAAATCATATTTCTTACCAGAAGAAAAAGGAATATCTATTTTCTTCTGGATTTCCCCGTCATTCTTAGCCAGAATCGAGAAATAAGGTTTCAGATCAGAGTTTACCCGATTCGTTTCCGTATTGTAAACGAGAAAAGCATCATCATTAAAATTGTAAATGAAACGCGCATCCCCAGAAGCAAATTCCCTGATATATTCGCCATTCAGATCATAAACAACGATCTTCCGGGAAAATACATCATGGACATAGATCTCCCCTCTCTTTTCATCTACACGCAAATTGGTGATATAATTATATTCATGAGGGCCATTCCCATAATGAGAAAACTTACGGACTGGCTGTCCTTCTCTATCAAACATCAGGATCTCACCGGTTTCACCCCCTTTGGTCAGTATATAATTTTCATTGCATACCAAAGCTCTTGATCTAACTAAAAAATCAGTATTGCTTGCAAGTTTTATATATGTAACATCTGCAATATCCTTTAAATTTAATCGAATGGATGAATGTTCCGCATTGAGGTCAATTTGCAAGACTTCGTTATCTGTGCCCTTACCGGCACAGCCACACAAAAATGCCATCATCCATATAATCAAAAGATACCTCATACAAATATCAATTTTCACAAAGGTAATATTTTTCAATACACAGCACACAGATGACAAAATAAAAAAAGATACGTCCTCTGCGTGCTATGTTTCACGAATATAACCGAGCTGTCGGATATTCATATTTGCGCCATTATTCCTTTTCTCCAAAATCCGACTGTTGCCGCTCCACCTCCTTCAACTTTAAGGTGTTCAGTTCCTTGCGCAGGCGTTCCACTTCGCGCTCGGCATCAGTTTTTGATGCGGTCGATTGTCCGGTGGAGACACTGCTCATCGGGATACGGGATGCGTCGGCGGCGTTATAGACCAGCGGGAATGCGGCCGGTTTCGATTCAAGCACCAGTTCGCCGCTTACCGGCATCTGTGAACCCTCGAACAGGACACTGGCGGTGATCCGTATCTTACCGGGCTTCAAAGTAGACTGAACCAGGATAGGGGCCGTTCCCCATTTGACAGGAGCCGGATTAGCCAAGACATCCGGACCGCCCAAGATACGTCCTTCCCCTTCAATAGAGAAACGGATATTATAATTGTTCAAACGCTTGATGTTTCCCTGCTTATCCGCAACGGCAGCCACTACCGTGACGAAGTCAGAGCCATCGGCTTTCAGGGCTGTCCCTTCGTTGTCTACCCATAACAGGATTTTTTCCGGACGACGGGCAGGAACAACCTTATGCGTAGCCACGACTTTTCCATCTATCAGGCCTTCGGCGAGCAGATAAACATCGTCCTGCTTTCTCTCTCTGGAGAGAGCCTTGTCTACCATGAAGTCATAAACACCGGGGAAAGTAATGACCGGAGACGGCATTCCGGGACGGTTCTTGTCCTTTTTATACGTATAGGTCTTTCCGCCTTTATTGAACGTGAGCCGCACCTCATCGCAGTTGGAATAAACCGTCACATCCTTACCGGAGAACGGCGTCATCTCATGTGCGATATAGACCATCGGACCGCTTCCGGCAAGCTGGTCGTTCTTCACAGCCGGACGCTGCGCCATAAACATATAGTAGGAATACTTCGGCTGGCGGAACACATCCATCAAACCTCCGTAGAACGGGTCGGGATGGTAACCACGCTGATGATCGAACGAATGCCAGAGACAGCCTCCGACATGCTGCGGCTGCTGTCGATACAGGACATCGTAGCTGGTCACCGGATAGGATGGCGAGGCATAATGTTCGGCTTGTACGCGCATCGGCTGTTCGCCCCAGTTGCGGGCTACACGGCTGGGGGAATTGTGTGAACTCCAATCGTCCACGTTATCTCCCCATTCACGGGTAAAGTAGGTCTTTGTCGGATCGATCTCTTTCGAAGCATCCTGCATATTGGCGGGATGGGCAAAGTGGACCGGGAAGTTCTCATGCCCACGCGCTTCGCTATCGCTTCCGCTATAACAATACGGATATGGATATTCGGCATCCACGATGTCACGGGTGTTCTTGGCAAAATCTGCCGGATACCAGGTTTCGTTCAGGATCGGTTCCCACAGCCAGACACAAGGATGGTTGCGGTCACGGCGTACGACATTGCGGATATCGCTGTATACACGCTGGGCAAACTCAGGCGCATCGTTCCAGAACTGCCAGCCGGGCGTATTGACGATGACAAACAATCCCAACTCGTCGCAGGCATCCATGAAAGCCGGATCTTGCGGACAGTGGGCGTTACGGATGATTTCCATCCCGGCCTCTTTCAGCTTCTTGGCATCCCGCCAATGGATACTGTTGGCGACAGCATTGCCGACTACTGCGAAATCCTGATGCCGGTTCGCTCCGATTAACGGCTTTCCATACGGTTTCCCGTTCAGCCAGAAGCCATCTTTCCCCTTAAACTCGATACTGCGGATCCCGACACGGCGGCGGTAACCGTCCACCACATTCCCGTCTTTATCCAGTACCCGCACTAAGAGATTATACAGCGTAGGTGTCGAGGGCGTCCAGAGCATCGGTTGCTTCACCGTCATTTTATCGGAAGAAGTCGTTGCCTTGCCGGCCTTTACCTGTATCTTATCGTTCAGGCGGGCGACCTCCGTACCGTCGGGCTGCAACAAGGTGTACTCCACCGCACCGGTGAAAGATTTCTTCGTGGCATTGCGCACCTGTATCTTCAACTGCACCTCCGCCAAAGCATCCGAGACTTTCCCGAAAGCGACGAACAAGCCGCCTCCGGCCACCTCATTCTCATAATTGGGGTCGGTGATGAACACGTTGTTATGGGCGATCAGCCAGCAATCCCGGTAAATGCCGCCAAAGTACGTATAGTCCAGCACATCCTGCGCCTTTCCGGGAGGATAGGAAGGATCGTCGCTGTTATCGGCCCAGACGGCAATTACGTTATCGCCGTTCCAGTCCAGCGCATCCGTCACATCCAACACAACGGGCAGATAGCCGCCGAAGTGTTCTGTCAGCTGTTTTCCGTTCACGAATACTTTACTTTTTCCCATGATCGCCTCGAAATGCAGGAAAAGTTTCTTGCCCTTCAACGATGTGTCGGGTGTAAAGTGCTTCCGGTACCAGACTTCACCCTGATAATTGATGCAACCGCTTGCCTCCGTCGGCAGGTATTCGATACCGTTTGGCAGGGAAACGACAGCCCAGTCCTGATCATTAAAGTCTTTTGCATCCGCACCGTCTGCCGCTCCTTTATGGAAACGCCAGGCCGGATTCATGGAATAAACCTCCCTCCCACTATTGTCTAACCGGAAAAAGCCGGCGGTCGAGAACTCGGGTTGATGGGCCGCCCACAAGGGCATGCTCGCCAACAACAATACTATATAACAGATTAATTTCTTCATGGTGTTTACTTTAACTATTTATAATTCAACTTGTTTTATTTCATCCAGGCCCGAACCTTCTTCACCATCGGGATCTCGTAATAATACCACCAATCGCTGCTGTTAGTCTTGGCAGCCAAATGGTTGTGATGGTTCAAATCGGAGATGAATCCTTCGGGTTGCTCCATGAAACGGGTTTCGGAATAGACCGATTCGAGATGGGCACGCATGACATCGAAATAATCACATACTTCCGACACCTTGGCCAACGCGTCTTTCCGGGCTGCATCGTCCTTTGCCGTATCAAAGGCGTTCAATGCCAGGATCAGGCGTACCGGATAGTTTTGCAGGTTATTCGTCTGCTCATAGACCTGCAAAGTATAACGGTTCCGCAAAGCCCCGGCCCCCGCCGTCCGGATTCCCGCACTGATTTTCTCATACCGGACGGCTTCTTCTTTCGCCTGTCTGATTTTTTCTTCATACTTCCCGCTCCACGCTCCCGGATTATTCTTGTCCGGCAAATCGATCAACGTAAAGTCGGATGTTCCCCACGCCGGATTCCGGTGACCGGAAATAACCAGCGCCCCGTCGAAAAAGAAGATCGCCTTTTCCAGTTCGTCCAGGAACTGCATCCGGTCGTCCTCCGGACGGAAACCATACTCGCGCTGTGCATGAACCCTTTTGAATGTCTCGATATCGCGGGCCGACGGATTCCAGCCAAACTCGCCTTGCGCGATGAATCCTCTCCAAACCGTTTCCAAATGCGGCGAACCGTCATCCCAGGCTGTAGCCAGAATCCCTTCCAGATGATTGTCGGCAACCAACTGGCTGAACCCTTTCACATATTCCGTACGGGTATTCCGGCGTGGCAGAAAAGGAGAATCGCCGGCAGAGGCGGCCGTTGCTCCCATTACTTTCAGACCTTTATCATGGTACCACTTCAGCAGGCGCCGATGAGCCGGCGTAGTCGCATCTTCATATTTCCAGCGCATATATACACATTCTTTCGGGAAAAGATCGATCGCCTGGTCCAACTTATCCGTATTCCAGACTTTCGCAACCTCCTCCTCACTCTTATCGCTCAAAGCAAGCTCCCAGATTCCGGCATACTTCAACGGCATATCATCCCAAAAGATAGGGATACGCCCGTGATCGGTCGCAAACTGACAGACCTTCTTCAACCAGACCATCTGTAACTCGAAAGCCGATTTACCGGTAGCCTTGCACCGCTCGTCGATACCGATCGCCGTGATCTCGTCGCCTCCGACATGCAGATACTTTCCATACGGCATCGCCTCGAGTGCATCCAGATATAAGTCGAACTGAACTTCATACGTACGCGGATCAGAGGGGCAGAACTCCCAATCGCTTGCCGGATTCTCACGCAGTTCCCAATGGTGTTTCAGGATAAAGCCTGCATGACCGAGCCCTTGCACCAACGGGCTGATTTCCACATTCCGTTCTTTGGCATAGCGACACAAAGCCTGCATCTCCTGCTTGCTGATCGCATTGCCGGCCCCGATCTCCGGGCGGCGGGTAAAACGCAGCTTGTCTTCCAGCTCCCAGATGATGGCATTCACTTTATAGCGGGCCAGTTTGTCGACCATCCGATAGTAATATTCCATCCGGTCCAGATGATGTTTCGTATCCAAATGGATCGCCCGGTAAGCCACCGCCGGATAATCGGTTATCTTCATCTGCGGAATCTCTTTCCCGAAATCGCGGCTATCTTCCAACAGCTGTTCCAATGTCTGGCAACCATAAAAAAGTCCGGCTTCCGTACGGGCTGTAACGGTCACCCCTTTACTGTTCACCACCAGGATATATCCTTCTGGCGAATCAGGGACATCCTCTCCGGCAAGTTGCAGGAACAATCCTTTACCCGGACGTTCGCTACGAGGCAGGATGTCTGTCAATGCCCCCAACACAGGAACCGGTGTTCCGGCCACAGCTGAAACGAACGTAAGGTCATTATACATAAACCCTTTTCCTACCTGCACCTCGATAGACTGAGGCTGAGGGATCAACTGAAACACTTTATCCAGTTCACGGGCGAACAAATTGCCGGTAACGAGCAACAAACTGATTACGAAGATCTGTATTTTCATGGTATAATTATTTTTCCCAAAGATACACCGTCCCCCAAAGAAGACCTAATAAATAAAGAAGAAAAGGGCCGGCCATAACACGTCTTACACCATTACAGCCGGCCCATATAGAATAATACCTATTAAAAAAAGCCTTTAATTACCAACCTTCATTCGGTGTACACAACGGATTCGCAGATATTTCCTTTGCAGGTATCGGATAATAATAATAACGGTTCGTATCGCCTACCTTTCCGGTTATAAGCTGATTATAACGATTTTCATTACAAGTCTGCATACGTTCTTCCAGCAATCCCCAACGGCGCAGGTCGTAGAAACGTTCTCCTTCCACAAAGAATTCGATTGCGCGCTGGTGTTCCAGATCGCTGAAAATAGCTTCCGAGGTCTGCGCCCCGCTGTACGGATTCAGGTTGGCACGTTCGCGGATCTGATTCAGATAGCCGATAGCCTTTGTCAGATCCTGTCTGCCGGAACTGCGCAGATAGGATTCGGCAAGCAACAAGACAACATCGGCATAACGCACCGCACGTTCGTTGATACATGACATAGGAGGATCGGCTTCCGATGTTGCCGTATTCCAATTCTGATATTTCAGTATCCAGTATGTGCTCCATCGATCCTCTGTTTTAAAGATCTCGCGGAACGGTTGCATATAATACATACAGCCGTCATAATCCCAGGCAACGGACGAACGGGCGCGATAGTCGGAGTTACCGTCCTTGTCTTTTTCCTGCAAGAAGATATTCATCATCTGCTGAGTAGGATTTGCTTCATACCAACCGCTGGCTTCCGGTGCTGCATATTCTTTCGGACGGGTGTTCGTCTGGGTCGAGTTGATATTCTCTCCATCTCCCCAGATGTCGGTACCTCCGACCGGTTCCATCAACAACTCGAAAATACTTTCAGCGTTATTCTCGTGCGCTTCATCGAAGTTCCAGGAAAAGTCTTCGACCAGACGATAGGTATAAGGGGCTTGTGTCAGAGGCTCCAATACATCGATTGCTTTATCAAACTCTTCCTCATATACATACAGTTTGCCTAAAACAGCAAAAGCAGCGCCTTTAGTCGGTTTCCCGATAACACTATTCTCAACCGGCAGTAGAGACGCAGCCGTAGTCAAATCCTGCTCGGCCTGTGCCCAGATTTCAGCCTGTGTCGATTTTGCCAACGGGAAAGTGGACGGAGACTGCGATGCCGTCAGACGCAAAGGGACATCTTTAAACTCTTTGCCTAACTGGAACAGATAAAATCCACGGATAAACAAACATTCAGCCTTTACCTTGTTTACAAAGTCCGCCGAGAACTCCGTACCCTTTTCATCCAGTTTCTGCATTATCGAATTTGTTCTGTACAACGCATTATAGAACTGGTAGAACATACCCTGAGACAGAGTATTACCATTCGTATTGGTAAAATAGCAGGCCTGGAAAACTTCACTGATATCATTTCTGAATTCGACTTCATCGGCACGTGCGATACGCATCATCACGCCACGGGTTCCATAATATCCGCCGTTCAAGGCATTCTTCAAAGGAGTGTAGCAGGATGTCAAAGCCAGTTCGAAATCAGCTTCGTTCTGCCAGAAAGTATCTTCCGTCGCCTTGTTCGGATTGATCTGTTCCAACTGGGCGTCACATGATGTGCACAAGCCGATAACAGCCGCTGCACAGGATATAAAATATAGATATATTCGTTTCATATAATTACTTTATTTAAAATGTTACGTTCAGGCCCAACATAAATGTGCGGTTAGAAGGATATATAAATTCATCGAAACCACGGGAATAAACATCCGAAGAGTTTACGTCCGGAGTATATCCCGAATAAGACGAAATCGTAAAGAGGTTTTCCGCATTGACATAAACACGGGCTTTCTGTATCAGTCCGTGGAACCATACATTAGGCAATGTGTAGCCCACCTGCAGGTTTCTCAGACGGAAATAAGATCCGCTTTCCAGATAACGGTCGGATTCCGAACGGGCATTCCGGTTCGGATCGGTCCAGATCAGACGTGGCTGGGATGCATTATGATTTTCAGGTGTCCAGTAATCCAATGTACTTGCCAGATAATTCGTACCGCGGGTTACATCCGTCAATTCCAAACGTGTCGCATTATAAATCTTATTTCCGGTTACTCCCTGGAATCCGATGGAAAAATCGACATTCTTGTAAGTGACATTACCATTGATAGAATAGGTGAATTTCGGGAACGGGCTACCACTATACACACGGTCGTCGTCATTAATCGTACCGTCGTTGTTCGTATCCTTGAAACGGATATCACCCGGTTTGGCACTCGGCTGAATCAGAACACCGTCTTTCTGATGGGCCTGTACTTCCTCTGCGCTGTTGAAATAGCCATCAGTGGGGATCAACCAGAAACCGCCGATAGGATAACCTGCCAGTGTCCGGGTTGTATACGTACCGCCATGAATCGTACCTCTCTCGATCGGCTGCATCCCTTCACCCAAAGCAATCACTTCGTTCTTGTTATAGGTTCCCAAGAAGCTGACGCCGTAAGAGAGGTCCTTGTTCAGAGATTCGTTCCATCCGAGGTTAAATTCAAAACCCTGATTACGGATCTTACCTGCATTCTGGATCGGGTCGTTCGCACCACCGGACGAGATGGGGATAGGCACATTCAGCAGGATGTCCTTCGTATTCTTCACATACCAGTCGGCAGTCAATGTCAAACGGTTACGCAAAGCCATGACATCGATACCGACATTTGTCATCGCAGTTTCCTCCCATTTGATATCCGGATTTGCGAACTCCTTCGGGAAAGCGCCTTGAATTAATCCGCCATTGCCATCCGGATAGTTGATGCCGGTGTTCACGACAGATACATACTGGTAATTATTAATCTCCTGGTTACCAAGCACACCATAACCGCCTCTCAATTTCAACTGTTCCAACCAAGGGATGTTGTTCTTCACGAACTCTTCTTCTGCCACATTCCAACCGGCCGAGAACGACGGGAAATTACCATAACGGTTGTTAGAACCGAACTTGGAAGAACCGTCACGACGAATGGTCGCAGTCAATAAATAACGGTTCTTGTACGAATAGAAGGCACGGCCCAGGATAGAGGTCAACACACTGCGGGTTGAATTTCCACTTACAGCCAAACCCTGTGCAGCCGCATCTATTTCCTTAATGCCGGTCGGCATTCCCTGGCCTGATCCCTGCATATAGCGATAACGGGAATCCTGATAGGTATAACCGGCAAGTACGGAAATCTTATGATCGCCGAAAGTACGGTCGAAAGTCAGCAAGTTCTCGACCAAGACATTACGCGTCCGGGTCTGTTGTTCCGTTACCTGTGTGATATCATTCTTATTCAACCCGTAATCATACAATCCTAAATAGCTGTTATAGCGATAGAACTGGAAGTCCGGAGTCAGGTTCAATTTATATTTCAAACCTTTCATAAACTCGACAGAAACGTAAGCGTTGGCAAAAATCTTCACATTGTCGCTGTAACGGTTCATCAGGTTGTCATCCACCATACCCAGCGGGTTGTACAGGTTTACAACGTCACCATACAAGGCGCCATAACCGCCAGTCTGGTTCGCGTCATACTTTTCCAAAGTCGGAATAGCCTGTATCGTATGGCCTACGTAGCCGCCACGGATTTCAGAAAGCAGAGGTTTATCCTGGTTATAAGTCAGAACGATGTTCGTCCCTGCCTGGAAAATACCTTTCTTGAAATCCTGCTTGCTCTGCAACGTATAGCGCTGATAGTTCGTTCCTTTCATCACACCGTCCTGGTTCGTATACCCCACACTATTATAATAGGTAGAATATTTGCCACCCCCTTTTACAGACAGGTTGTAGTTCTGCATCAAAGCCGGGCTGAACATCAGGCTTTGCCAGTCATTGTCCGGCTTGGAAGCCAGATCCATTGCCATATCGAGCGGATTCATTCCGGCTGCCTTTCTGGAAACCGTCGTCACTTCCGCCCATCCGGCAGCATCCAACAAGTCCAGATATTTGGTCGGAGAGCTGACACCGACATTGGCCGACAGGTCAATAATTGGTTTCCCTTCCGTATTGCTACCCTCTTTTGTCGTGACGATCACAACACCATTGGCTGCACGTGAACCGTAGATCGCTGCCGAAGAAGCATCCTTCAACACGTCGATGCTGGCAATATCGTTCGGGTTGATATGGTCGATTCCGCTCATATACATACCGTCCACGATATACAAAGGAGAAGAATTATTCAACGTACCGATACCACGTACCATGACACGGGTACTTCCGCCCGGCGCACCACCTTGTGAAACGATATCGACACCGGCAATCTTACCTTGCAGAGCCTGGCCGATAGTCGTGTTACTCTGTGTATTCAGCTTTTCCGTACTCACATTCGCAACCGAACCTGTCAAATCCGCTTTCTTCTGCGTACCGTAACCGATAACCACCACTTCGTCCAACGTTTTCGTATCTTCCAATAAGACAACATTGATTGTTTTCTGGTTTCCGACTACGATTTCCTTCGACAGATAACCGATGTAAGAAATGTTCAATACTGATTTAGGATCGGCTTCAAGAGAGAAATTACCGTCGATATCGGTAACAGTTCCGTTCGTAGTCCCTTTCACAACTACATTCGCCCCGATAATAGCCTCGCCGTTATTATCGACGATGCGGCCGGTTACGGTATGAGTCTGTTGCTGTACGGAAGCCACCGCATCTCTATTCTTTGCAGATAATACAATGTGGGTGCCTTCCATCTCATATTCGATACCGGCATTTTTAAACAGGTTATTTAGCACTTCGGATACAGGTTTCGTTTTAGCCTTGACCGAAACCCTGCGGTTAACATTGACCTGATTATTGTAAATAAACAGATAATCCGTCTGACTTTCAATCTCATTCAGAATTTCTTCCAATTGAGTATTGCTTTTGTTGATACTGACCCGTGCATTCTGCGAGTGCGAATTTTCAGCATACGAACAGAACACGCAGGCTCCCAAAAGGAATGTGGAGATTCGCATAGTTCTCAAGATTTTTTTACCTGACGGGGTTTTCGGATAATATCCACCCGACAAAAAGTTTTTTTTCATACCTTTGTAACTGATTTGAAGTTAATACAATGAATTAAAAAAATTGTGTTGATTTGAATGCCGGTAAATGCCCCCCAGCGCTTGCCGGCATTTTTTTGTTAGCTATTGTCTGTTTTCATGTCTCCTGAATTTATAAGGTTAATACTAATATTGTGTTTTTTATTTTTGTCTTTATATTACCTGTTTGTGTTTATCTGATATAAATAATCTGATTTTCATCGTCTCGCTCGTATCGGAAACGGATGTCTTTCTGCAAAACCCTTAATGCATAATCGATACCGTCTGCCTGCCGGAACTTTCCTGTGAAATTATACTTCAATACTGCTTTATTCTCGACTACTATGCTGACTCCGAAATATTTCTCCAAATCATTCATAATGGACAGGAATGATTCGGTCCTGAAACAAATCAACCCCTCTTTCCAACGATACGGGTTATAATCATCCACCCGGACCACAGTCAACCGGCCGTCTTTCTCAAGGCAGGCCTTACTGTCCGGAGTCAGGATCAAAGTATCTCCTATTCCTTGTTTGGATGCGACTTTGACGCGTCCTTCCATCAGGGTGACTTCGAAATCGTCCTTATCGGAATATCCTTCTACATTAAATTTAGTGCCCAGCACTTCCATTTTACATTTGTTCGTCTCTACGATAAATGGCCTCTGCTTATCCTTTGCAACATCAAAGTAGGCTTCCCCGTCCACCGTCACCTGGCGTACGGATTTATCGAACACTGCCGGATAAAGAATTCTCGTACGGGCATTCAACCATACATTCGTACCGTCCGATAACGTCAGGTTAACCCGCTGTCCGGAAGGAACATAGATGGATTGCATCGGTATCGTTTGCTCCTTATCCGCAACAAACTGATACAAGAAACTAAGCCCCAATGTCACAGCAACAACCGCTGCTATTTTCAATATCTCAGTTCCGAGAGAACCATTGCGTCCTGATTTTTCACGATTCGTTTTTTCAATCGCTTTTTCATCTCCAAGAAGCAACATCGAATCAAATAACTTTCTCTCTTTCAGAAACTCCCGTCTGTTTTCCGGAGAATATTCCATCCATTGCCGGATCTGGACTTCCTCTTCATAAGAAGCCGTTCCTTCAAAGAATTTATATAGCACTTCCCGGTTCATTTTATAACTTTTTGTTTACGCTTACATAATACTAACAGTTCACAAACCGGTATCCCTAGTTGAAAATGAAAAAAAAAATCACAGCGTCAGAAAAAGAAATAAATCACGCACAATCAATACAATGAACGGCTTTATTTTGTATATTCATGCCGAACAGTTTATTGGCTGATAATTATCAGCCGTATGGCCGACAGTTATCAACCGTACGGCTGACGATTATCGGCCATACGGCCGACGGTTATCAACATCGAATTAGGTACCGGGGAAAATTCAAATACATACCGGGTATTTTTAAATACATTCCATATATTTTAGGATAAAAAGC
The DNA here is from genome assembly GCA_900552465.1 of uncultured Parabacteroides sp. Lineage (GTDB taxonomy): Bacteria > Bacteroidota > Bacteroidia > Bacteroidales > Tannerellaceae > Parabacteroides. The sequence goes on along the minus strand of URZO01000014.1, from coordinate 40,401 downwards.
CTATATTTGCAACGATACAGCAATAATATGCGGGAAGACGAGAGCAAAATAAAATGGAACCAGTTCCTGGCGGGCGATAACGATGCTTATAGCTGGATATATAAAGTCCACATACAAATGTTGTTCCGATACGGGCGTCGTTTTACTTCCGACACGGAGTTGATCAAAGATTGCATCCAGGATGTCTTCACCGGATTGTACAAAAACAGAAAACAACTGATTACGCCCCAAAATGTAAAAGTATACCTGCTTGTATCCATGAAGAACAGTTTGATCAACGCGCTGTACAAAGAAGATCGCTATACACCCTACGATAATGAAGCGGTTTCATTCACCCTGGACCTGACAGTCGAAGAGCAATATCTGGATAATGAGCAATATGCATGCCAACAGAAAAAGATACAGGAAATCCTCAATATACTGACTCCCCGCCAAAAGGAAATCATTTATTATCGCTACATCCAAGAGCTTAGTTTTGAAGAAATCTGCATCATGATGGACATGAACTACCAGTCTGCACAGAACCTGATCCAGCGTTCACTGAAGAAAGTCCGGGATATGTACGGATCAATAGATGTATTCTTGCTCCTTTTATCCGTTTCGTTGCACTAAGAAAAATTTAAAAAAATTCACTTCCGGTGAGTATAAAGAAGAAACGACTTTGTCCTTTCTAAAGAACAGGGAATGAAAATGGATAAAAACTATTTGAAATATACGGCAGACCAACTGTTGAATGACGACTTTTTCATACAGTCGGAACTACATCCCACAAAAGAAAGCCGGGATTTCTGGTACAAACTCCAGGAAAAGGATACAGCTTTGTCCGAAGAAATACAAAATGCCCGTCTCTTTTTACATACAATAATACAGCATATTCTTCATTGTCCGACAATGAAGAATATGCGTTATGGGAACGCATAGCAAAAAAGAATTCGGAAACGGATAAAAAGAAAAAACAAAGACGATTTATCCGGATCGCAATCAGCTCGGCAGCTGCCCTCCTCCTGTTGCTGGCTGTCGGGAAACAGGTTGTTCAACGACCGGAGAAAACCGACACGGACTATCTGGCAATCATTCAATCCAATCCTGCGCCGGACAGTGCAAGCCAAAAAGTGCAATTGGTTCTTTCCAACAATGAAAAACTGGCAATAGACGGAACAGAGACTCAACTTGAATATAAAAAAGAGGGACATGTAAATGTCAATTCCAAACAGGTTGATCTTACGCAAAAAAAAGATCGAAACCAAGAGCAGGAGTTCAACCAACTGATCGTCCCCATCGGCAGACGCTCGTCCATTACATTTGCCGACGGCACTAAAATATGGGTGAACTCCGGTTCTAAAGTCGTTTATCCGGTAAAATTCACAAAAGAGAAAAGAGAAATATTCGTAGATGGAGAAATATACCTGGACGTCAGCCGCGACGAACAAAAACCTTTTATCGTCAAAACGCACCAGATGGATATCAAAGTATTAGGTACCCAGTTCAACGTAGCGGCCTATGAGAACGAAGCCAACATGCGGGTCATCCTGGTTAGCGGAAAGGTAGAAGTCAACCTCGGTGGCAAATGCAAGAACATTCTGTCTCCCAATGAAATGTTCGACTACGACAGTGGTATGCATAAAGGCCGGATCGTCACAGTCAACACCGACGACTATGTCGCATGGAAAGACGGATATTACCAGTTCCACCGGCAACCGCTTAAAGAAATAGTGAAAAAGCTATCCCGCTATTACGGAGTCAACATCTATTGCGAAAAACCGGCCGACGAGTTGAGTTGCAGCGGTAAACTGGATCTGAAAGAGAGTTTTGGAGAGGTCATGAACGCTTTGCAGAAAGCGGCTCCTATTGAAATCGACAACAAATATGAGAGTGTGCTAATAAAAGTCAAACATTAAAAAACGAAACATTATGGGTCCTTAAATCGCAACAACACAAGAGGGATTGCCACATCCTTCTTTCAGGATGAGAAGTCAAAAAAATCATTACCAACTTAAATCACTACAATCAACATGAAAAATAACACAAGGTTTAGTATTTGCCTGCTGTTTTTATGGATGAGTGTGAATATCTGTCTGGCGACGGAAACATACTCGCAGGAAACATTCTTCACCATCGAATCGAATAACCTCACGGTGAAAGAAGTATTGAATAAGATCGAGAAAGAGAGCGAATATATCTTTTTCTATATGGATAACTCGGTCGACCTGAACCGGAAGGTATCCGTCAAAGCGGAAAAAGAACAGGTATCCAAAATCCTCGATCAGATATTTGAAGGAACCAACACACATTACTACATCTCCGACCGGCAGATTATCATCTCTAAAGATGAAAAAGCCGCAGTTCCGGTTAGTTTACAACAAAAAGGACAAACCATCACCGGAATTGTAAAGGATGCCACCGGCGAACCGGTCATCGGTGCCAATATCATTGAAAAAGGTACGACCAACGGAACAATCACTGACATGAACGGCAGGTTTACCTTAACCGTTACTCCGAAAGCCATACTGCAAATTTCCTATATCGGCTTCAACACGCAGGAAGTCCCGGTAGGGAACAAAGCATCGCTGACAATCAAGCTGGCAGAAGACACAAAAGCATTGGATGAAGTGGTTGTCGTCGGATACGGCGTCATGCGGAAAAGCGACCTGACAGGCTCTGTCGGTTCCGTTAAATCGGACGTGATCCAGAAACAGGCCATTTCTTCTTTCGACCAGGGCTTGCAGGGTAAGGTTGCAGGTGTACAGGTTATGGCGACTTCCGGTTCTCCGGGCGGCGTTGTCGACATCCGTATTCGTGGTGGAAACTCACTGACTTCCGGTAACCAGCCGCTTTATGTCATCGACGGTTATCCCGTGACGGCCGGTGGTTCGGCCGGTGGTTCAGGTGCCGGACAAAACCCGCTGGCAACCTTAAACCCGGGCGATATCGAAAGCATGGAAATCCTGAAAGACGCCTCTGCCACTTCTATCTACGGCTCCCGTGGTGCGAACGGTGTAATCCTGATTACAACCAAAAGGGGTAAAACAGGAAAAACGACAGTTACCTATGACGGATATGTCGGCTTCCAGCATGTCGCCAAAAAGCTGGATATGATGAACGCTACCGAATGGGCGGAAATGGCAAACGAAGGTGCCCTAACCGACGGCCGTCCGATCTATTATCCGAGCGCTTCGCCCAATCCGCTTTATCCCGCAGTCGACCAGTTGGGAGAAGGGACCAACTATCAGGATCTGATCTTCCGTTCGGCCCCGATGCACAGCCATAACGTCTCGGTTAACGGAGGCAGTGAAAACACAAAGTTCTCCGTTGTCGCCAGCTATTTTTCACAGGACGGTGTCGTGAAGAACCAGGACTTCAACCGCGTATCTCTGCGTAACAACATCGATACCAAGATATCCAAAATTGTAGACCTGTCCACCAGCTTCACAATCAGCCGCGTATTTGCCAATATCGGCCGCGAGAATGGTGACGGAGGCGGAAACACGTCTGTTATCAATGCCGCTTTGGTATTACCTCCGACTGTTCCGGTCAGAGATCCGGAAACAGGCGATTTTATCCGCATGAACTATCTGTCCGGTTCTTCTGCCGTACCCAACCCGATACCGTATGTCGAATACCTTCAGGATAAAGGGACAATCGACCGTATACTGGCCTCTGCAGACCTGACATTCCATATCATCGACGGACTGACTCTGAAAGTCAGCGGAGGTGCCGACATGTCGAGCGCCCTGCGTGAAGTGTACGAACCGAAGGAGACGAATACCGGCTACAATGCCAACGGTATCGCACAGCAGCAGAACCGCCGCAGCAGTTCTTACTCCAACGAAAACATCCTGACGTATATCAAGAAAATCGGAGTGCATTCACTGAACGTGATGATCGGTTCTTCCCTGCTGTATGAAGAAAATAAGACCAGCTCCATGACTGCCCGCGATTTCATCAGCGACGTATATGGATACAACAACCTGGATGCCGGCGCGCAATGGGACAAACCGAACACGGGAAGGAGCAAAAGCACGCTGTTGTCCGGCTTCGGACGTATCAACTATGTATTGATGGATAAATACCTTTTCACCGTGACAGGACGTGCTGACGGCAGTTCCAAATTCGGGACGAACAACAAATGGGCATTCTTCCCCTCATTCGCAGCAGCCTGGCGTATCAATCAGGAAAAGTTTATGAAAGACGTCAACTGGATCAGTAACCTGAAGATCAGAGGAAGTTGGGGTGTAACCGGTAACCAGAACATCTCCAGCTACTCTTCGCAGGAGAAGATGAACACGTATGTGTATCCGATCGGAGGCGTGACCAGTGTCGGTATCGGTGCAGGCAACATGCCGAACCCGGACCTGAAATGGGAAACGACAGCCATCACTGACATCGGTGTCGACTTTGGCGTATTCAATAACCGGCTGAACTTCACGGCTGACTATTATTACAAAAAGACAACCGACCTGTTGTGGAATATCTCCGTTCCGCTGACGACCGGTTTCGGTTCTGTTCTGAAGAATATCGGCAGTTTGCAGAATAAAGGTCTCGAGCTAAGTGTGTCCGCAGACGTGTTGACCGGGCAATTCAAATGGAATACGATGATCAACTGGTCTACCAATAAGAATAAAGTGCTGGAAATTCCGGGGTATATCCCGACTCAGCAGGGTACGATCTCCGGCCACCTGAAAGTCAACGGCAGCTGGCTTGAACCCGGATTACCCGTCGGTGTATGGAACTTGCTGAAGACAAACGGTGTGATGCGTACGGAAAAAGAATGGCAAGACGCTGCACGTGTTGCAGACTCCAACTTCGACAAAGTCGGCGATATGAGTTTCGTGGACAAAGACGGTGACGGCAAGATCAGTTTCGGAGAAGACCGCCAGATCGTGGGCGACCCGAATCCGGATTTCATCTTCGGATGGACCAACAACTTCTCGTATAAGAATTTTGACCTGTCTATCTATATCAACGGTTCTGTCGGCAACGATATATATAATGTATTACGTGCCGAAACCAATATCGTCAGTGCATGGGGTAATCAACGTGCAGAAGTAATGAACCGCTGGACTGCCACCAACCCGAACGGGAAATATCCGCGTGCGCACGTACTGGTCAACCAGAATCTGCTACAGTCCGATTTCCTGATCGAAGACGGTTCGTTCCTCCGTGTCCAGAACGTAACATTAGGTTATACGTTCCCGAAAGTTTCATTCCTCCGGTCACTGCGTGTGTATGCCACTGCACAGAACTTGCTGACGATCACCGGATACTCCGGTTTCAACCCGGAAGTGAACAGCCAGGGACAAAGCAATCTCCAGATGGGTGTGGACTATAATGCCTACCCGACTGCCCGCTCTTTCATTCTCGGTGTAAACATTGGTTTTTAATCACTTAAAACGAACAGAATATGAAACTATATAAATATATAATCGGATTAGCATTACTGGTGTCTTCTTCCTCTTGCGGTTTTCTGGATGAAGAAGCATACGAGTTTATCACTCCTGACAACTTCTATAAAACGGAAGCGGATGCAAATGCTGCGCTGTCGGCTGTCTACAATACATTTGCCGATGAAAAAAGTTATAGGCGCTATATTTGGATGGGAGCCGATTTCCCCGGTGAAGCGGCCTATGCCAATGCCAGTGCCCCTTCGCGTGTAGAAATGGACAATTTGACTTGGACACCGACCACCGATTTTTGCAAAAACATTTGGCAAATCTCCTATTCCGCCATTCGGCGTGCAAACAACTTGTTACTGAACATCAATAACATCACATTCAAATCAGAAGAAACAAAGAAACAGATTGTCGGACAGGCAAAATTCCTGCGTGCCTTAGCTTATTTTGATCTGATGCGCTTCTATGACCATATTGTTGTCATCCGGGAAACAGATAACCTGAATGACGAAGTTCCATCCAACCAAGGCACGGACGATGCGGTTTGGGCTTTGATCGAAGAGGATTTGCAGTATGCGGAATCGGCTCTTCCGGTTAAATGGGGAGACTCAGATGCCGGACGGGCTACCAAAGGTGCAGCAATGTCCATGTTGTCCAAAGTTTACCTGACACAAGCGGGATGGCCTTGGAACAAAGCCGGTTTCTGGGAAAAGGCAGCTTCCAAAGCCACTGAAATTATCAGTAATGAAGGAGCTTTCGGCTATGGGCTGGAAGATAATTTCAGACATATTTTCGATGTAACCAACGAACACGGGAAAGAATATATCTTTGATATCGAATTCCAGACGAACATCAATGGAAATGATTCACCGGCCATAACAGGTATGCGCGGTTACAATGTCAAAAAAACGGATGGATGGTCTTCTTTCATCTCGACTCCTGAATTCTATAAGACATACGAAGTTAAGGACAAACGTATTTCGACCACGTTCCTCACAGAGTTCACCGATGTTAAGACCGGGAAACATTATGTTTACGATCCGGACAACGTTACGGAACCCTCTTTCCCGCTTTGTCATTTTGCCAAATATCTGGACCCGAACGACAATCAGTCTTCAGCCGCAGGCGACTATGGTTGCAACAGGAAGATCATACGTTATGCTGATGTTTTATTAATACAGTCTGAAGCCTATTGCGAGATGAATCGTGTCGGAGATGCGCTGGTCGGCATCAACCGGGTACGGGCAAGGGCCGGGCTCGATCCGATTCCTTCCTCTATCTCACAAGCGGACCTGCGGAAGGCAATCATACAGGAACGGACCTGGGAGTTCGCGGCAGAAGGACAATCTCTCTTCGACATGAAACGGCAACATTGCATGGCAGAACGCTTGGGCAGACCTGTGGATGATAAATATTATTCATTACCTTTGCCTCAGGACGAAACGGACAAGAATCCGAATCTGCAACAGCATCCGCTGTGGTAGTTCGATAAACGAGGATTTATCTGTTACTTTTCCCTTGATGGAAAAGTAACCAAAAGATCAAGGCCGAACCTGCTTCGCTACTCCGTTCCCTTCGTTCGCTGTCGCGTCTGAAACTCGCTTCGCTCAAACAGCAGACGCTCCGGGCGCTCACTGCGGTCTCTGCGCTTAACGCTCACCAGCTTAGGCCGGAAGTAGAGCCTGACGGCTCTGTTGAGGATTGTGATACCGTCTGTCCCTCTGCGATCCCGCATCGAGTGCGGGAACGCCTTTGCCCGGAGTAGCCCGGACGATTAAGCCTTGATCTTTTGGTTACTTTTGGATCAAGCCAAAAGTAACAGTTAAATCATACATTAAAAATGAAAGACAAATACCATCAACTTTGCAACATCGAGAAAAGTATCCCCATCTTCTCCCGTGACTGGTGGCTCGATACGGTTTGCGGCAAAGACAGATGGGAGGTCTTGTTGGTGGAAGAAAAAGGGAAAATCACGGCAGCCATGCCGCTCTACATTCCACAACGGAATATAATTTCGATGCCTTCCTGTACACAAACGATGGGTCCCTGGTTCGCACCCGAATCCGACGACACCAAATACACGAAGGCATTAGGCAGGCGGCAGGCTTTATGCAAACAATTGCTGGAAAACCTGAAACCTTATCCGCATTTCCTGCAAAACTTCCATTATAATATTACCGATTGGCTACCTTTCTATTGGGAGGGTTACCAACAAACTACGCGTTATACATACCTGCTGAAAGGTATTCAGGATGCAGACGCGCTCCGGGAAAACATGAGTCCCAATATCCGCCGGAACATCACAAAAGCAAAAGACAAATATCATATCACTGTTAAGAGAGGTATTTCCATCGAAGAATTTCTGAAAGTACAGGCACAGACATTCGAACGTCAGCATACTACGAATAAGGAAGATACGGAAATACTGGTAAAACTGATCAACGTCTGTCGGGAACAAAACCAGGGAGACTTATGGGGAGGATACGACGATCAGGGACGTTTGCACGCAGCCGTTTTTATCGTCTGGCAGGAAAGTTCGGCTTGGTATCTGGCAGGCGGAGGCGATCCGGCATTACGGGAATCCGGTGCGCATAGCCTAATATTATGGGAATGTATCCGTTACGTCTCACAATTTACAGACGTATTCGACTTTGAAGGTTCCATGATACCGGGAGTCGAACGCTTTTTCCGAGAATTTGGTGCAATTCAAACGCCTTTCTTCACAATAACCAAAGGAAAACTAAGTTTATTAAATAGAGTCTATTTAAAAATGAAAAGAGTTATAACTCATAATTCATAAGTCAGAATTAGCATGTTAAACAGCTACAACAACATACTGGTCTTAGCCCCCCACACCGATGACGGGGAATTAGGATTGGGAGGAACGATAAGCAAACTGGTCGAACTCGGAAAGAAAGTCACCTATGTCGCTTTCTCTACCGCCCAACAGTCCGTGCCCGAAGGTTTCCCGAAGGATGTTCTGAAAACGGAAGTAAAAAAGGCGACCGCTCTGTTAGGCATATTACCGGAAAATCTTATCATTTACAATTACGAAGTGCGCAAGTTAGGATATGCCCGACAGGAAATACTGGAAGAACTGATCCGCCTCAAAAAAGCGAATAACTTTGATCTGGTCTTTATCCCGAGCCTGCACGACATCCACCAGGATCATACGACGATCGCCCAGGAAGGCTTGCGGGCTTTCAAAAACACAACCTTATTAGGCTACGAACTAATCTGGAACAATCTGACATTCAACACGCAATGCTTCGTCGAACTGAGCCGGGAACACATCCAGGCCAAAGTGAAAGCATTGAAAGCATACGAATCGCAGGGAGCACGCGACTATCTCTCCGAAGAGTTTATCTTTTCGCTGGCTAAGGCACGCGGCGTACAAGCCGGCTGCCCTTATGCCGAAGCGTTCGAAGTCGTTCGCCTGTTTCTATAAGCTGTAAATTGATCATGAGGGACTTTATCACATACATCATCAAATTCCTGATTGGGGGAGAAAAAGCCGGTACGTTGAGTAGCCTGGTGGGCTACACATCGGACCCGAACAAATTCTCCCGCTATCGCGTGGTCATCGTCCCCTCTCCTTTCTTCCGGGATGAAGTCTACGGGACAGCCGAGTCTATGCCCCGACTGCCGCTAAACGAAATTGAAGGTGTTCCTCTGTTGTTCGGTTCCTCAAAAGTAGAATGGTACGGCGATACATGGGTGGTGCATGCCGACATCGTTGCCAGCGCCTACTTCCTCCTGACACGATATGAAGAGATACGGAAACGGAACGTGCGGGACATACACGGCCGCTTCCCCGGAAAAGAGTCTTTACCCTATAAAGCCGGATTCATCCATCGCCCGATCGTTGACGAATACGGGAAACTGTTGCGCCGCTGGTTGCGGCAGGCACGCGTGCAATCGGCAACCGATCCGGCCCCGATGATACAAAAAGTATGGCTGACACATGACGTGGACGCTCCTTTCTATTGCCGGACCCTCCGCAATCTGATACGGGAAACGGTCAAAGGCATCGGATTCGCACAGGCATGGAAAATATTCTGCGGTCCGCTGCGGGAAGACCCGTTCTACACGTTTCCCTGGCTATTGGAACAGGGAAATGCACTGAAAGCGGCCATCGGGAAAGAGCGTTGCGAATCCCTTTTCTTTATCAAACCGGCCGGATCATCCGTATACGACAGACCTTATTATAAGCTGCATTCAAAAGAATTACAAGAGTTACTGCTCCTTTGTAAAACAGAAAACGGACGAATCGGTCTGCACACCAGCTACGATGCAGGAAAGACTCCGGCGCTTATCGCCACAGAGAAGGAACTGTTGGAAAAACAGACCGGAGAGCCGGTTACCTGCAACCGCCATCATTACCTGGCTTCACGCGAACCAGAAGATATGGATTGGTTAGAGAAAGCCGGGGTAACGGACGATTTCACAATGGGATACCCAGACGTGGCCGGTTTCCGCCTCGGTACCTGCCGCCCCGTACACTGGATCAATCCGGAAAACAAGCGGATCTCGTCGCTCGTCCTTCATCCGCTGACAATTATGGAATGTAGCCTGAACGAACCGGCATACATGAATCTCGGCTATGAGGAAGCCTTGGCCTACTCCTTGCAACTAACTGAACAGGTGGTAGAGAGCAACGGTGAGCTGGTTTTACTCTGGCATAACGACTCCATTACCGACCGGATTAAACCGAATGTATCCGTCGACTGGCAACGCAAGCTATTCGCCGCCATTATTGAAGAACTGAAAAAAGCATGAAGATACTGATATTATGTGATATGTTCCCCCCCGCTTTCGGTCCTCGAATGGGATATTTATGCAAATATATGAAACGGGCCGGATGGACTCCTGTCGTGATCACCGAGCAGATCGACGACAAGACTTTTTCATTCCTGCAAGGCGACATACCGGTCACTTACGTCAACTTTTTCCATGCGAAAAGCGGACTCCTGCGAAAACTGGAATGGATATTCGTGCTTATTCTCGATTACCTTTTCCATTATAAAGACAAAAAGATGGCAAAAGCAGCTTCCCGCCTACTGGAAGAAGGAGGTTACGACGGTGTGCTATGCAGCACTTACCGGGCCTTCCCATTACCGGCAGCCAGGAAGGTGGCCGAAAAATATCGTCTTCCGCTTGTCATTGACCTGCGTGACATCATCGAGCAATATGCCGCTAACGAATACATCGCCCATAACTTCCGGTCATTCCCTTGGCTGGATAAGAAGGTCACCGCTGCTTTCCGTAATAAACTGCTACGGGACAGGAACGAAGCCTTGGAAAAAGCCGATCATGTCACGACCATTTCCCCCTGGCACGTAGAAAGAATCAAGGCGTATAACCCGCAGACAGAACTTATTTACAACGGCTACGATCCGGAAATCTTTTTCCCCGAACAACACCGGACATCCCGCTTTGTCATCACCTATACCGGCCGTCTGATCAGCTTGGCGACCCGTGACCCGCGCCTTCTTTTTGAGGCTATCGACCGGCTCGACCGGGAAAAGCGCATTTCTCCGGATCAATTCCGGATACAATGGTATGTCGATGCTGAATCGGCAGCAATCATAAAGCAGACAGCAGCATCCTATCCGATCGCGCGCTATATGGATTTCCTCGACTATGTCCCGGCTTCCGACATTCCCGGAATCCTGAACCGCAGTTCTATCTTATTGCAACTGGCCAATAAGTTTTCATCCGACGGTCCCAAAGGCTTTATGACAACCAAACTCTTTGAAGCAATGGCGGTCGAAAAACCTTTGCTTTGCGTAAAGAGTGATGAAAGTTGCCTGGAAGCGGCCATCAACAAAACCCGTTCCGGCCTGGCAGCCCGGACAGCAGACGAGGCCTATCGGTTCATCTTGCAACACTATCTTTCCTGGCAGGAAAAAGGATATACGCACATAGAAGTAGACAGGGAAGCTGTCGAACATTTTTCCCGTAAAAGACAAGCAGACCAATTTATGCGTATCTTTACCCGTCTGAACAGCTAATGACATACATGGAGAAATACCTGAACATAATCGCATTCAATATTCCCTGGCCGGCCAATTACGGGGGAATCATCGATGTGTACTATAAAATGAAGGCATTGCGCCAGTGTGGTGTGAAAATCATCCTGCATTGTTTCGAATACGAACGACCGCATTCGCCGGAACTGGAAGCGATGTGTGAAAAGGTATATTATTACAAACGGCATACGGGATTACGTACCAACATAACCCTGTTGCCCTATAATGTGTACAGCCGAAAAGAACCGGAGTTAATCGCCAATCTGCTGAAGAACGACCACCCGATCCTGTTCGAAGGGTTGCACTGCTGTTATTACATGAGTGATCCGCGGTTGAGAAACCGGATAAAGATATACAGGGAAGCGAATATAGAACATGATTATTATGCTCATCTGGCACAGGCGGAAAGCCATCCGGTCCGGAAATGTTTCTTCCGGATAGAGGCCTGGCGTTTCAAACGATACCAGAAAGTTGTGCGGCATGCCGACCTGGTTATTGCCGTATCGACAACCGACACGGATTATCTGCGTCGCCAGTTTCCAGACAAACAGATCGAATTTGTACCTTGTTTCCATACGAACGACCGAATTACGGTGAAACCCGGTTCATCCGATTTCATCCTGTATCACGGCAAGTTGTCGGTTATCGAAAATACACAAGCCGCCCTGTTCCTGATCCAAAACGTGTTCAGCAAACTGAACTGCCGCTGTATTATTGCCGGCATGAATCCGCCCCCTTCCTTATTGAAAGCAGCCGCTCCATTCCCGAATATCCACATTGAAGCCAACCCAACGGAAGAACGGATGAGCGAACTGATACACGAAGCGCAGGTGCATGCGTTGGTCACTTTCCAGGCAACCGGATTGAAACTGAAACTGCTGAACAGCCTTTTTGCCGGGCGACACACGATGGTAAACAGCCTGATGGTAGCCGGTAGCGGGCTGGAACAACTTTGTCACATAGCCGATACACCGGACGAAATGATCCGGACCTGCCGGAAACTGATGAATGCGGAGATAAGCCCAGAGGTGATCGAACTGCGGCGCAGCATCCTGTCTCCGACTTATTCCAACCAATATCAAGGTGAACAGTTGTACAAAATGATTTATGAGAAATAAATTCCGACAGACAATACAGGACTTAGTCTACCAATTACAGGCAATCGATTGTAATCGATTGCCTATCAGCGAATATAACAAACGTTATATCGGGAATTTGAAGCCGGCATTGTCCTATTATATGAAAATATATGCCAGTTGCCTGCAAAAAGGTATACAAGCCACAGGGTTATCCCTTCCGGCAATCACATTCATCGATTATGGCGGCGGCAGCGGCTTCCTGAGTATGCTTGCCAAACAAGCGGGAGTCGGACAAGTGATTTATATCGATCTCAACCCTGACTCCGTCGAAACCATCCGGATTCTAAAAGAACAGACCGGAATAGGCCCCGATGTCATCCTGCATGGTAACTCAGACACATTAGCTGCCTGGTGTACGGAAAATGATATTAAACCCCAGTTATTGATTGCTACAGACCTGATCGAGCATGTCTATGATTTATCCGCTTTTTTCAGCGACCTGATCGCCATCAACAACCGGATGCAAATGCTATTTACGACAGCCTCCACCCCATTCAATCCGTATGTAAAAAGAAGATTACACCGTCTTATGACTGCTTGTGAGAAGGGTACAGCCGTCTCTCCCAATTATTATACGCTGCGTTTGCAATATATAAAAAAGGATTTCCCCGGTATTCCCTCTGTTGAAGCAGAAGAGATAGCCCGGAAGACACGAGGTCTCACCTTTCCTGATATACGGAAAGCGATCGAAACCGGCTCGTATCCGACCTTAGAGGATACTTTCAACACCTGTGATCCGCGAAACGGGAACTGGACAGAACGTATCCTACCCATTCACGTCTACCGGTCATTGGTAAGACCTTCCGGGTATCTTGTCAACGTAGAAAAAGGATTTTACAACACAGACCGGAGTAATCCGATAGCTGTGTTCATCAGTAAAAGCATAAATTGCCTGATCGGAATAACGGGAAAAGCAGGCTTCCTATTGGCCCCGTTTATCATTCTGCATCTGCGAAGGGAATAGACTTCAACCCTTTTACAACATAATCGCGTTGCAAGTCTTCCGCTTTCAATATCCGGTCATTCCACTGCAGAAGATCAATATCAACGGGAATAACACCGCTCTTCTTACTTTCCGGCATACGTCCCAATTGCGTCTCCATCTTCTTCAGAGATAACTTCACCTCCTCCGGTTGGCGGTCAGTGTAGGCCACGACCACCTGGTTCAGGAACAGCCCCGAAGCAGGCAGTCCGACAGGCTCCGTATAAACAGGGTCCGAGAAATAGATCGGGCAGAAATATTCCCGCAGCAACCCGCCTGCCGAATGTATATTCGACTCGCAATCCGAATTGGACCCCAAACACAATACCACTCTATTCCGCATAGTCATCTTTTAAAGCCTTTTCAAACGCAAAACTAACAAAAAATACCTACAATACGGTATTGACCATGTTGGCTTTTCATACTACCTTTGCGCAAGATTAAAAAAAGATGAGATTATCAGAACTTCGCACAGGTGAAAAAGGGGTCATAGTCAAGGTAATGGGACGCGGAGCTTTCCGCAAACGCATTATCGAAATGGGATTTATCAGGGGGAAAGAGGTCGATGTCATTCAAAACGCGCCGCTTAAAGACCCAATCCATTATCGTGTAATGGGTTATGACGTCTCTTTAAGACGAAATGACGCCAAGATGATAGAGGTGGTCAGCGCTGCCGAATTTGCAGAAGCCAACACCCCTGAACTTGAAAACCGGCCGGCCGATTCCTACATCCTGCCTTCCAACAAAAGCCTGCAGGCAATAGCGATGCATAAAGGAAAGACCATCAATGTCGCATTGGTGGGTAATCCCAATTGCGGTAAAACATCTTTATTCAATTTTGCTTCCGGCGCACACGAACATGTCGGCAACTATAGCGGCGTGACAGTCGATGCCAAAGCCGGAACATTCCACCAGAACGGTTATACATTCAAAATTGTAGACCTGCCGGGAACGTATTCCCTGTCGGCCTACACGCCGGAGGAACTCTACGTCCGCAAGCACCTGAACGAAGAGCAGCCGGACGTAGTCATCAACGTTGTCGATGCTTCCAACCTCGAACGCAACCTGTACCTGACCTGCCAGCTGATCGACATGGACATGCGTATGGTAATCGCCCTCAACATGTACGACGAACTGGAACGCCACGGCAACAAGTTCGACCACGAATCGCTCGCACGCATGATCGGTACGCCGATCGTTCCGACAGTCAGTAAAACCGGTTTTGGCATAGAAGACCTTTTCAACCGCGTCATCAAAGTGTATGAAGAGGAAGACCCTGTGCTCCGCCATATCCACATCAACTATGGCGAAGTGCTGGAAAAGGCCATTTACAGCGTAAGGCACGAATTGAAACTGAATGGAAACGTAGCGAAAAGCCTTTCCAAACGATACCTCTCCATCAAACTCCTCGAAGGGGATCCCGAAGTCGAATCGTTCGTAAAAGCATTGCCGGGGTCCGAAGCCGTCATACAGGAACGCGACCGCTGCGCAGCACAGATCGAAGCGCTTCTGAAAGAAGACTGTGAAACGGCTTTCACGAACGCCCGCTACGGATTCATCTCCGGTGCGCTGCGCGAGACATACGAGCAAAACAAAATACAGGAAGCAACCAGCACGCAGATCATCGACCTTTTTGTCACCCACAAAGTCTTAGGTTTCCCGATCTTTATCCTTTTCATGTGGGTTATGTTTGAAGCGACTTTCCGTGTTGGCGAATACCCGATGGGATGGATCGAGTCGCTCGTGGGCTGGATCGGCGAGTTTGTACGAGGCAACATGAGCGAAGGACCGCTGAAAGACCTGCTGGTAGACGGCATCATCGGAGGTGTGGGAGGTGTGATCGTATTCCTGCCCAACATTCTGATACTCTATGCCTTCATCTCCTTTATGGAAGATTCGGGCTATATGGCACGTGCCGCTTTCATCATGGACAAAATCATGCATAAGATGGGGCTACACGGGAAGTCGTTTATCCCGCTTGTCATGGGATTCGGTTGCAACGTCCCGGCCATCATGGCCTCCCGTACGATCGAAAGCCGGAATAGCCGGATGATTACGATGCTGGTCAATCCGTTAATGAGTTGCAGTGCCCGTCTCCCGGTTTATGTACTTCTGACGGGAGCCTTCTTTCCCCAAACGGCCGGAACGGTTATGCTGATTCTCTATTCTTCGGGAATCTTGCTGGCTGTCCTAATGGCGCGTTTGTTCAAGCGTTTCCTGTTTAACGAGGAAGACGTGCCGTTCGTAATGGAGCTTCCTCCCTATCGCATGCCGACAGGAAAGTCTATCATGATCCACATGTGGGAAAAAGCCAAACAATATTTGCACAAAATGGGAGGCATCATCCTGGTCGCTTCCATTCTCATCTGGTTCCTCGGCTATTTCCCGCGCCATTCGGAAGGCGGAGACATTTTCGACAAGCAAATTGCGGAAATAGAACAATCCGAATCAAACGGGGAAAAGAAAACAGAAGCGATAGCCGAACTGGAACGGTTGAAGTCAATGGAACATCAGCAGAATTCATATATCGGACGTATCGGTCAAACGATACAGCCAGTGCTTCACCCCTTAGGCTTCGATTGGAAAATGAGTGTCAGCCTACTGACAGGTATGGCTGCCAAGGAGGTCGTTGTCAGCACATTAAGTGTTTTGTATACCGGAGAATCGGACGACGAACAGGTTCTGACCGAACGCCTGAAACAAGACCGGAATGCAGAAGGCGAACCTGTCTTCACGCCTCTGATCGCACTGAGTTTCATGCTCTTTGTCCTGATCTATTTCCCTTGTATCGCAACTATTTCCGCAATCGTGAACGAATCCGGTTCCTGGAAATGGGGCATATTCGTGATCGCCTATACCTGTACACTGGCTTGGATTGTCTCATGCATAGTCTATCAAACGGGACATTTCTTTATGAATTTATTTGGTTAACAGCAAAACATTTCAACTATGTGGCAAGAAATAGCAATTATCATCATCGCCCTCACCGTCCTCTTCTATATAGGCAGAAAAATATATAAATTCCTGACCCATCCCCCCAAGGCCGGCGATCCTTGCTGCGGTTGCACGGGATGCAGCCTAAAGGATATAAAGAAGAAAAATGAAGTTCACAATTGCCCAAATTGATGATCCTGTTCATTTTCCGATGAAACCTGTGAAACAGCATCTTCCGAACCAATCTCCTTCACCTACTTTCACCGCCAAGATTCATCTATTTCAAAGATTCATATCTTTTGTTGTCTGAGTTGTCAGAAAGTAATATCTTTGTAAACAGAAAGTGATTGAAGCACACTCGTGAGCCACGTGAATCACATTCAAAAAACCGTATGGCTCACAGTTGTGATTTGCATAGCTCACATGCATGAATCACATTTCACAGGAAAATATTGTTTGACAACTAATTACAAAAAAGAGTGAGTCCAAACTAATAATTCAACGATGACAGTACCTGTATAGAAAATTCGTATATTTAAAACGCAAATCACTATATCACATAATAATTTTATAAAACAAAGATGTATACTAAAACAGTTCGGTTCATAGAAAGACTTTCCCACGCGATAGAGTTCATAAAAGACTTTATATTGTCCCCGCTTTTTAAAAAAGCCATGAAAAAATGCGGGAACAATGTTTGTATTAAACCAAGTACATCTGTATATTTTGGTTTGGAGAATCTTAGTATAGGAAATAATGTCAGTATTCCAAGATATGCCCATATATTCTGTACTAATGCACCATTAAATATAGGTAACAATATAATATTTGGTCCTTCCCCTACTATTGTCACAGGAAATCATCGAACAGATGTCATTGGTAAATACATTATTGACTCACAAGATAAACTTCCTGATAATGATAAAGAAGTATGTTTAGAAGATGACATTTGGGTAGGTGCCAATGTTACAATACTCATGGGAGTGAAAATAGGTAGAGGTTCAATTATTGCAGCAGGTGCAGTTGTCAATAGTTCTTATCCTCCCTATTCCATTATAGGAGGAGTTCCTGCTAAGTTTATTAAATTTCGTTTTACGATCAAAGAAATTCTGGAACACGAACAAATCCTGTATCCGCAAGATGAAAGATTATCAAGGCAAGAGTTAGAAAGGCATTTTGAAACACTACAAAAGATATAATAAAGCAAACAGTAAGACGTTATAACCATATAACTACAAAAGCAAATGCAGACATTCTTAAACAACATCTTATACAATCTATTTATAATCACAGTCACATTCGGAATAGTTTTTCATGATGCCATAGGATTCAAATCTATTGATGAAATTTGTGGTCTATGTTTATTTCTTATTTTCCTTTTTTCCCTATTTCGTTCTGATGACTGGAGAATTAATAAGGCCTTTCTGTTTACAATATGTGTATTCATATTCTATTTTTGTTATTCATTGTGGATAGGCAGTAATAGTAAAAAGGCGATATTAATGGATTTAATCATACAGATGAAACCTTACTTAGCATTCTTTTGCATGTATCAGCTAAAACCTCAATTTAGTAATGAGCAACGGTTACTACTCAAACAATTTATGTTGTTATTATGGTTTATGCTATTACCTTTAGGATTAGTAAACATAGTAATTCCTCATACTATATCATCCGTAATGAAACATCCTTCTAATTTTGCAGGGGCAATAGCAGCTATATCGCTTGTGTATTTATATGCATCCAATTATACAATGAAAGATAAAATAATATTTCTTATAATGCTAACAATAGGACTTGTCTCTGGACGCTCCAAATTTTATGGTTTTTATGCTTTGTCTATATTTGTAATTCTTTATTTCGAGAATCCCAATCATCTAAAGTTCAATCTAAAAAATATATCTATTTTTGCTTTCACCATCGCTATCATAGTACTTGTTGCTTGGGAAAAAGTCATGATCTATTTTGGTCAAAGTCTGATAGAGGAAACGGAGAAGGACTCTATTGCCAGATTTGTTTTGTATGCAACATCACTAAATATTTTTGTCGATTATTTACCTTTTGGGAGTGGACTTGCTAGTTTTGCCACATATGCCTCCGGATGTTACTATTCGCCAATCTATGTCCAATATAATATCGACCATGTATGGGGAATAAGTAAAAATGATTGGGCTTTTGTTGCCGATACCTACTATCCTTCTTTAGCTCAATTCGGCATAGTCGGAGTCATCCTATTTATATCATTTTGGCTTTATCTCTTAAAAAAATCTTATCGAGTATTTTCTAAAACAAAAAATGTTAAAGCTTTTGCGTTAGTTCTTCTTATTACAGGATATTGCTTAATAGAAAATATAGCAGATGCTTCTTTCACCAGTAATAAAGGACTATTCATGCTAATGTTTCTAGGACTCATCATATCCGATGGTTTAAGAAACGCACAAATTGCAATGTCTTCTAAATAATAAATTATTCAACTATGCAACAAATATCATTGTTAGAATATCAGATTACAAAAGATTACCAATTCAAAGGAATCCCCAATAAACAACTAATCATAAATACCATTAATGCTTTTTCATGGATAAATGCGCATAAAGATATTGAATTCAAGACTGCATTGCAAACCAGTGATATACTATTACCTGATGGTATTGCAATCGTCTTCGCTGCAAAGTTTTTAAATAATGATTCTATAAAAAAAATTGCAGGGGCTGATTTGCATGAGATGATTTTAAACACTTTAAACCAAATATCAGGCAAATGCTTTTATTTAGGAGCAGCACCTGAAACTTTAAAGAAAATACAAAAGCGCATTCAACAAGAATATCCTAATATAATAGTAGATAGTTACAGCCCTCCTTATAAAGATACATTTACCCAAGAGGATAATCGTATCATGATTGAAACAATCAACAAATTTGAACCAGATGTTTTATTTGTAGGAATGACTGCTCCTAAGCAAGAAAAATGGATCCACGAAAACAAATCTCAAATAAAAGCATCTGTTATAACTGGAATAGGAGCTGTTTTTGATTTTTATGCCGGAACTAAAAAAAGGCCCAATCAATGGTTGATTTCACATGGACTGGAATGGCTTGGGCGATTAGTAGATGACCCAATACGGCTATGGAAAAGATATCTAATTTATAGTCCTCAATTTTTCTTCCACGTTCTCAAAATCAAAATTGAGGATAAACTGCATTCACTTTATTTACATAATTCTTAATTGAGAAACGATCTTCCATCGTTTCTCTTGCAGTTTGTGCCATCATCTCTAATTTCACTCTATCTTGATCCAATAATAAAATTGTAGAGACAATAGATTTCGCATTTTCTATTAAAAAACCATTTTTGCCATCTTCCACAACATCAGGCATAGATCCGACTGGAGAGACTAAAGGTAGAACTCCATAACCCATACTTTCCAGTAAAGCCATTGGTAAACCTTCAAAAGAAGAAGGCAGCAAGAATAAATGAGCCAACTTTAATATTTCATCCTTTTTCTTACCGAAAACCAGTCCTTGATCAACAACTGACAGAACTGCACGTTCACTTAATAAGGACATAAACCAATCTTTATCCGGACCTACTCCACATAAATAGAATTTAAATAATATTCCTCTTTGAACTAATTCATTCAATGAGTCAGCAATAATATGCAATCCTTTTTTTCTATCAATACGACCAAGGTATAAAATATTAAATGGCTTGGAAAAATCTTTACTCAAAACTTTGATATCTGGTATTTCTATTGCATTAGGAATAATATGTATTCTTTTAGAATCCAAAAAGTCATATTGAGATTTCAAATAATTTAACTCTACACGACTTAAGACAATAATCTCTGAAGACTTTTTCAAAAATGTCTTAATTATCCATCGAAGCAAAAAGTTATCAGGCACAGAAGACATATAACGTCCACCATGAATATGCAAACAAAGCGGGATTCGTTGAATAAAGAGTAGCATATAAGGAATAATATCACGCAATAAAGAAGGAGGTTCAAGTCCCAAATTAAAATGAGCTATTTTTATATGATTTTTTCTGATAAACGAATATAGAGAAAACGGCATTTTCAATAAAGTGAATAACCAAATCAAACCTCGTTTCTCACCATCTTTTTTCCCTAAAATAAAAGGATGATAGCTATATTGGGTATTATATTGCATCAGCAACCTGACCATAGAAGATATTCCACTGACATTATCTGTAGGATTCAAAGACGGGGTCGTTATTAATATGTCCATATTACTTCCATTAATCAAATATATCATATTTCATCTCATAACAACGAATTTTGTTAGGTAAATAGCAACACACTAAGAAAGAATCGGAAAGAGTAAGGACATCACCATATCCTACATCAAAAGAACTACTCTTAAATAAAGTTGTCGGCTGACTTACTAATTTCCCATTCTTCATTAATGCAACATCAAAATGATATATTTTAGCTTTTGCGTCTACATACCGGTACGTCAAAATAAAAGAATCATTATAGGGTGTCAAAGAAGGAGCTTGCCCTTTTACAGGAAGCACATCCCAAGTCCACGATGCTCCTAAATCTTCACTCACACCGATTTGCAAAGCATCATCAGATTGCTGACGCGCTACTAAATAAAGTTTACCATTGATATATCCCAATGAAGATTCATTTATACGATCAAAACGACTCTCGTTCGTACCCAAAGATAAATCAATCCAAGCTACATTTTTCCAGGTTTTACCATTATTCTCCGATTTTACAAGCCAAGTATATGCCCAACGATTATAACAAACAGCATATATAGTTCCATCAACAACAGCCATATTGCCACGGGCCGCCGCAAAAACCTCTTCTTTTGTAGGAAAAGGGAATTCTGTTAGTCCAGTATAACTTGTTCCAAAATCCGACGAAGTAATGCATTTTACACTGGAGCTTACATCAGAAGTTCTTTCAAAAAAACGACATAAAATATCATTGTTTGATAATACTAAAAATTGGGGATCTCTAGCATCTCCATTATTTGAAGATTGATAAATAACTTTCCTATTCAACCAAGTTTTGCCTTTATCAAAACTTTCCATTTGGATAATCTTCCCATCAAAACTTACATGATCCGTCCCCTCTCGATAACTTACTATTATTTTACTTCTATCAACATTCCCGACGATAGTAGGAAATGCCAAATGCAAATTACTGACATCAATATATGAGCTACGCAAAACATTTGGTAAAGGCGGTTCTTCTAAAAAATCGTCTTTACTACAACTAGCAAACAAACAAAAGCATACCAAAAGAATACTCCATATACCAGCTTTCATAATAATATTATTTAGTCCATTAAATATTCCATTTTAAAAGGTTCGCCTTTAGAAATATCACACTTGACTCTTCTACCTAATATATACGGAAGATACTTTGGAGATAGTCCATCGGCTGGCCGGACTGATCGTATATTATCCTCTGTTATTAAGTCCCCAGACCGCATATCCTGTGCCACAAATAAAGAACGAGCGAATTTACGATTTTTTTTTATTTGATCAGTCAATTCATAAGTTACTTTTCCTAAAGCTTTTTCAACCTCTCGAATATCCCTCACCATCTTTTTAAACTCTTCTTCATTCATAGAAAAACTGGCATCCGGTCCACCGATGGAACGATCTAATATAAAATGTTTTTCAATGATGCGTGCACCTAAAGCTACAGAAGCAACAGCAACCGAGCTTGACATCGTATGATCTGATAATCCGACGGGTACCTGAAAACGCTTTTTCATATCTGGAATTGTCCTCAAATTAGCCATTTCAATTGGAGCTGGATAAGAAGAAGTACATTTTAATAAAGCAACATCTGTATTTCCACTCTTATGACAAGCAGCTAATGCTTCTTCTATTTCAGCATAAGTTGCGATTCCTGTAGAAATAATCACAGGTTTACCTTTTGAAGCAACATATTCGATTAAAGGTATATCCGTAATTTCAAAACTTGCTATTTTATAAGCCGGAACATCTATTGATTCCAAAAAATCGACCGAAGTCTTATCAAATGGGGAAGAAAAGCAGATAAGGCCTTCCTCTTCTGCAATCCGTTTTAATTCAGGTTGCCAATCCCAAGGAGTATAAGCATCCCTATATAACTGATGCAAAGTAGTTCCATCCCACAAAGTATCTTGTTTAATCTGAAAATAAGATTTATTACTATCCAAGGTCAATGTATCAGCCGTATATGTTTGCAACTTTATAGCATCTGCACCGGCTGCTTTAACCGCTTTAATGGTCTCTATTGCAATATCTAATCGATGATTATGATTCGCAGACATCTCTGCAATCACAAACACACGATCTGAATCCGCCTGATTGATTCCAAAATATTCAAATAAGTTAGTCTTCATAATATACAAACTTCAATACTTTATTTTCTTCATTTACACACTTACGGAAACCAGCTTTTAGAAAAGCAAACTGTGATGCTTCATTTTCTTCTTTCACATAAGCATATATCTTCATACTCAAACCAAATTCATCTTTCTTTAGTTCGCTGATAGCCGTTTGTAACATATAAGAAGCTAATCCCCATCCCCTAAAAAAGGCATCAATACTAATACTGACAACCAAATGGCTATAACCTTCTTTATCAAATCGGATCTGCCCAACAAACATTTCAGAAAGATAAAAAACATAGAGCCTACGATCGGGATTATGCAATGTTGCATTAAACCATTCTGTATGCTCACTTAACACTATACTTTTTACAGAAAAAGAATTTTGCCGTACAACTATATCATTTGCCAGTTTAAACAATGGCAATAAATCTTTTTCTCTAGCTCTTGATATCACCATATTCTTTCGGCAATAAAGCAACATTGCTTTTTTTACAAGCCTTTCACATCCTTTCCCATCAATAAGATTCTTTCCCAATTCAGACACCCGGAGTCTAATTGCAGGATCTTCCATTCTTCTAATTTGTTTTATCAGACAATCAGAAGACCAAGTTTGGGTAGCATCTATGTAGGAATCAATAAATCCAAATCGCTTCCATCCCGAAATATTATTATCCTGATTATCTGCGACCTTAAAAATAATCGAAGGTAATCCAGTGATAGCTAATTCATTAATAGTCTGTCCTGCAGCTGAAATAGCCAAATCGGCATTTTGCATTAGCCTTTTCATTGCTTTTGCATCTACATTATGGTGAAACTCCGTTTGCTTATCAGCCAACGCTCTTACTTCTTCAACATGTGAGAATGCAGCACCTAAGATAACTATTTTTTTTAATTCAACAGAATAATCTAAAACTTTAGACAAAACTGTTGTCGTCAAATTTAATGGGTCTGTTCCACCAAAAGTAATTAAAACAGATGATATTTTTTCCGATATTTTCTTTGAATATAAATCATGATTAAATGGCTCTCGCAAAATAACATAATCCTTACCAAGCAAATAAATTTGATTTTCTCTTTTTGGATATGCAATTAATTCGGCTCCCACCGTCCCATTCATAATAATACCTGGTGGGTATTCCAATCTATTAAAATCATCTAAATAGACACATACGGAGACATGTTTATGAACGAACTGGTAAAGATCCAAACTCGCCCGATAGGAATCAATCAATGCTAATTGAACATTTTCTAAATTTTTTTTCAGCCGATCAATATCATGTAGCCAATTAAAAGCCTGAAATGAATAATTCTGTAATATTGATACAACATTCGTGTCCCCATCTACCAAAAACATTACTTCTATTCCACGAGCTTGGAAAGCTTGCGCAATAGCCATACAACGGGTTACATGGCCATAACCGGTATGCTGAAATCCTTCTGTAAGAATAAGAAACCGCATATCACAAATTATGAAGTAAACGATATTTCATTTCTGCCAAAGCCCAATCTTCATAAGTATCAATATCTTGCACTTGGAACTCTTCCATAATTATTGCTGTTCCATTATCACTTAATAACTTCTTATCTTTTTGCAAGACCTCCGTTTTGATCCAATAAAAAGTACCACTATCATGATAAGCAGGTTTCAGATCTTGGCTACGCGCAAAACGGTATTCCGGCCAATTCATTTGTAATCGTCTATTTTCATCAAACGACAACGAACGTAATATAGGGTAGGAAAAAGCAACTACCGGGCAAACTGAATCAAAAGAAGAATCCTTCAATAAAGAATAAGCTGCTTTTATATTTTCTTCAGTAATTAAAGGTGCTGTAGGAAGAATACAACAGATATTATCAAAACACATCCCATTTTTCTCGTATCCATCAAGAACCTCTAATAAGACCTCCGAAAGAGAAGCAAAATCATTGGCCGTATCAGAAGAACGCAAAAAAGGAACAGAAGCCCCAAATTCTTGAGCGACCTGTACTATTTCAGGATCATCAGTTGAGACCATTACCTCATGGAAGAGATCTGATTTTAAAGCGGATTCAATAGAATAAGAAACTATCGGCCTTCCCCAAAAAGGCTTTATATTTTTACGAGGAATACGTTTACTTCCTCCTCGTGCAGGAATTATAGCAATATTTTTCATAAATCATTTATTTCTTCAATGCTTTCAAAAACTGATACATTTTTATTCCACAACCAGTGTGCATATGAATAATTGCAAGAACAAATCTTGTCTTAAAGGATATTCGAGCTTTATAATAGATGTTTTGGTGAAAATCCGGTAATATTGAATTCATTTCCTTTTTGACTTTATCAACCCACCCATATTCAGGTTGCGTAAATTGAGATATTGCACCAAATATTGTATTAACATAGAAAAGCTCTGTAAATTTATAATCAATTGCTTCTTTATATTTCGAATAGAACCCTAAACGCTTCATATTGTCCAAGAACATCTTAGACGTATCTAAACGATCAAAAAAGTGATAATTATTATATCCACGTGTGGTGGATAAATTATTACAACGATAATAATAATAAGGTTGATTGACTTTTACAATTTTATTTGCAGAAACATATAAAACAGAAGCTATCGCATTATCTTCATAAAATAATCCCTCTGGATAAGCTAACTGATTCTCTGTAAATAACTCTTTCTTTAGAATATTAGTACATAAACGGGTACCACTCAACAAAATTCGTTTATTTCTCTCTTCTAAAGGTAATGTAAAAATATCCGGATCGCAATTTATTTGTAAACGAACATCTTCAGGACTATTATACTGATAATAGTCACTGCATACCATATCTGCACGGTTTTCCTCAGCGGCAGTATATAAAGCCTCATACATATCTGACTGAACCCAATCATCACTATCCACAAAACCTAAAAAGTCTGCTTTAGCTTGCTTTATTCCAGCATTCCTAGCTCCACCTTGTTTTCTATTTTCTGGTAAATCAATAACTACAATCCGCTCATCTTTGAGCATATACTCATGGAGAATCCGTAAAGATCCATCTGTGGAGCAATCATTGACACAAATAATTTCAATATTAGTCAGAGTCTGTGCCAACAATGAATCCAAACATTGACTCAAATATTTCTCTACATTAAATACAGGAACAATTATGCTAACAAAAGGTGTCTTTTCCATCGGATTCTCTATTTAATAAAAAATCACAAAACAAATTCCAAAACTTTTCCAATCACATATTCTTGTTGTTCTTCTGTCAATGTCGGATACATTGGCAAACTTAAACAGTGTTTATAGTATTCTTCTACAACAGGCATATCTCCCTCCTTATTTCCTAACTGCTGGTAATAAGGCATCAGATGCAAAGGGACGTAATGTACTTGTGCATAAATATTATTTTCACGCAAATAATCGTATAACCCCAAACGATCTTCTACTTGAATTATATATAAATGAAATGCATGATAAGCAGTCTTACTTATCAAAGGTGTTTTTATACTTTTGATGTCAGAAAAGGCTTCAAAATAACGATTTGCAATCCGATGACGGTTATTTAAACCCTTTTCAGCTCTTCCCAACTGAGAAATCCCTAAAGCTGCCTGAAAATCCGTCATACGATAATTATAGCCTAAATCCTGCATTTCATAATACCAACCGCCATCATTTTTAAGCATCAATGAAGGGTCTTTGGTAATGCCATGTGTACGATAAAAACACAGTTTTTCATATAAATCCTCACTATTTGTCGTAATCATACCGCCTTCTCCTGTAGCAATATGCTTTACAGGGTGAAAAGAAAAGACTCCTATATCAGCATATTTTCCATTACCACAATATTGCTTTACACCTGCACTATCCAAAATATAACCACCCGGGGCATGGCAAGCATCCTCCATTATCCAGAGATCATACTCTTTAGCCAACTCATGAAAAGCTTCTAAGTCCAGAGGATAACCAGCAAAATCAACAGGAACAATACCTTTATACGTACCTTTAGGAGAACTTTCCAGCAACAATCTTAATTTTTGGATATCCATTAAATAAGAGTCTTTATCTATATCACAGAAAACGACCTCACCTCCACAATATCGAATACAGTTAGCACTAGCAGCAAAAGTTAAAGGAGTTACAATTACTTTATCACCGGGATTAACACCCAGTACTGTTGCTCCCAAATGAAGACCTGCTGTTGCATTATTCACAGCAACAGCATATTTTACTCCGACATATTTAGCAAAAGCAGTCTCAAATTCTTTTATTTTGGGTCCTTGAGTTAAGTAATCAGACTTCAGCGTCTGAACTACCATTTCAATATCCTCATCTGTAATTTGTTGACGTCCATAAGGGATCGACTTTGTTATCATTTTACCTCAAAATTAGGATCAACATATTTCTTTATATTCTCGCGCATAGACTCAACTGTCTCCCACTCTGTATTAGTATCCGAACTATAATGAAAACCCTCCGGTACTTTCACAGCATTATGATGTTTTATAAAATCTTCATATTTATGATTGAATGCCACAGAAGGTAAAATTGCATAATACGGCCCTAAATCAATCGTATTCAAGGCATCAGTCACTGTAATCATTTCCTCGTGTAGCTTTTCACCTGGACGAATACCCACTTCTACTAAAGGAAGAGTCGGAGCAATAGCTTTTGCCACATCCACAATATGGTAAGAAGGTATTTTGGGTATAAAAATCTCACCACCCAAATGATGACCAATTGCATACATAACCAAAGCAACACCTGCTTCCAATGAAATATTAAAACGAGTCATCCCCATGTGGGTAATCGGAAATTCCTTAGCACCAGAATCTCGTTTATTTATAAAGAATGGGATAACGGAACCCCGTGATCCCATGACATTTCCATAACGGACTACAGAAAATTTTATATCACGTGAACCACTAATATTATTTGCTGCCACAAATAATTTGTCAGAAGTCAATTTTGTAGCGCCATATAAATTAATAGGAGCACAAGCCTTATCTGTTGATAAAGCGACTACATGCTTCACACCAGACTGCAAAGCTGCATTAATAACATTCTGAGCTCCGTTGACATTTGTTTTGATACATTCATCCGGATTATACTCAGCTGTATCAACCTGCTTAATAGCCGCAGCATGAATAATTATATCAATTCCTTCACATGCACGCTTCATCCGCTCCCCATCACGTACATCACCAATAAAAAAACGCAATTGAGGATAATGGGAAGATGGGTATTTTTGTTTTAATTCAAACTGCTTCAATTCATCACGTGAATAAATAACAATTCTCTTTACCTGAGGATAATCCCGAAGGATAGTCTCTACAAACTTCTTTCCGAAAGAGCCGGTTCCACCGGTTATCAAAACTGATTTACCATTCAACATTTTCTATTATTTTATATATTCCAATTTTTTAAGCTATCTCCAGCAAATATACGACTTTATAACATCTCTTGTTTAATATAGGATGCAACAATATCATAATCTTCAAATCTTTCTCCCAAATTTCTATTGATTATCTCATTCTGGAACCATATGACAGCTGTACTATTTTCATGAAAGACTGTCAACTCATTATTATTATCCAATAGAAGGATCAATAAAAACTCGATCATGATATTTGAACGTATGATGTTTATGCTATATTGTGATAGACTCTGTAAATCTCTTATATGAGGATGCGGTTTGACAAAAAACAAATCAAAAGAGTCTTTTGTTTGTGCTAATGTCTCCATCACCTGAAAATTAACATGATGATTGGTTAAATAAAGACCTATCTTCTTATTTTTTATTGATAAAAAATCGTCATATCCATCAGAGAGTTTCATAAAAAAAGACAATTCTTCACGCAAACGTATTTTAAATGGTTTTACAAATTCCATTATTGGCTTTGAATAATCAGGAAATTGTCTTTTAAATAAAGCCGGCAAATATAAATATTGTCCCGTCAAATAAGTAGAAAAGCCAACATGTTGACCAACTCCTGTATGTTTATTAATCCACTTTTTTACCCTTTTAGATGTATCAAAACGATCCCGGCGATAACTCCCAAAACCTTCTTCAAACATATACATTCTTCTAAAACAAGATAGTTTTGAAAAAATACCATAAAAAAAAGATGCATCTATCTCTACAAACCAAGTATGAGCTGGATGAAAAAGCAAATAAAGATATAATTGAAAATGAGATTTTAAATATATAATATCATCCCATGTTGTGTCATTTTTTTTGATTCGATTCACAAATTGTTCAGATTCTAAAAACGACCCTAAAATAACCAATGTCTTTTTTATATCCAATGATTCTGATTTGATATTCCGCAAATTAAAATATTGCAGAGGCTTTGAGCATATATATATATATGTTTTCATTAAATCATATATTAATAATTGTCGGATTGTACAAAATCCTAATAATCGTATTTTTAATCTCAACAATCTGTTTCCAGTTTAAAACAACAAACAAGATTAAGAGAGATAAATAAGCAATCCAATGAAACTCAAATGCAAGGATTATGAATGCTATAGAAAAAGGCAAAAAAAGCCTCAGAGTGAAATTCTCTGCAAATATACTCTTTAACGAAAAAGACAAATTAAACATTCGATAAGAGAAAAACGAGAGTAATATATTATAAAACATATACGAAATTAATGTCGCTAATATAACATACTCATATCCCAGCTTTAAAACCTTAGAAATAAATAACGCCAATGCAATATTGACAATCAAAACAACAAAAGCAAGAATACTTAATAACTGTTCTTTTCCACGAGCAGTTAAAAGACAAGAATAGGCAAAACAATTACCATAAAAGACAACAGTCAAGGCCATAAATCCAAAGCATTTAAAAACAGATTTATATTGAGGAAACAGATTTATAATTAAAGGAAACAACAACAGAAAAACATACATAGCAAAATGAATCGAAGTAATATAATTCACTCTTATCAAATTTAAAATACGAACTATTTCTTCACCATTTGCTTTATTAAAGCGATTTATTGTTTTAGGATAAATCAAGAAAGAAAATGAATCAAATAATAACATTATGGTGTTAGCTAAAGTAAATGAAAATGTAAAAAAACCAAACTCCTTAATCTCATAATCAGAACTTACGACTGTTCTAGTCGAAAGTAAGATGCAATAAAAGCAAGTATTATAAAAGAAAAGGAATACCCCTTTTCTCAACAACGGCTTAATCAAAGAAAAGTCTGGTTTATAATATTTCAAATGACTATTTTTCAAATACAATAAGAGAGAGAGTAGCTGTCCAACAAGCATGATCCATAAAATAAGCAATACTAATTTTTCGCCTTTAGCAAAACATATTGCAATCAACATTGATAAGGGAACTATAGATTGAAAAAACACAATTTCCAACAGCTTATTCATTATTCTAAAATAATTTGTGTAAATTGTATTAAAATGAGTTATTACAGCAATAATAACAACAACAACCATATACTTATCAAAAGAATATTTACTTCCTATATCTATTCCTGCCAGATGTAAAAGCAAAAACACTAAGACTATAATAACAGATAGTATAACATATAAAAATAAAGCTGTAGACAAAAGAGATTCTACTTTCAGCTTATCGTTTTTATTTATCGACAACAAGACATTCAAAGAATAAGGAACTCCTGCATTAAACTGTGCTATATATTGCAATATAAGATTAATAAACCCCCATATAGCCAAATATTCAGGGCCTAACGCAATTGCAATGAACATTGAATTAACAAATTGAATGCCATAAGTAACATAGCGAGATGTCACATACAAAAGCACCTTATTTCTTCCTACTGCTACTATTTTATCCTTAGACAACACGCTACTTTTTCTTTGTCTTTACAAATTCTTCCTTCAATGATAAAATTTGTTCTTTTATAAATAAAAGTCCTACAGGTATAATCAATGTAAAGAGTAACATTCCTATTGCAGCATACAATTTTCTCGGTCCAACCGGAGATTGTTTCACATAAGTTTTTTCTATAAATCGCGCACGATCTTTAGACTCACCTATGGACAAAGCAATATCTTCTCTTTTTTGTAAAAGGATCAAATAAACCGCCTGATAAATTTCCTGCTGCCGTTTATAATCGATATACTCTCTTTCCAAAGTAGGAACAGTACCCATCTTATCCATTATCAGTTTCTCTTTTCCTCTCAAATCGTCAAGGGTAAACTGAACTGCCTTTTGGGAATTACCTATAGCTAAATATACACTTTCTCTCAATTGATCGACCTGATTATTTATTTGTTCAATAAGAGGATTGTTCCCCTTTGTCGTTTGCAATAATTTTGCACGTTCCAACAAGGCTTCATTATAGGTTGTTATAGGACCCGCCTTATCTCCTTCACCTGTAGAAAGCAATGAAGGTATCAAATTGTATTTATTTTTCGGATCCTTAATATACGCAGTCACCATGTCGATAAGCCGGTCTTGAGCTTCAAGCTCAATAATCTTAACCTGTAAATCCTTCAACTGTTCTACATAGAACTGAACATCAGCTTCGATATCCGTCATTTTATTTTTCAATTTATAACGTTCGATCAATGCTTCTGTTTCACTTAAATCCGCCATCACATTTTGGATACGTCCTTCCAAAAAGGTCAATGATTTTTGTCCTTCAATTCTCTTTATAGAATCTTCTTGATGATTATAAATATCAACTAAAGTATTTAGCATATCAAGCCCTCTGCGCCTTTCATAATCAACATAAGAGAGTTCGATAACATTTGCATTCTTAGAGTATTCATCAAATGTAAGATCCTGAAATATTGTTTCAGCAACCCAACCAGCAGGAGAGATATCCAAAGTCAACGACAATGGTTTTACTTCTTTATCTTTATAAGCCAAGATAAAACTACCGGCCTCTAACTTTATCTCCGCTGGCAACGAATTAAATTCAAATACCTTTGTTTCTTTTAATGCCTCCGTCTTTACTTTAACTCGACCGTCCTTCTTTATATCCACATCAAAAACGACAGTACAATCCAAATTACGCTCAGTTTCTGAATCTGCAGACAATATCAATGGAGCATTCTCATACATCTTATACTTATATGCATAAGGTTTATAATAAGAAACATTTAATCCTAATTTCAAAACCATATCTTTCAATGTAGAGTTCGAAGTCAATTTAGCCATTTCGTCATCTACATTAATACCGCTCCCGCTAATTCCACCCAAACCAAAAGATTTCATCAGTCCGGAAGCTTCTCCGACATTGAAACCACTGTTTGAACTACTTTTATCTTCGACCAATTGTATCTTTGCGGCTATTTCATAAGTACGAGGAGTAAAAATCAAATATAACGATGCCGGTATCAAGGAGATTATAGCTGCAAATACAAATAATTTCCAATGGCAAACATAGTGTATTATTATCTTCTTTAGACTAATCGTCTCATTATCATGCTGAATAGTTGTCATACCCCAGATTATTTTCTATTAAGATTTACAATTGTAATTACCATACTTGTTATGATTGAAACAGAACTAATAATAGATGTCAGCAAAGACATTGTAAACTGCCGATCAGAACTTGTACGAGCACGCTGTTTATTTTTAATCGGCTCAACATATACAATATCATTTTGTTTCAAATAAAAACCAGGAGAAGCAAATATTGCAGGATCCGTTATATCCATCCGGAACGTTTCTTTTACACCATTATTATCCCGTATTACCAATATATTCTTTCTATTAGCAGTCAAAGGTAAATCACCCGCCATTCCAATAGCATCCAAAACTGATACTCTATCATTTTTAATTGCAAAAGAACCTGGACGAGAAACCTCCCCCATCATTGTTATTTTAAAATTTAAAAGCTGGACATTTACTAACGGATTCTCTACATATTTGGATATCATCTCCTCCAACTTTGCTGCAACCTCCTGCCTGGTCAAACCTGCCACATGAACTTTCCCAAGAACTGGAAAATTAATGTTTCCTTCCGGATCCACCAAATAAGTATACAACGATTGGGATGCAGCAAGAGCCTGTTCACCTTGTGTCGAATAGGCATATACAGGAGGATTAAAAGGCGTAACAGCCGCAGGATCCCATGCCGTTACATTAATCGATAATAAATCATCATTTGTAATTTTTGTTGTGTACGTCTGACTCATTTTTGTCAACTGCTCAGGAGCCAATTCTTCTATCCCCTGAAAATATACTACATCTTTCGGCGCGGAACACGCACACATCAATCCACAAAAAAGGGCAAACAAATAATATTTCAAATTCATGCTATTAATTATGTATTTCTAAATTAGAACTGCAAAGATACAATTTTCTAAGGAACCTTCTACTTAAAAACTCCTCATAAAAACTGTTACTTCTATAACGATGCAAATTTTGATATATTGCTGCTTAGAAAGTAAAAAATATAGGATATTAACCCATTTTCCCGTACTTTTGCCCCAAAAGAATTTGAAAGATGATAGAAATAGGAAAATATAATACGCTCAAAATCGTGAAAGACTTGGATTTCGGGGTTTACCTGGATGGAGGAAACGATCTGGAAATACTTTTACCGGCCCGTTATGTACCGAAAAATGTAAAACCGGGAGATGAAGTCGAAGTCTTTATTTATCATGATAACGAAGGAAGGCTGATTGCAACGACAGCCAGACCGCTTGCGCAGGTGGGAGAATTCCAGTTTATGGAAGTTAAGTCGGTTAACAATACCGGCGCATTTCTGGAATGGGGATTGATGAAAGACCTGCTGGTTCCTTTTAAAGAACAGAAAATGCCGATGCGCGAAGGGAAATGGTATCTGGTATATGTACATCTGGATCATGTGACCGGACGCATAGTCGCTTCTGCGAGAATAGACAAATACCTGGACAATGTCATACCAGACTATGTTCCGAACCAGGAAGTAGACTTGTTGGTGGCGGAAGATACCGAAATAGGATACAAAGTCATCATCAATAACACGCATTGGGGACTGGTTTACCATAGTGAAGTTTTCCAGCGGTTGGAAAAAGGGGAACACATCAAAGGGTATATCAAAGAAGTGCGGGAAGATGAGAAAATCGATGTCAGCCTGACTCCATTAGGATATCAGAAAGTAGACGGCATTGCCAAAACAATCCTGGAATCACTGAAAGCGCAAGGCGGATATATCGCAGTACACGATAAAAGCGAGCCGGAACTTATTTACTCCTTATTCCGTTGCAGCAAAAAAGCATTCAAACAAGCTATCGGGGCTCTTTACAAACAAAAACTGATTCTCCTTGAACCGGAAGGAATTCGATTGACAAACAAAGGCTAATCCATAATGCCTTAAAAAGACACTCCAAACAGGTACTTATTGTAAAAAAACGCCCTGAAAACCTCCTTTAAAGCTTTCAAGAAGTGTCTCCCAGACGGTTTCTCCCGGACAAAAAACGGGTCAGTTTCCAATCTATTGCCGCGAGGTGCGCAGAAAATTCCTCTAAAGTATCGGTTTATCGCTCTGAAGTTTACCTTCGTTACCCATGAAGTCAGACTTCAGAGCAACGAAGTTCCGGGTCAGCACGATGAAGTCCGGCTTCATGGAAATAAGGTGCCAGGTCCTTCCAGAATCCTCTTCTGCTCCTTCCCATATTTCCATATCCCTTCCCTTTATTGTTTCAAATATTCGATTCTCCGGAAGTTAAGCTTTACCAGAACGTAAGGAAGAATATGTTCCGACTTGACAAATGTCATACTTTTTGAACGTACTGCGCAAACCATCGGACAGTTTGTCACGAAAGACGCTGTTCCGGTAGCCAAAAGTCAAACTAAAAACGTACTTTTTTTGTAGTGAAATAGGGAAAAAGAGGGTTATTGTAAAACAGGGGATGAATCTAAAATCCATCCCCTTTCTATCTTTAATCCAATTTCAATACCGCGAGGAATGCTTTCTGCGGAACCTCGACCGTACCGATTTGCTTCATTCGTTTCTTTCCTTCTTTCTGCTTTTCCAGCAACTTACGCTTACGGGAAATATCACCGCCATAACATTTGGCCGTCACATCTTTCCGGACTGCCTTGATGGTTTCACGGGCGATAATCTTAGCGCCGATAGCAGCCTGGATAGCAATATCGAACTGCTGACGCGGGATCAGTTCTTTCAGTTTTTCACACATACGACGGCCGAACGTAACACTGTTATCCACATGGGTTAACGTGGAAAGCGCATCCACCGGTTCGCCGTTCAGCAGGATATCGAGCTTGACCAGTTTACTTGGGCGGAAGTCATGGATATGATAATCAAATGATGCATATCCTTTGGAAATACTCTTCAGTTTATCGTAGAAATCAATCACAATCTCACCCAGCGGCATATCGTAATGAATCTCCACACGGTCGCCAGAAATATATTCCTGCTTAATCAATATACCTCGTTTACCCAGACAAAGTGTCATGATAGGGCCGATAAACGTGGTGTTGGTTATGACAGATGCACGGATATACGGTTCGTCGATATGATCGATTAGCGTAGGATCAGGCAAACCGCTTGGATTATGTACTTCCGTACAATTACCCTTTTTGTCATAAACTTTATAGGATACGTTCGGAACAGTCGTGATCACATCCATATTAAACTCACGATCCAGACGCTCCTGTACAATCTCCATGTGCAGCAACCCCAGGAAACCGCAACGAAAGCCAAAGCCCAATGCTGCTGAACTTTCCGGCTGGAAAGTCAACGAGGCATCATTCAGTTGGAGCTTTTCCAAGGAGGCGCGCAAGTTCTCAAAGTCTTCACTGTCGATCGGATAGACTCCGGCAAACACCATCGGCTTCACTTCCTCAAATCCGGAAATCGCCTCTTTGGCCGGACGGGAAACATGAGTAATCGTATCTCCCACACGCACTTCGCGGGAAGTCTTGATACCCGATATGATATATCCCACATCTCCGGTGCGGATCTCATCGCGGGGAGACATTGTCAACTTCAGTACTCCCACTTCGTCGGCGTCATATTCTTTGCCTGTTGCAATAAATTTGACATGGTCACCTTTCCGGATCACACCGTTCACAACCTTGAAATAAGCGATAATACCGCGGAACGAGTTAAAGACAGAGTCGAAAATCAAGCACTGCAAAGGTGCTTCCGGATCCCCTTTTGGCGCCGGTACTTTTTCTACTATCGTGTTTAATATATCATAGACACCCTCTCCCGTCTTGCCGCTGGCCCGGAGAATATCTTCGCGCGGGCAACCCAGGAGTTCGACGATCTGGTCTTCCACCTCATCCGGCATAGCGCTCGGCAGGTCTATCTTATTCATTACCGGAATAATCTCCAGGTCATTCTCTATTGCCATATACAAATTGGAAATAGTCTGTGCCTGGATGCCCTGAGCAGCATCGACAATCAGCAAAGCGCCTTCGCAGGCTGCAATCGAACGGGAAACCTCATACGAAAAATCGACGTGTCCCGGAGTGTCGATCAGGTTCAGGATATATTCCTCTCCTTTATAATTATACTTCATCTGAATGGCATGACTCTTGATCGTTATGCCTCGTTCACGCTCCAGGTCCATATCATCCAGCACCTGAGCTTGCAAGTCTTTGCCTTCTACTGTCTTGGTATACTCAAGCAAACGGTCGGCCAAAGTACTTTTACCATGGTCAATATGAGCAATAATACAGAAATTGCGGATATTCTTCATCTGCTAATTTATTTTAGGTGTGCAAAGATAGGAAATTTAGGCCGAAATCTATACTTTTGGCATACCATTTGTTGTTAATATTATATGACACTACTAGAAATAAATAAAGCTTATAACCGAATTATCGGTTCATTAGATAACAAGGAATTAAAGAATGCTTTTGATTCCATTCAAGCTCTTATATCCGGAAGCCGTGAAATTTCATTTCAGGATAAATTAAATGAGCTGCAGGACACGTATAAATATATGTTACGTTACCGCATCGAAGGTGCTAAAGATCCGATGCAGGAACAAATATATAATAAAATACAAACATCTTCTTACGAGTTGGCCGATCAGATCAGGCACAAGGCACTGGCTATCGAATCTCCTTTATCTTTTTACAGTCGTCGCAGAAGTTTGAAAGTACAGCCTAACGTAACATTCGAAAACTTGCATCTCCAGTTAAGTAAACATTATGCTACTGGGAACAGGTCAGAATACGATGCTCTATTGATCGTCCTTTTCAACAAAATCTGGGTATCCGATCCCTTTACCACTGAAGAAGCTGAAGTTATAAAAAATATCCTCTTTGATGAAGAGTTACCTTTTACAGCCGGTTGTCAAATAGTTTCAGCCCTGATGCTGGGATTACAAGCTGCATTCGATCTGGAAAAGTTAATGTTGTTATTTGATTCTGCCAATCATAAAAGTGAAGAGATTCGTGTACGAGCTCTAATTTCAGTTCTCTTGACATTATACATATATCGGAAAAGAACAGCACTTTATCCTCAAATAGCAAACAGGCTGGATGCCCTTTCCGAAACGCCAGGATTCACCAAAGCGATTCGGACGATCACCTTACGCTTTATTCTAGCGCGTGAAACGGAAAAGATAACTAAAAAGTTACAAAATGAGATCATTCCTGAAATGATGAAACTGAGTCCTAAAATCAGTAATAAGATAAATCTCAAAGATATAACTCCTGAACAATTAGGGGATGAAATGAACCCGGAATGGGAAAACATTTTTGCTGATAGTTCACTCGGGAAAAAAATGGAAGAATTCAGTGAATTGCAGCAGGAAGGAGCAGATGTTATGCACTCTACTTTCGTTCACTTAAAAAGTTTTCCTTTTTTCCGCGAACTGAGTAATTGGTTATTGCCATTTACAACAGAACATTCATCATTCGGCGATCGTTTTCACCAAAATAATGGAGAAAAACAAATGCTGGACTCCATGACCGTTGCCGCGTTTATGTGCAATTCAGATAAATACTCATTATATTTCAGTATGATGCAATTACCTGAAGAGGCCAAAAAGATGATGATGAACCAATTTGACAGTCAGGCGACAGAAATGATTCAACAAAATAAAGAAGAGTTGATCAGTAAACGAGGTAAACTGGAAACAATAACCGGACAGTACATACAAGACTTATACCGATTTTTTAAGTTATATCCAGGACATCTGGATTTCGATGATATCTTTACGCTGCCTCTCGACTTCCATAACCTGAATATTTTACAGCCTTATATCTCTGACGAAGAAAGTCTGAGCTCCATTGCTGAATATTATCTGAGGAAGAATTATTTCAGCGATGCTTTGACAATATTCAACCATCTGGCCGAAAAAGATCAGAGCAGTGATATTCTTTTCCAGAAGATCGGTTATTGTAAACAAATGAACGGCGACTTACAAGGAGCATTGGATGCCTATTTACGAGCCGATTTACTGAATCCAGGAAGTAAATGGGTTATCCGTAGGATAGCCGGTTGCTATCGTTCTTTGAAAGAGCCCGAAGAAGCATTAAAATATTATCGACGTTACGAAAAATTAAATCCGGATAATCTATCCATTACAATCAGTATCGGTCATTGTTATCTGGAACTCAAGAATTACAGTGAAGCCCTGAAATGTTTCTTCAAAGTCGATTATATGGATAGTAACAGTAAAGCATGGAGACCTATTGCATGGTGTTCTTTCCTGACCGGCAAGTATGATCAGGCACGTAATTATTATAAAAAGATATTAGAAAACCAGCCTAACACACAAGATCTATTGAATGCCGGACATACGGAATGGGCGCTACAAAATATAAAGGGGGCCATAGAATTCTATAAACAGGCAGTAGATATGGAATATGGAGATTTCCATAAATTTCAGGAAGAATTCAATCAAGATATTCCTGATCTGATAGTAGCGGGTATAGAAGATTCAGAAATATCTCTGATGATGGATCAATTAAGATATGTACTAAACGATTCTTTATAAACAACAAAAAGCCCTATCACTTCATGTGAATAGGGCTTTTTTATTTCTTAAAGATTTATACCGGATCGGCAGGTATACAAATATCAACAATAAATTTCTTTTCCGGATGTTCATCATGATTATTCTGATAGATTTCATAGTGATGACCATGCCCACATTTGCATCCATTCTCCTCCAGTAAATCGAACATTGCAGACCAAGCTGCCGGAAATTCATTCATTGCTAATTCGAAACG
This sequence comes from uncultured Parabacteroides sp., assembly GCA_900552465.1. Classification (GTDB taxonomy): domain Bacteria; phylum Bacteroidota; class Bacteroidia; order Bacteroidales; family Tannerellaceae; genus Parabacteroides. Next base: position 1,435 of record URZO01000014.1, on the reverse strand, counting down.
TCCAACAGCGTATAACCCTGAAGTAAGCTTATAACAGCCAATCATTCCCTCCGGTTTTATATCTGTCTCTACAAACATTGCTGCATCAGCTGTCAGTTTATCGACAGGAGTAACACGTGGGTCATCATGATAAACAGATAATAATTTCATATCCGGATGTGAGACCAATCCCCTGGGTAATGCCCATTTCATAAGATTGGCAAAAGCTTCCTGCATTTGATTCAATGCCCCCTGATGACGACAATAAATAATAGTTCTCTCAGGCATTTGTTTAATTTCAAAAGTGCAATTCATATTCATACCATTTACATTAATTGTTTTATCACGACAAAAGTACCGTGAATAAAGTGAGGTATGTTGCTCATTTATGCTCTTGAATTGACAATTCTTGCTATCCGGATATCTATTTTTGCGACGATACTCTTCCGCAGATACCCCAAAATGACGTTTGAAACTACGGCAAAAAGAAGATACAGAAGAAAAGCCTCCGTCGTAAGCCACATCTTTGATAGCTACTGGTTCTCCTAACAAAACATTGGCTGCCCGTTCCAACCTTCTCCGAAGAATGTATTTACCAATAGGCTCTCCGATCAGGGAAGTAAATATTCGATGAAAATGATAAGTGGAAAGATCCACAAGGGATGACAACTCATCAATTGTAATCGATCTGTTCAAATTCAGGTTAATATAATCTATAACCCTATTGATCTGTTTGGTGTGATCCTGTAATGTTTTATCTACCACGCTCAAATTTAGTTTGATTATAACTGACAAGATACGAATAAACGTTTACTTTCAAAACCCTATAACCCAAAAAAGGAACCAACCTATCGATTGATTCCTTTCTACCTTTTCAGTCTTTCGACCTGACTAAAACGGCGGCTATCTACTCTCCCACTTTTACGCAGTACCATCGACGTGGTTGGGCTTAACTTCTCTGTTCGGAATGGGAAGAGGTGGATCCCCAACGCTATAACCACCTTAATAACTTAATATTAAGATTTTGACTGGACAACTCCACTTTGAAGTCTCATAACGTATTTCTGTAGAGCGAATCAAGTATTATTTATTAATTCTTAATTCATAATTCTTAATTCCTTCAGATCTATCAATCCTTTACTTTTAGATAAGAAAGTCTCGGGCTATTAGTACTACTCGGCTTCGACATTACTGCCCTTACACCTGTAGCCTATCTACGTCGTAGTCTACAACGACCCTCAGGGAGATCTTATCTTGAGGCTGGCTTCGTACTTAGATGCTTTCAGCACTTATCCAATCCAGACTTAGATACCCGGCGGTGCTCCTGGCGGAACAACCGGTAAACCAGTGGTCTGTCCAACACGGTCCTCTCGTACTAGTGTCAGAGCCCCTCAAATATCCTACGCCCACGATAGATAGAGACCGAACTGTCTCACGACGTTCTGAACCCAGCTCG
>URZO01000013.1 GCA_900552465.1 uncultured Parabacteroides sp. | reverse complement strand
CGTTAAAACGAACGGCAAAAGAGAGCCTGCGGCATGGGGCATTGCCCCATTAAGAGATCCATCCATAAATCATCATTTACAGCCTTCTTATGATTGGCACATCCCCCCATTAGTACATTATCTCTCACATTAATAAATAACATCTTATGAAGAAAGTCAAACAAATCCTCGGATTTATCATTGCGTTACTAAACTTTTTGTTCCACTTTAAACCCATGCCGGATGAAGAATCTCCAGTTATTGTTACCCCTTTTCCGAAGAATAGTCCTCCGGATCTTGCATCACGGAATCAACCTCTATTTGAGGATCTCCCTTAAGGTCAGGTGCCGGATAGGGTAAAAAGTGAGGGTGAAGTTCACACGAACCTCTCCCTCTTTTGCAAGTTCAACAGGCCGATGAGCATCCAGATGATGCTGGCGACGAGGAGGAAGATGCGGCTTTTGATGATGATGCCTTCCCAGATGACCGGCAGGAAATTGCGGGGGATGGAGAAGGGGTTGAGCATGATGTTCCAGAAGGAACGCTCGATCAGAGGGGTATTGCTGAAGATCAAGAGAACGATACCGATGACGATCATCAGGACAGCCGTCCCGTTACCGCTGCGGGTAATAGTGGAGAACATGAAGGCGAGGTTTCCGAAGAAAAGGATCGGGAACATCAGTTGTGTAGCCATCTCGAGGGGATTGACGGGATAAAGCAACAGCGTTGCTAACCACGAGAAAGCGATCAGGATCACGAAAATCGCCACGTAGATCATCAGCAGGCGGATGCCCCATACCTTATATTTATAGTTGGGGATACCGAAAAGTATCTCCAATATCCGGCTGTCCTCGTCGTTCTGGATGCCGAACACGGCGGGATAGAACACCAACAGTACGCAGGGGAACATCAGGAGGTTATAGATCAGCCCTTCGTTGATCTCCGCCCGGTTCCAGGCGCTCTGGAACATGAACAGGGCGAAGAAGAGGAACGCCGCCAGCAGGAACCAGATGAATTTCCCGGCAAAGATGATTTTCAGGTTATATTTAACCAGGCGGGGCAAGAGGGATATGAGTTGTTTCAGTGTCATCCTATAATCCTTTTAATAAACATAAATACGCATCTTCCAGGTTCGGCTCGACCTGCACCGCGCCTTCGTAGGGGGAGGCGGCGGAGAGATAGCGGACCCGGATCCGGTCGTCTTTCTGGATATGGTTGACGATACGGGATTTATCTAATGCTTGTTCAAACGCTGTCTTGTCGATGTCGAACTGCCAGACTTTGCCGGCGGCCATACCGACCATATCGACCGGGTCGCCGAAGTAACGCAGGGCGCCCTTGTTGATCACGACGACCTGGCTGCACGAGCTGGATATATCTTCGATGATATGGGTGGAGAAGATGACGATACGGTCCTTGCTCAACTCGACCAGCAGGTTACGGAAGCGGATGCGTTCGCGCGGGTCGAGTCCGGCTGTCGGTTCGTCGACCACCAGGATACGCGGCAGGTGCAACAGGATCAGGGCGATGCCGATACGCTGTTTCATACCGCCGGAGAAAGAGCCGATCTTCTCGGCTTTGCGGTCGTACATGTGGACGGCTTTGAGGACATATTCGAGACGCTCACGGCGGACAGCACCGTCGACAAGGCCTTTCAGGATCGCCTGGTAGTCGAGGAACTCCCACGACGACATATTCTCGTACGTACCGAACTCCTGCGGCAGGAAGCCGATGAGACTCTGCAGCTCTTCCCGGTAGATGCGGGTGTCGAGCCCGTTGATCCAGATGCTTCCGTAGCTCTGCTCCAGGATACCGCAGATGATGCGCATCAGGGTGGATTTACCCGCCCCGTTAGGTCCTAACAAGCCGAACATACCCGTACGGATCTCGAACGACACGCCCCGGAGCGCTTTGAACGGGCGGCGGCGTTTACCGATCAGCGGGATGCCTTTCACCAACCGGAACCACGAACGGCGGAGTCCGGCAAAGCGTCCCTTCACACGCTCGATATTGATCTCCTTCTCAAACAGGTAACCGGCAGTCACATAGACGGCGATGCAGAACGCCCACAGCAACCCGACGGTACTGACAAGGTTCGGATTGTCCAACCTGTGGAACAGGGCAAAAAGAATCAGCGGCGGGATGCTCCAGAAGATGACCCGGTTGAGAATCCTCACCGTACGGCTTCCGGCAAAACGCCAGTAGAGGTATTCGCGCACCTTCCTCCACAGATAGAGCGTGGCGGCATAGATCGCGAAGGATAGGATAAAGATCCACAGCTTGCTCCCGATAAAGAACCAGGTGAACCAGATGGCGAAGCCCAGGAGGGCAAATTGCCAGCTCACGCTTATAAAGTCTTTCAGGGAATGATATTCCCCGCCGATCCCCAACCGTCGGCGGATCAGCAGACCGCTTCGCCACTGGCGGCTGACACGTCCCGGCCAGTCGTATATCTTCACCAGGTTGCGGACGGAGATATGGATGTCCGCCTCCGGATCGATCACCTTCGAACGGGCACGGCGCAAGCTGGTCTGCATAAAATAGGTCATGCCCGGAATACCGGCCAGCAACACCACTCCATAGATAGATTGCCACAACAGGCTGCCGCCATAGAGATAGATGCAGCTCATGCCTGCCACAAGGAGCACGCCGTGCAACACCCATATCTTCGGCGACAGGCCCCGGTACCACTGCAACGTGTTTTCCAGCCCCATGCAGACAGTCGGAATCAGGATCAGCGTCAGCAACGCCGAGAAGGACAGGCCTCCGATCACGGTAATGGCGAAAGGCGCACCGATCGCACCGGCATACTCGTCATTGCCCATCGCCATCGGGAACATGGCGACAATCGTCGTAATGGAGGTAATCAGGATCGGACGGATACGCGACAGCCCTGCCGTCATCAAAGCCCGGTTACGGCGATAGCCACGCCGCCGCAGAATATTGGCATAGTCGATCAGGATAATGCCATTGTTCACCACAACACCTAACAGGATCAGGAAGCCGATCATCACATTCGCATTATTCAGCAGACTGTTGCCCGTCAGCAACAGCGCTAACAAAGAACCGATAGCCGCCAGCGGAATGGAAAACAGCAGGACAAACGGTGTCGCAAGGGATTCGAACACCGAGGCCAGTATCATAAAGATCAGGATAAAAGCTGCCAGCAGCAAGAACTTGAAGTCAGCAAAAGTATCTTCCTCATGGAACACCTCGACCGCCACACCCGACGGAAGGTTATAGCCCGACACCAACTGGTCGATATCCGAGCGGTAGCCTTCGAGGAGGTCCTTGGAGTCTTCCACGTCGCGCGAGAAGGAGTAGAACAGTTCGATCTGCTTGTCCTGGTTCACACGGGTGATGCGGGCACGTCCCCGGCCATAGTCGATCGTGGCGATGTCCTCGAGGCGGTGCAGTCCGCCGGATGCATTCGGGATGCGTACTTCGCGGAGGTCGTCGACGGTCTTGTCCTGCTTCTTTTCGGCTTCTAATTCTTCTTCCGTCCGGTTCTCCCGGTTACGGATGATGATGTCGTAGGTGTCTTCGCCAACCTTAAAGGAGGTTCCGGAAGACATCTCCGGGTTCAGCGAGGCGAGGCCGGAGGATATATTTTGGCGGGAGATATCGAAGGAGGTGAGCAGGATCGGGTCGAAGCCGAGACGGATCTCCGGCTGGCGGCGGTTGTAGGAGACACGGGTGTTGCGGATGAACTCCTGCTCGTCGAGGTAGTAACGGAAGTCTTCCGCCACACGCTGCATACGGTCGAAGTCGGAACCCTTGATAACGATCCGTTCACGGTTCTCACCCATTCCGAGGAGACGCATGAAACCGCCCATACCGGACATATCGCTACCTCCCCCAAAGGCTCCGCCCTGACCTCCGCCCGAAGGAGAGGATAAAGATATCTCGGCGCCGTTAATGGCCCGGAGGCGGGTTTGCACGTCGGACTTGATATCGGATATCTTGCGTTTCCCGATCTTCTGGTAATCCTCTTTGAGGACAAACGTCAGCTCGGCATCCGTCTCACGGATACGGCTGATCAGGTCTTGCTTCTCGGGGAACTCGGCAAGGCGTTCTTCAATGACGCGGACCACCTGGTCGGCATTCTCTAACGTGCTGCCTGTCGGCATGGTCACGTAGATGCTGAAACGGTCGTTCTCGACCTCCTTGCGGTCTTGTATATTGAGGGAGATCGAGAGGATCAGAGAGACGAACAAGAGGATGACAGCCCCGAATATCGTCACGCCCGGATTCCGCATACAGGTCTTCAGCAGCACCAGGTATATCTGCACAGGCCGCTGCGTCACAGACACCTTCTCGTAGAAGACAGTGTCCGGTTTAGGGACGGAGGGTATCTGCTTCCCCTCTTGAGAGGGGGTAGGGGATGTGTGAAATTTGCGCCTCCAGGGGAAGATAACACACCCCCTGCCCCCTCTCAAGAGGGGAAAAGTTACTCCCGTCGATGATATATTACGCCTCAACACCGTATACGTCGCCATCGGGATGAAGAGGAGGGCGACGAAGAGGGAGATCGTCAGGGTAGAGATGATCGAGACGCCGATATGATGCCCCATCAACTTGATCAGGAAGTTATCGGAAAAGACGAAGGGCAGGAAGACCGTGACTGTCGTCAGCGTAGCCGCCAGGATAGAACGCCAGACCTCCCGCGTACCCTGCGTCACCGACTGTTCGGGACTCTTACCGGCAGCCGAGAGACGATAGATATTCTCTAAGACAACCACACTATTATCCAACAGCATACCGATCGCTAACGCCATACCGACCAGCGTCAGGCTGTTAATCGAGATCCCCGCCCCGTAGAAGAAGTTGAACGCCGTATAGACGGAAATCGGAATAGAAAGGGCGATGAAGAACACCAGCCGGAGATTCTTCAGGAAAAGCCAGAGGATAAGAACGGCAAGCAAGCCACCGACGAGGGCAAGATGAATAATCTGGTCGATATTGTCTTCCATCGTCTCTGCCTGGTTACTCTCCACCACGATCGAGAGATCGAGCGGCGCAAGCTGTTCGTTCAGGCGGTCGATGACGGCTGTCGTACGGTGAGACAGTTGGATCAGGTTCGCCTGCGAATCGGCAAGCAGGGAGACGGAGACGGCATCTTTCCCGTTCACACGGCTATAGCTGGTCTCCTCCTTCTTGTCGAAGAAGATCGTGGCGATGTCTTTCAACAGGATAGGGCCGGGAGCGACGACGATGTTCTCCAGGTCCGACACTTCGGCGTAGGGCGAGTCGACATGTACGAAATACTTCCCGTCAGGCTCTGTGGCATAGCCGACAAAGGCTTTCTCCTGCGTGTTCTGCGTTAGGATGCTGCTGATAGTGGAGGGTGTCAGGTTAAGTGCCTTGCAGGCATCGGGGTCGAGTTGCACTTCAATCGCCTTCTCGCGGCCTCCGTAGACGTTGACCGAGGCGATCCCGTCGATGTTTTCCAGGTCGGGACGTATCTCCTTCTCCACGAGGTTACGGACACGGTCGGTACCACCCGAACCGCGCACCTGCAACGACATGAAGCCGCCGCTAAGCATCGAGACGTCTATCTTCTGTATCTGTACCGTGAAACCTTCGGGCAGCGTCGAGGCTGTCTCGTTGATCTTCTCCTGCAGCTTGAGGGCGGTGATCTTGAAGTTTACGTTCGGCTTGAAGTCTATCTTGATAGAGGATTGGCGGCTGTCGACCTGCGATTCGATCTGTTCCACCCCGCCTATCGTGCCGATCGCACCTTCGAGCGGAATGATGACCTCCGACTCCACATACGACGGGTCCATATCCTGCTGAGCCGACACCTGCACGAAGAGCATCGGCAACTCCGCATTGGGCAGCAACTCGACGGGCAACTGCTTATACGAGACATAGCCGAGGCCTGTCAGGGCTATAAACAGCATGCAGATCGCAATCCTTCTATGTAGTAAAAAGTTCATACTTCTTTTCTTTAATTTATCCTGTCGGGACCCCCGACAACTCCTTTTTTTCCAAATTCCCGTCGTCGGGGCTCCCGACAACAAGAAAACAACCGGATTTTCATCGTCGGGGCTCCCGACAGCGAGAAAAGTTCCGGATTCCTGTTGTCGGGGGTCCCGACAGCAAGAAAATTTCCCAGATTCTCGTTGTCGGGACCCCCGACAGCTATATTTTTTCAGATTTCGACCTGTCGGGACCCCCGACAGCAGTCTTCATCTTCTCAAACACGTAATAAACACATGGTATCACCACCAGACTCATGACCGTCGAGGTGACCAGCCCCCCGATCACCGCTATCGCCATAGGCGAACGGAGCGATGCGCCTTCCCCGAAACCGAACGTCATCGGCAGGAGGGCGAGGATCGTCGTAAGCGTAGTCATCAAGATCGGACGGATACGCTGGCTGCCGGCCTCCACTATCGCATCGTCGAGCGGCATACCGGCCTGGATCAACTGGTTGATGCGGTCGACCAGGATAATCGAATTGTTCACCGCTATACCGACCAGCATCACGATACCGATCACACCCATCATGTTGATTGTCGTACCGGTCAGGAAGAACAACAGGATCGCCCCTACGACCGCCAGCGGAATCGTCAGCAGGATCGTGAAAGGATGCAACAGCGACTCGAACTGCGAGGCAAGCACCATATAGACCAGGATGACCGAGAGGGCAAGGGCGAACAGGAGGCTGTTCATGGACTCCTGGCGTTTCTCTTCTTCTCCGGTGACGGTGATCGAATAGTTGTTCGGCAGGTCGATATCTTTCACGGCAAGCCGTATATCGGCGGCAACACGGTCGAGCGAGTGTCCGGCGTCGAGGCTGGCGGTGACCTTGCTGATACGGTTCTGGTTGCGGCGGAAGATCTCCTTCGGCGCCTGCGAATGGGTGATCGTGGTGATCTCCTGCAGGCGGAATTCCTTCTCGCCGCTCCGTATGACGAGTGCACCGAGGTCACGCAGGGTAATGTCGGGCACTTTGATCAGGATGTCGCGCATCTCTCCCCTGTACTCCATCTTGCCGGATTCCAGGCCGGTGAGTTGCTGCTTCAACTGTTCGATAACGGTCGAGACACTTACGTTATTGATACCGGCAACCGTGCGGTCGACAGAGATCGTCACCTCGGGGGCGCCGTCTTCGACGGACGACTGGATATTATAGATGCCCCGGACATCCCCGAGACGCTGCTTTACCTCATCCGTAAGGGCGGCGATCTCGTCCAGTTCCTCTCCCTTCACCTCTACGACAATGGGAGCACCTTCGCTGCCTAAGAGGGAGCTGAGGGAGTTCTCTTCCTGCTTCAGGGTGATTTCCAATCCTTCGGTGTTTTCAGTGGTCTGCACGAACTGCTCCATGACCACCTCCGGCGGGACAGGGCAGGAAGGCGAGAGGATCACTTTCATCACGGCGGTATTCTCACCTTCGAATATATCATTCTCCGAACCGCTCCCCGACCCGATATGACTGTAGATCGTACAAAGCGAATCCTGCGAAATCGTGTGCATCAGTGTTTCTAAATTCCCTACAGCCGAAGCGGTACGTTCCAGCGGAGTCCCTTCCGGCAGCTTGATAACAGCCGTGAAAGCCCGGCTCTCCGCCCGAGGCATAAACTCCGTCCCGATAAAAGGCACCAGCAAACCCGCCAGCGCAATCAACCCCACGGCACAGCCGATCACCACCCAACGATGCCGCAAGAGGGCACGCAGGAAGGGGGCGTAGGCGGTAATCCGGACACCCTGTCCCCGCGCTTGACGCGGGGTCACAGAAGAACCGTCGCCATCAACCGTAAAGACGCACGGCCGTGCGTCTCTACACACGCCACCCTGGCCGCCATCACCCATATTGTCCCGTTGTCCGGTAATCCGGTCATACAACATCGGAATCACCAACACTGCCACAAACAGCGACGATACTAACGAGAAGGTCACCGTCCAGGCCTGGTCCTTAAACAGCTCTCCGGAGGCGCCATGCAGGTAGACGATCGGCAGGAACACGACAATCGTCGTCAACGTCGAGGCGATAACAGCCCCCGCCACTTCCGACGTTCCCGTAATGGCTGCCTCGCGCACCGTCATTCCTTTCTCCTGGTTACGGAAGATACTCTCGATCACCACGATCGCATTGTCGACCAGCATACCGGCCCCGAGGGCCAGACCACCGAGTGTCATGATGTTCAGGGTAAGATGATTGAAGAACATCAGGTTGAACGTAGCAACGATCGAGATCGGGATCGCCAGACTGACGATCAGCGTAGTCCCCAACCGGCGAAGGAAGACGAAGATAATGATCACCGCCAGGATAATACCCAACACGGCACTGTTCTTCACCTCCCCGATCGCATTCTTGATAAAAGTGCCCTGGTTGGTGATCACCTGGAAACGGTAGCCGGGCAGCGCCTGTTCGATCATCCCCAACTGGCGGATCACGCCGTCTACCACCTTTATGGTGTTAAACCGCATCTCCTTATAGACCGACAGCCCGATGCTGCGCTCGCCATTGATACGGACAATATTCTCCGGCCGTGCATTCTCAAACCGGACATCGGCAACTTCTTTCAAAAAGATCGGCGCCTTATCGACACTTCCTGCCGTCGTGCTCCCGGCAGTACCGGCTGTTGCCGAAGCAGCTTCCTCCGCCTTGACCGCCTTATAGCCGACGATCAGGTTCTCGAAATCGCTTTCCGTGGCAAAGAGACTCGAACTCTTTACCAGGTATTGCAATCCCAACTCGCTGACTCGGCCACCGGAGATGCTCTGGTTATTGGCTTCTATCTTGGAAGAAATATCATTAACAGTCAGCTTAAAGGCATCTAACTTATAGGGATCGGTACGGATCGTCAGCGTACTGACCTCATCGCCGGACAGCGTGACATCGGCAACACCTTCCAGGCGGATCAGTTCGTTACGGATATAGCTCTCGGCCACTTTCCGAAGCTCCGCCATATCGGTAATGCTGCGGTGCGAGAGGCCGATCAGGACGACGGGAGACTGGTTCGGATCGTGCTGCGTGATCTTCAGTTCGGTGATATCCTTGTTCTGGGCATACGGGTTCATCGCTTTCTGCAAATCGAGGAAAGCCTCGTCCATATCTTTCTTCCAGGTATATTCGACGGTGATACGGGCAGAACCGGCACGGATCACAGACGACACCTGCGTCACATCGCTCTGGCGTATTGCCATCGATTCGATATTCTTGACGAACTGCTTCTCTATCTCCTCCGGCGGACGTTCGCCTGCCTTCAGCTCGATAAAGAGCCGGGGATTATTCAGGTCGGGCAGCAGATCGACAGCCAACTGGTCGTAGGATATCTTGCCCAACAGCAGGATCGCCAGTACGAGCATGCAGATAGTGACCGGGTTGCTTACTGCAAATTTGATAATGCTTTTCATAACGCCTTACTTCTGTACTTTTACCTTCGCATTCTCCTTCAACGTCTCGAAGCCTTTCACCACTAAGTTGTCGTTTTCCTTCAGGCCTTCCAGGACCTGGATGTTCTTGTCGTCTTCGAGGCCGGTCTTCAGTTCCCGAAGCAGGGCGGTGTTCTTTTCAACGATATAAACGTATTTGGTACGGCGGTTGGACTGGATCACATCTTTCGGGATGATAATGGCACTGTCCGCCTTGTTGACGATGATATCCGCCTTGACGAACATTCCGGGACGAAGTTTGAGGTCGTCGTTCTGGATCAGTATCTTTCCCTTGAAGGTACGGGTCTCGGAGCTGATAGCCGGCGACAGTTCGCTGATCACCCCTTTGATCGTATCTTCCGGCAAAGTATAGTGGGTGATACGGACCGGCTGATCCGCCTTCACATATCCGATAGCGCTTTCCGGCAGGTTGATGTCCATATACATACGGGCATAATCCATGATGCCGACAACCGGTTTTCCCTGCTCGATCCGGACATCGGACGTATAATGCGGCAGGTCGACAATCACACCGTCGAAGGGAGCCGTGATGTTCATCTTTTCCAGATTGAGCTTACCGTTCTCGAAGTCGTAGCGGGCGTTCGTCACCTTTACCTCCGTGTTGCGCATCTCGCTAAGGGTCACGCCGCCCTTCTCGTAAAGAGCTTTCTGCTTTACCTGCTCCTGCTCGGCTATTTCGAGGCTCAGTTCTTTGGCGTCGATCGCAATGCCGTTCTCATACTCTTTGTCTTCGAGGCGGACGATCAGTTGCCCTTTCGAAACGAGATCACCCAACTTAAAGGGCTTACCGGTACGCGGGTTCGTCTGTAACTTATAGAGGCCGCTCATCTCGGAATTGAGGGTAACGCCGTAGGTAGGCTGTGCCGTCCCGGTGGTATTGACTAACTTGCTGATAGAACCTTTCTTGAGTTCCATCACGGAGACAGGGGTTGCAATATCGTTCTGCGTGTTTTGCGGCTTGTTGTTACAACCGGCCAGTAAAACAGCTGACAGCGAAAGAGAAACAAGGATTGTATTATAGTGCTTCATAACCGTTTATTTTTTCGTTATTAAATCTTTCATCGGAACAACAGCCACATCGTGCTCGAAGTCGTAGAGGGAAAGTATCTTGAGGTTCAACAATTCGATTTTATAGTTGATAAGCGATTGCGTGTAAGCAATCTTCTTATTGGAAAGCTGCGTCTGGAACTGATTCATGTCCATACCGGTGATATCGCCTTCGCGGTAACGGGTCAGGTTCAGGTCGTAGGTACGCTGGGCGTTCAACACGTTCTGTTCAGCGATCTTGATCTGCGAAAGCAGGTTCTCCAAGCTGCGCCAGGTCTGACGGATATTCAGCTCGATGCTCACCTTGTCTTCGTGAAATTCCAGCTGGTTGATCTTCTGGGCTACCTCCTGCGCCTTGACACGGGCTTTCTTTTCTCCCCAGTCGAAGATAGGGACGGAGAAGGTGATCGCGACACGGGGGTTCTGCGTCGGATTGTTATAGATCTGGTCCAGGTGGCGGTTATCACCGATCAGACCGAACGAAAGCGAGATATCGCCCTTAAATTCGTTCAACGCCTTTGTCTTGATCATGTCGAAAGCCAGTTCCTTGCTCTCGATCTCCCGCTGACGAAGTTCGAGGCGCGATTCGAGACCATGCTGGATCGCCTTTTCCAGGTTCACCTCCACCGGCTTGATCTGTACTTCGGCAAAGACCATCAGGTCTTCGTCCAGGTTCATCCCCAACGTCTGCTTCAGCTGGTCTTTCGCGTTTTCGAGCGAAACCTGCTGCTCTTCCATGGAGGAACGGGCGGATGCTAAGTTTACCTCCGCCTGGAACAGTTCATCGCGGGCGGCCAGGTCGGCTTCGACCTTATTCTTGATGATATCATAGCTCTGCTGTGCGTTAGTCAGTTCTTCCTTTGTAATGGCCAACTGGCTTTGCGCCATATAGACGGAATAGAACTGCTGAGTGATGTCTTTCTCCGTATTGAGCCGTTGCAGGGCATAGCTGATATTGGCATTCTCGTAGTCATATTCGATCTGTTGCAGTTCCATCTTCCGTTTATTGTAAGTAAAGATAGGCTGCGAGAGTTGCAGATAGAGGTCGTTACTGAAAGCCTTGTTGCTGGTCTTCGTCCCGTCTATATTGGAGTTGTTGTCCTGCCACCCGAAGCGGTTGATCAGCGAAAGGACACCATCCGTCCACAAGATCGGCTGGTCGACCTGGAACGTCCCGCTCGTACCGAACTTCTCATTGGTGTACCATTGCGACAGACGGTTGTCGAAACTACGGCTCTTGCTATAGTCCACCGGATTAAGGTTCAGCGAGAACCTCGATTTCAAGGAGGCCCGCTGTGCAATCAGGTTCTGCTGGTAGCGTTCCAGGTTCATGTGGGAACGACGCAGGGAAGGGCTGTTCTCTTCCGCAATATCCATCGCCTTCTCGATCGTCAGCGCGATCTGCCCGTAGGAAGGGACCGACAGGCTCAGGCAGGCAAGGCCCGTCAGCAGCATCTTTTTCATGGATAGTAACTCTCTTTGCATCATGTATCGTATCTACTAATTAATATCGTTTTACTATTTTGACCGCATCGGCCGTTACACTCCGGAGCTTGCACTCGTTCGTGAGGGTGATCCGGATCGTATCGCCGCTGAAGTAGTAAGCCCCTAAAGGCTCCCAGCCTTCATTCGCCTTCTTCAAATCTATATACGCATCTTCGCTCTCCTCATCATAGGCCACCTTGAAGTGGTATTCCCCGCCGGCCTGTTTATTATATTTCAATTCGTTATCCTTGGAAACATAATAATAGACATCATATTGCCCGGCAGCCGGGACAGGCACTTTCCAGGTTGCCGTCTGGCTCCCGTTACCGCTCTTGATGACATAAGCGGAACGGATATAGCGGCCGTAATAAGCCGCATTCGTCGTCGCCGTCCACTGAAGCGGAGCACGCCAGGGAGAAACGCCGGCATACTTGAAGGAGGTGTCTTCCACCTTATCGAGCCATTTGGGCAGCAGCCCGACAACAGCCGGTTCGGACAGGGAGAAAAGCGCATCTTCATTATCGACGATCACCTCTCCTTCCGCCTCGGGAGAAAAGTCCTGAACGATAAAATCTCCTTCCGTGTCGATCGCCCGCTCTCGTTCTTCCGGGATATTGGTGATAGGCAGGTTCAACACATTCGGCAGGTTGCCGGATATCAGCGTATTGACATCCACCTGAAGAGGCGCATCCTCCCAAACGGTTACCAACAGTTTGGTCTGATGGGCGGCAAGCGGAAGTTTCCGGCTGGTACGCGGATCGATATCCGGACCATTGCCCCTGGCCTGTATATCGAGCTGGAGCATCCCGTCGTAATCGGAATTATTGGTGACCGACTGTTTCAGGACGAAGCTCTCCTTCCCCTTATTTATAATCTTGGTTACTTCCGGCTGTCCGACCGTATAGAACGGAAGCGGCGTCGGACGCTCCCAAGCAGAGATACCCGAACGGATATCGGACCGGCTGATCATCCCTAACGTATCGAGCAGAGACTCGAAACGAATGTTCTTAAACTCATTCCGCCCCAACACAGCATACAGGGAATCGCGGAACAGACTGACCCCGATATTCACCTCGGCAGGGGCAAACAGGCTGTAACCTTTCAGGCTGATAATATTATTCAGCAAATCACGATGTTCGACATCGGACAACAGCTCTTTAAACGACTGCTTCTCCATCAGCAGGTTCGCCTTCTCGTTATTGCTGATGCCGTTAACCTCCCGCTCCCAACCGTTGTTATCGGCTTTCTTCTGCAGGTAAAGCTCGATGATGCGGTTCGTAACGGGCCATTCGGACGAATAGATATTGTACCGGAAATTGTAAAGCTCAGGAAACAGCAGATAAGGATTGCTCTGGGAAGAGATATTGAACTTGCCCCGGCTGCCGGAAGAGAAGTTATAATTTCCCTCCGTCTGCGAGAATATCCACAGGAAATTGTTCAACACCCGTATCTCCGCTTCCTCCTCACTAATCTCCCGCCCTCCTCGTTTCGACCATTTCAACTGGTTTTTCTTGTTCCTGACGAAGTCCATCTGATTGAACATACAACCCATTTCGGGGAAAAGAACCATCTCAGGCTGCACAACCTCCTGCGCCTGCGACCAGGAACGGACATAGCTGTAGAATTGTGCCGGGACCTCCACCACCGAAAAGCGGTCGAACGGATAGCTCAGTTTATAGGTGCGTTCCAGATTGTCCCGCTGGTTGCGGACAAGCCCCGGAATCGTATCGCGGATCGAATCGAAAGCCGCCTCATAATAGTCATGCCCTTTTATATGCCAGACACTATAGAGCGTACTGTCGCTCTCGAAGCTCTTCTGCTCATACCGCCCGATAATCAGCGAGACGGACTGATAGGGGGCATTACCCGACTGCGAAACGGCAACCAGCCCGGGCAGCGTCTTCACATCCAACCGGAAACGGCTGAAATAGGTCTGCTGCCAATCCGGACTCACGTCGCTGTATGCTGTGCCGGGTCGGGGATACCAATACGTCTCGGGTGTAAACAGCACATAGTCGGGTGTCTGGAAACTATATTTCTTATCTATCTTCAGTAGTTCTTTCTCATACGGTTCCTGCAAGACCTCGGCCGGAATATCCAGGTAGCAGAAGTTATCCGCTATCCTTCCCGCATAGCGTACCGAGAGCGTAACCGTGTCCCCCTCCTCTATCTTCCTACCGAAATCCACCAGCAGGATCTGCTTGTCCCGTTTAAAATCGAGCGTCTTCTCCCCTTCCCTTACCTCTTCCACCTTCAATCCCGGATTCAGGCAGAAGGTAAAGACATCGGATGCGGCAAGAACCGCCCCTTTCATCGTGACAACCGATTCGATCGACTCTGGCTTCTGTTCCACCGAAATATCATATCGGTCGATCACCATCTTCGGCGTATGGACATATTTATTGTTGATGCTTGTATATAGAGCCCGCACCTCTCCTTCCTCCAGGATAAGGCGTATATGCCGGAAACCTGCCGTCCCCGCCACCCCGAACATACAGAGGGATAAGAACAACCAGGGATAATGGCTCCGCCGGGCATTAGGCAACCGCTTGAACAGAAAGATCGTAAAGAAGATAAACCCCAATCCGGCAAAAAGATAGATAGCCCGGTGGTTCAACATTAACTCCGGACTGCTGAACCCGACAATCGTCGATTTGAACAGCGGCAGGTTATACGCCATATAATCGAACAGATAATAGAATTTATCCTGTATATAGAACAACGTCAACCCGATATACCCCAACAACAGAATAAAGGTCAACGCCTGATTCCTCAACAACAACATCAGGAAAATGGAAAGCCCGATAATAAAAATTAGGGTCGGCAAGCTGATCAGGAAGAAATAGATGATATAAGCCTGCCAGTCGACTGCAATACCGGGCGCCATAAAGTTGAAAGCCATCACAATCCCCAATATCAGCACATTCAGAAGCAGGAACACACGCAGGTTTCCCCATATCTTCCCGACCACATATTCCGCATTGCTGAGCGGACGGACATAAAAGACTTCGGACGTATCGAGCTTCTTATCCCGCTTCAGGAACTCGGACGAGAGAAAGACAGCCACCACCGCCTGCCCCGTGTTCAACAGCAACAGACTAAAATAAGGTATATTGGACGCAACTGATTTCTCGAACCAAAGCCCCCCGCTATCCTCCATCAGCAGCATGGCAAAGTTGAAGAACCCTAAAAAGGCGACGGCAAGCAGCGTGAAGATCCGGAAGAACCAACTTCGCACCAGTATCTTACTTTCGTATTTAGCGACGGATTGTATATTTGTGATAAATGACATCTCGCAGGCAACCTCCTTTAATCGTTTCTCCACCGGTTCAACTTATTCTCCATATAATAGACGTAGGCATGTTCCAGGTTAGGTGCGTAAGGCTCCGCCTCATACCCCCGCACCTCATCGGCCACCACCTGCACTTCCCAACCCGTACCGGAAGGAATGGTCGAGATCACGGGGTACTGTTTATCCACCTCATGCAGTTCGTCACTACTCACCCGTATGCGCCACACCTTCCCTTCCGCCTGCTTCAACATATCCTGCGGAGAACCGAAGAACGATACTTCCCCCCGATTCATCAGCGCCATACAGTTGCAGGTACTCGAAATATCCCCCACGATATGCGTCGACAGGATAATCGTCACGTCATTCTCACTGACTTCCGACAGCAGGTTACGGAAACGGATGCGCTCTTCCGGGTCGAGCCCCGTAGTCGGCTCGTCTACGATAATCACCTTCGGGTGATGGATCAACGCCTGTGCAATCCCCAGACGACGCTTCATACCTCCCGACAGCTTGTTGGCATAGCGGTCGCGCACGTCGAAAAGCCCCACGTTCTCCAGCATCTCATCCACCGCTTTTTTCCGGAAAGACTTACGGTTTATTCCGGAAAGACGCGCAGCGTAGTCCAAAAACTCGTACGTTTTATATTTGGCAAAGAAACGGAAGTCCTGCGGAAGATACCCCAAGATGCCCCGTATCTCTTTCCGCTGCTTCATCAGGTCGTAGCCGCAGATATCGACTTCACCGGAGGTCGGTTCCATCAGTGCAACAAGGATACGCATCAGGGTCGATTTGCCTGCGCCATTAGGGCCCAACAGCCCGAACATACCGGTCGGTATTTCCAGATTGACATCTTTCAGCGCGTGGTTTCCGTTCGGATACACTTTATTGAGGTTTCTTATCGATATGCTCATCAACAGGTAAATTCAGATTCATACAAATAGTGGGGCTAAAGATAGAGTTTATTTCACAAAAAAACGTTCCCCTACAACATATTATTGTAAGGGAACGCCCTAATTTAAAAACTAATAAGATAATTAATAGTTCTGTTTCATCGGTTCGAAATAAGCCTGCGGGTGAGCACATGCCGGACATTTCATCGGAGCTTTCTTGCCTTCGAATACGAAACCGCA
This sequence comes from uncultured Parabacteroides sp., assembly GCA_900552465.1. Taxonomy (GTDB): domain Bacteria; phylum Bacteroidota; class Bacteroidia; order Bacteroidales; family Tannerellaceae; genus Parabacteroides. The sequence continues at coordinate 53,336 of URZO01000013.1, read as the reverse complement.
GTTACGGCACTGCCATAAGATCGCTTCGTCCTTTTCGAATACCTTGTTTGCTTCCACGTTAGCCAGCAGCTTGCGGTAACGTTTTTCGTGTTCAGCTTCCACCTTTGCAATCATACGGAAAACGACAGCGATTTCCTTGAAACCTTCTTCGTCTGCGATATCGGCAAAAGCCGGATAGAGGTCAGCCCATTCTTCGTTTTCGCCTGCAGCGGCAGCAGCCAGGTTTTCAGCAGTCGTCCCGATCACGCCGGCCGGATAAGAAGCTGTAATTTCAACCATTCCGCCTTCCAGGAACTTGAAGAAACGTTCAGCATGTTCTTTTTCCTGTTCAGCTGTTTCAGCAAAAACACCTGCAATTTGTTCATACCCTTCTTTCTTAGCTTTGCTTGCAAAGAATGTGTAACGACTTCTTGCCTGAGATTCCCCGGCAAACGATTTCAGCAGATTCTGCTCGGTACGAGTACCCTTAATACTTTTTTCCATAACGCTAATATATGTAAGATAATAATGAGTTTGTCTGATCGCCTATAAATAATAACGCTCAAAGGTAGGAAAATGTTCAAAGGGATTGCAAAATCTTGGGGTAAAATATTTCTATCACTACATAAATAGAATCTATAATTTTACTACTGTACATATCCGACTCTGATCATTACTTACCATAAGAAAACGACAATAAGCCCCCCTGCCCCCTTCCACTTTCCCGCCTCATAGTAATGGTTCGGGTAAATCATAACTATGAGACGCCAAAACCATACGGATGGTTATAATCTCAGATCAGTCTTATGTAGTAGGTTCGCATCTGCCAAGTATTGACACAAACGGACGGCGTCCCAAGGATAGTTTTTTCTTTTTTTGTATCTTTGCAGCATTTTTAATCAATCAGGCAGAAAGATGAAGAACAGGTTTGATTTTCAGCCCAAGCTGTTATCGGCACTGAAAAACTACTCGAAGGAAAAGTTTATGACCGACCTGATGGCCGGTATTATTGTTGGAATCGTGGCGCTCCCGCTTGCCATTGCTTTTGGTATAGCGTCGGGGGTTAGTCCGGAAAAGGGACTGATCACGGCTATTATCGGCGGGTTTATCGTATCGCTGTTGGGTGGCTGTAATGTACAGATCGGTGGACCGACAGGGGCCTTTATCGTAATCGTATACGGGATTATCCAGAATTTCGGGATTGAAGGGCTGGCTATCGCGACGGTAGTGGCCGGGATTATCCTGGTGATTATGGGAGCTTTGAAACTGGGCACAGTTATCAAGTTTATCCCCTACCCGATTGTTGTCGGTTTTACCAGTGGTATCGCCCTGACGATTTTCACCACACAGATGAAAGACCTTTTCGGCCTGACGATAGACAAAGTTCCGGCTGATTTTATCTCCAAATGGATTGTTTACTTCGAACATTTCGATACGATGAACGTATGGTCTCTGTTGATCGGACTTGTCAGCATTGCGATTATAGCCTTCACGCCTAAGTTTTCCAAAAAGATTCCAGGCTCGCTGATTGCGATCATTGCCATGACAGTCATCGTATACGTCATGCGTTACCATTTGGGAATAACGGGGATCGAGACGATTGGCGACCGCTTTACGATCAATGCTTCCCTACCCGGTCCGGCACCTATCAGCTTTAATCCGGAGACAATAAACCTGTTGCTTCCTTCCGCATTTACAATCGCCATGTTAGGAGCGATCGAATCACTGCTTTCCGCCACGGTGGCAGACGGTGTGACGGGCGACAAACATAATTCCAACACCGAACTGATTGCCCAGGGAGCGGCCAATATCATTGTGCCGATCTTCGGCGGTATCCCGGTGACCGGTGCGATTGCCCGCACGATGACGAATATTAATAACGGCGGACGTACTCCGGTGGCCGGCATCATTCATGCAATCGTATTGCTGTTGATCCTGCTTTTCCTGGGCCCGCTGACCAAACATATCCCGATGGCTTGCCTGGCAGGTGTCCTGATCATTGTTTCCTACAATATGAGTGAATGGCGGACGTTCCGTTCGCTTATGAAGAATCCGAAAAGCGACGTGTCCGTCCTGCTGGTGACGTTCTTCCTGACGGTTATCTTCGACCTGACGATCGCGATCGAAGTAGGGCTGCTGATCGCCATGTTCCTTTTTATGAAACGTATGGCGGAAACCACCCGTGTGTCTGTCGTGAAAGATGAGATCGACCTTTCGGACGATGGGGAAATTCATCACGAAGAAGAGGTTCTTTCTCTGCCTGAAGGTGTGGAAGTATATGAGATCGACGGTCCGTTCTTCTTCGGTGTGGCGAGCAAATTCGATGATATTATGCACAATATAGGTGATAAGCCGAAGATCCGTATTATCCGTATGCGCAAGGTTCCGTTCATGGATTCAACAGGATTGCACAACCTGGAAAGCCTGTTCCGCATGTCGCAAGCCGAACATATCCACATGATCCTTTCCGGCGTAAACGAACGGGTACGTGAGATACTTGTCAAGTCCGGCTTCGACAAAAAGATCGGAACGGAAAATATTTGCAGCAACATTAATGAAGCTGTCGCAAAAGCCTGGGAACAGGACAGGAGACAAAAAGGTAACTGATACTCTCTACATAAATGCAATATAAAGGTAACGATTGTCAAACCGGCAATCGTTATTTTTTGCTTCAAACACAGATTCTTTCGCAATTGTTTCCGCGTCTTCAAAACTAAATCCATTGTCCGGCTGGCTCCAATACCAAAGCTGCGGCATCTGTTTTTTACTTTTTGATGATTCCATTGTCTCTTCAATTATTTATCTAACTTTTAATTATAAGACATGGAATCATCAAAAACCCCTATCCGGATCAGAAATAAATATTACATTTGCGAATTAGTACATCTAAATCAACGTACATTTATGAATAAAAAGGCTCTCTTTCCGTTAATCAGCTTATTTCTGTTAGTAACAGGAATGATCCTGCCGGAATCTGTTCGTGCACAAATCAATGAAGGCGGAACACCTGCCTCTTTCAAGTACTCAAACACATTAAAAAGTGACCTGCCGACCGTACAGATCCCTGTTAATTTTAGCGTGGAAGACCTGAAAACAGTTGACGCCTGGCAGGTAAGCCAAGGGGCGCCGCTGAAAGTTGCCAAACTGATCGACACGGATCTGAGCCCGGAAAACGCCGGAAACTGGACAACATTACCCGGTGGTGAAAAAATATGGCAACTGCGTCTACAGGCAAAAGATGCCATTGCATTAACGCTCTACTACAAGGATTTTTATATTCCGGAAGGAGGGCGTCTGTTTATTTATAATGCAGACAAGTCGCAGGTGATCGGCGCTTTCACCCACAACACCAATCCCGCTACATCGCTATATGCAACCGAATTCATAGCCGGCGACGATCTTATCCTCGAATACGAGGCTGCGGAGAGCGGAGAAGCACCCCGCATTTTGATCAATGAAATAGGATACGGCTACAACCACCTGTCGGTATCTACCAAATCCAATTCGGGCGCTTGCATGGTCAACATCAACTGCGAGGAAGGAGACGAATGGCAAAACCAAAGCAAAGGGGTTTGCCGGATGGTAGAAAAAATCGGAGATTATGCTTTTTTATGCAGCGGTTCATTGGTCAATAATACGGCCAAAGATAAAAAACCGTACATCCTCTCTGCTTTCCATTGTACGGAAGATCTATCCAATGATATATCAACCAGTAAAGAAGATTTCAATCAATGGGAATTTTATTTTCATTACGAACGTACAGGATGTGATAATACATCTCCTGTCCGGGAATATAAAACAATGGTAGGATGTTCACCGGTTGTTTCCATACCGGTAGAAAAAGGTTCGGACGGTTTGCTGTTACTGCTCAATAAAAACATACCGGAAAGTTATGACGTTTATTTTAACGGATGGGACCGAACCAATAGTGTAAGTTTGTCCGGAGCGGGAATCCATCACCCGGGCGGAGACTATAAAAAAATATCCACTTACGGAAAGATTTTACCTTCAAGCGCTACTTGGTTAAATTCCGACAGCAATGAGGAGGGAATGACAAACGCACATTGGAATATCATATTCGACGAAACGACCAACGGACACGGTGTCACGGAAGGAGGTTCGTCAGGTTCACCCATATTCAATCAGAATAAATTGATAATCGGAACCTTAAGCGGTGGAAATTCCAAGTGCGAAGATCCGGGCGGCGTAAACCTGTATGGCAAACTGTTCTATCACTGGAATAAATACAGCGAAGCCGATACCGGACGTATGGACAAATGGCTGGACCCTGTCGGATCGGGAGTTACTGCACTCAACGGAATGTCGCAATCAGGTAAAGAATATAATACTTCATTAAAAAAACCGACTGAAGTAAGTGTGGCGCCTACCTCCGATAATGCTGTAAAAATAAGCTGGAAAGAACCTGTATACAAACAAATAATAGGTTGGGGAAAACAAGAAACAGTCTATGGGATAGGATATAAAGGAGTTCCTTTTTACGTAGGACAAAGATGGGAAGCGAAAGAACTGGAAGTAATCGACAAGAAAACAATAACGGCTGTTAACTTCACTCCTGCAGAAAACGTCAGTTATTCCATATACGTAACGCAGGAAAGCCGATCATACGAACAGGATGTGACATCCTATAATCCTTATGAAATATGTTCCGTATCTTTAAACACTCCGTTTACAATCGATGCAAGTGAAGATTTGATAGTCGGCATTCATGTAAAAAAATATGCCCCGACTGATTATCCTGCTTTTACAGATGATGGACCGGCAATCAACCAGAAAGGAAACCTGATATCCGATGACGGCAAAACATGGGAAGTATTATCAAAAGAATATGATTACAATTTTGTATTGTCGGCAACGATCAGTTCTGAAAAAGGAGAGATAAGTCAACTGCGAAATCTGAGTTCAGCCAGGAAACCACTTGACATCAAACAATCCACACATTCCTTTGATATCCGGAAATCTCCGTTGACATCTTTAGTTCAGGAAGGTAATACAATCACTGCATTTCCGGAAATCACCCAATATAATATTTACAGGAATAATACAAAACTCGCATCTGTTGCTGCCTCTGAAAGGGAATATATGGATAAACAAACTTCCGCTATTGAAAATATATATGGAGTATCGGCCCAATATGGTACAGAAGAAAGCGAAACAAAAGATGTTATCTATGATGCAAGTGTAGACAATGAAAAGCTGGCAGTATCCGAAGTAGCGATCACCCCTACCCGGTTCAGTAATCAGATACAGCTAATCAACAGCGACCGGATAAGTCTTTTAGAAGTTATTTCAGCAGCAGGAAAGACAGTAATCCGAAAAGAGAAACCGGGATCTACGGTCGACACTCAAGGATTGCCCTCCGGCATCTATTTCTTCCGTATCCATACGGACAAGGAAGTGAAGGTGATAAAAGGAATCAAGTTGTAATCTGTGTCTTGGCGGGCTTGCCCCGCCATCTTTAAGCAGATACCGTTACGTCAAACCCTTCACGGCGGGCGCGGTCGGCAATTGCTTCCAATTCTTCTTTAGTTACCTTTTTCAGGTTTTTGACAGGCGTTTCCCGGTCTATCGTATAGATCATGACCTGTTTCGGTTTGATTTGTTTGAGTGCTTCCAGCCAGCCGGATATTTCATGTTCAGTTGTGTTGGTCACGCTCTCCCCGTCTATTTCTCCTTTCAGGAACATGGTTTGGATAATCAGATTACCGTTGAAGCGACAAAGCTGTTCCAACAGGCGGGAGAAGGTAAAGGCAGGAGAATTGGGTACATTCAACTGCCATATCCGGCTGTCCAGTACGGAATCGAGCTTCAGTATATTATCTTCAATCTTATTCAATGCCTGGAAAACTTCTTCTTTATGAAGCATGGTCGAGTTGGAAAGGACTGCTATCTTGGCACTGGGGAAAAAGCGATCACGGATCTCGATCGTATCGTCGATGATACCGGCAAATTTCGGATGCATGGTCGGTTCGCCATTCCCGGCGAAGGTGATCACATCGGGAGCTACGCCTTCCGTTTGCATGGCTGATAACTTTTGTATCAAAGCCTCCTTTACTTCCGCCCGTGTGGGCAGTTTGCTACGCGTACGGCGTTCCTCATTCAGCCCGCATTCGCAATAAATGCAATTGAACGAACAGAGCTTGCCGTCCGTAGGAAGCAGGTTCATACCCAATGAAACACCTAACCGGCGACTGTGTATCGGTCCGAAGACTATTTTATCAAAAAGAATTGTTGACATAATAATTTATATTTGAGTGCAAAGCTACGAAAGCTCTTACAATTATCAATAACTTTAAAATGATTTAGTACACCGTCAGAACTTCCACCGCAACAACGTATAAAGGTCTGATTTCACATGCCCGTCTATTTCTTCCAAATCAGTGCCGAGCACATCCCGATCCGCATAATAGGTATATCCGAACTTGGCTGAAAGAGAAAGTCGTTTCACTATATCCCACCGGAAAGACACTGCTAACCGGACACCCTTCCCATAAAACGAAGGCATATTAAAAGCATACAGAATATTCTTCTCATAAGAAAATATCCGGCTCTGATAGTCATCCGTATGAAATCCGGCCACATAGAAATCAGCCTGAACAGGCGTGCCGACAGGCTTCCAGCCCACACCTTCCGCAATCATCCATCCCCTACTCTGCCCTTCGGCCTCCGCATACAGAACACCGTCTACGGATGTCCGCAACGAAACGGACGAAGAGACTGCATATAAGACCTGCATCCGCAGACGTTGCTGGTGATAAGGAAACAGATCCTGCTCCTTCTCCCTGTATTTATAACGGATATAGGCAGACAAGCTCCTGTTCGGCGTATAGTCTGCCTGAAGCATATACTCCTTCCCTGTCGACGGTGCATCCATACCATATTTTAGCCAGGGAAAACGAAAAACATCGGCATAGGCAGACAATTTCCAATGTCTGAAAGGCGTCCACTGCATTCCCATATATAACCCCTGTTCATTCTGGATTGTTGAACTTTGCGAAAAGGCATTCCCGAAAAATGCCTGGTAGCGTTTATCGTAATACCGGTATAATAACAGAAAAGAGAAGTAAGAGGCAGGCGTCAATTGCAAGGCATTCAACGAAGCCACCGCTCCGTTCCGGCTCAGGGCAGTCTCGCCGTAAAACTTAACTAATCTGTTTTTCAACAGATAATCCACACTTACATTCAGATTCCGGTTGCCACGAAAATAAAACAGGTTATAAGGTTTAGGTTCCGGTTGTACGGAATAATCCCCGAAAGAATAGGAAAGAGCTGTCAGGCCAATACACAAGTCCGGTGTCGCATACCTGATATTCCCTCCATACGTCTGCATGGGAACCGTATGCATCTTTTCCCTGTCACGGACAAGGCGGTGCAAACCGTCCGTTTTAAACGAGCGGACAAGGTTGCTATCCACACCAGCATCCAGTTTCCGGTACGAATAAAACAGGCTGATATCAAACTTATTCCAGTTGACAGTTGCCGCCGCTCCCCGGAAGAAATCGTTTTCATTGGTTGAAAAATGACGTCTGAATCCGTTCGTTCTTCTCTCCGCCTGCGAAACAAGAGCGCTCCGGCCGGGAGAAAAATCACTGCTAATGACCAATCCCTGTCCGAAAGAAACTTTATAATCGCCTATGGCAAGACTTTTCAACCACTTATTCATATCCTTTAAAAAGAGATGAACCGAATAGTAGTCATATCCCTTATGATACCCGTTCCAGAAAGGTTCTCCCGCATCTTTCTCTGCCACCGCTCCAAACTGAATACGTTCGTCAAAAGCATACGAATAGCGAAGTGAATGGTAAAACGATTCGCCCAGGTATTTACGATTCGGATATTGTTGCAGCACACTGTCAGGATATGAACCATATCCCTTCTTTTGTTGAAAACATCTGTCATATCTGATTTGCAAATCATTAGAACCATATTTCAACAGGTTTTTCACAGTTACAGATCGCTTATCAACTATTATTTCACCGATATAAACGAAAGGAATCAACAGGGAAATCGTTTCATAATCGAACGATTCCACATTTTTGAGTTCATAAAGCGTAACCATTTTACCATAACGTGAACGATATTCCAACAGCTTTTGTATCTGCAGATCGGAAAGGAAAGGAAGGCGGCGCAACTGTTCTTCCGTCACCGTATTCAGTTCGAAAGGATGTTCGGCAAGGTAAGAAAGATCGGTATAAAGTGTTTCGATACGTGTTTCGTCTTCTGTTTCCGAAGCAATTTCCTCTATATATTCCATCCACTTGTCAACAGAAGGTAATGTCTGACTTTTAAGTTGATAACTGTTTATGAACAGGCATACCAACAGGTTTATAAACAATCGTTTCATAGTCTGATAAGATTAAAAGGAATAACTTAAACCAAGCCCGGTACTGACTCCCAAAACCGGATGATAAACAGTTGCTACATCGACAGCAAATCCCGACAGGCAGTATCCGACACCCAGAGTCGGCAATAGAGGAATAGCCTGTATACCTGCCCGTATATGGAAATCTTTGAATGGAGTATATTCGATCCCGGCATTACCGGTCAATACATGCTCCTTATTACTCTCGAGTGTCCCTACTATTAACATGCTGTTAATTACTTCCCATTGAAAACCTATTTGAACAGAATAGCTTGTAAAATCTTTTATTCCAATACTCTGCTTATGAATCGCCACAGAAGGAAAATTCATTATCAACATTCCAATCAACAGTTTGTCAACGGGAGCAAACAGGATACCTACATCCGTAGATAACTGTTTCGGCATCTCTTCCAACAACTCTGTCTGCAACACGGCACACTGGAAGCTAACACCAATCCGCCACCGCTCATCCAATTGCTTCCCTAATGACAAACGGAAAAGTGTCTCCCTATACTTATCATACCCGAAAGAAGAGATATTAACACCTGCTCCTAATCGTGAATCAGGATAGACAAAACTAATCCCAGCTGTTCCCAACTCTTTTACCCCATAACGATTAAAGTATTCGATATGAACCACTTTATCAGCATCCAATGTTACCAATGCAGGATTAAACAGCACGGATTGCGTCACCCCATTCCCTCCCATTCCCAAACTGCGCATATCAGTCAGGCGAAGGTTATCAACAGCATGCATGTTGATAGATACAAGAAATGCAACAAGTATATTTATTGATTTCATAGTAAGGTTTGATTTATTATCAGTTAGTAGAATTGTTTCGTTTCAATGCATAACGCGTTAATAAGATGTCATCTATTTGTTTTTCAACGCCATATCCAATAGAAACCATTTTCCCGACGTCGGGAAAATGGTTTTGTATATCTTCTCCTGCATTCCTACATGCCTCTTTGGCTTTCACCACAACATTGTTGATAAAGTTATCCCACTTTGCATATCCCAGTAAAGTTTGTAATTCCCTGGCACTCCAGCATTCTACTTCTTCTACAACATTTGCAGCCGCCTCAAACTTATCCAATAAGTTTTTGATTTCTTCCTTTTTCATAATACAAGTTTTTAAGTGATAATTATTTATGGATTAAATATTTATGATTTATAAAGAATGGAAAGGAAGTCGGATGTTTCATAGTCTGTTGATTTTAGTTGTTTGTACTGCTACAAATATAATGATTTATATGAAGTTGACAACATATTGACAACTTATTTATAAGATACCTCCTTATTATCAATGAATGGAGCAATGGAACTTATTAGTCAAATTCTGTAAAACGGGCAAATGCTATCCGTAAATCAACTACATTTGTACACGATGTTGAGAAAAGGTAGGTATAAAATATTGATAGTATTCATGTTGTGTATGGTAGGGGCTAAGGCACAAACATTGAAAATTAATACCGTTCCTGAAGGGTTACAAAAAGCTTATCTGGATGGAAAGGACACGGTACCTGTGGTCAATCTGCGGGAGATATTCATTTATCCACCGGTAAAGTTTAAGAACAAACGTGAACAGGCTCAATATAACAAGTTAGTCCGCGATGTAAAACGTACGTTACCGTATGCCAAGATGGTTTATGAAACACTGATCGAAACATATGAGTATATGGAAACCCTCCCGGACGATAAATCCCGTCAAGCCCATTTGAAACGCATGGAGAAAGAACTTTTCCAGGAATATAAACCGGAACTGAAAAAACTTACTTTCTCACAAGGCAAGCTACTTATCAAGCTGATTGACAGAGAATGTAACCAATCGAGCTATAACCTGTTAAGAGCCTACTTAGGCAGTTTCCGGGCAGGTTTCTGGAATATATTTGCCGGTATGTTCGGTGCCAGCCTGAAAACCGAATACGATCCGAAAGGAAAAGATGCTATGACGGAACGGGTAGTCGTACTTGTCGAAAACGGATTAATCTGACAGCTGCTTAAAGAAATCCCAGATGATAATACCGGTAGTAACTGAAACATTCAGGGAATGCTTTGTCCCATACTGCGGTATTTCAATACACATATCACAGTTATCAACGACACATTGTTGAACGCCTTTTACCTCGTTTCCCATGATTACTGCGTACTTCTTATCTTTGTCTAACAACAACTTATCCAACATAGTACTGCCTTCTGCCTGTTCCACTGCACAAACGATATACCCTTGTTGTTTCAGGTTATCAACAGCCTCCATCGTATCTTTGAAGTACTTCCAGTCTACCGTCTCTTCCGCCCCTAAAGCTGTCTTATGGATTTCCGCATGAGGCGGACAAGCTGTAATACCGCACAGATAAATACCTTCTACCCTGAAAGCATCGGACGTACGGAACACGGATCCTACATTATTTAAGCTCCTTACGTGGTCCAACACAACCACCAACGGAATCTTTTTACTATCTTTGAATGCCTCCGGGGTCAGGCGGTTCAGTTCTGTTATTTTTAACTTGCGCATAGTCATCATTTCTTTGTTTGCAAAAGTAGTCAATTAATGTGGATATGCCGTTGAAAAGGTATTGATAAGTGGTGGACACAAAATGAAAAATAGTTCTTGCATTATTCGAATTGTTCGCTATACATTCTCCCCTTTCTATTATGCAATAGAAGTAACAGATTATTTACTACGCTCTGTCAACAGCGGTTATACACGTATCGACAGCAGGCAACCGCTATGAACTTTTACACACAGGTAGTTTTCAACCGGAAACTGATAAAATCTGTAAAGTAAAGAATAGCAGGATATAATAAGAAAAACCGTATGTTGGTATCTACTTAATAAGTGGTTTACATCGTTTAATAACGAATCAGACAAGTAATGTAACAAAAATGTATTAACTGTTTCAACCGGATATTATATTCATCATATTTAGATTTAAAATAAAGAATAAATAAGAATATAATAATATGATTGTGGATAACTTCGGGAAGGGGGAAAAGTCCCGGCCAAAAACGACTGGCAGGTTTCCTGAGGAAGACGTACGTATTTTAGTGGAAACCTACCGGCGTTCTTTTGGTTTTATATATGTTTCCTATGGGGGAATCAATAAAGTTCTTACCTTTGCACAGTATCTACAACACAATCATTTAATACAGGTAACTATGTTGACAAACCAATCGATCGGATATATGGACGCCCCCATTCCAAAGGGTTTGGATTTAAAGGAAGAGATAAATAGAATGCGCAAAGAAAAGAACGCCGTCATCCTTGCTCATTATTATCAGACTGGTGACATCCAGGATATAGCGGATTTTGTAGGAGACAGCCTGGCATTGGCACAACAGGCAGCCAAGACGACGGCCGACATCATTGTTTTCTGTGGTGTCCATTTTATGGGAGAAACAGCCAAGGTGTTGTGTCCGGACAAGAAGGTACTGGTTCCCGACCTGAATGCCGGCTGTTCGCTGGCAGACAGTTGTCCGGCTCCGGACTTCGCAGCATTCGTCAAACAACATCCCGGCCATGTGGTTATTTCGTATGTAAATACGACAGCTGCGGTCAAGGCAGTGACGGATGTGGTGGTAACTTCTACCAATGCCCGTCAGATTGTGGAGAGTTTTCCGGAAGATACAAAGATTATCTTTGGCCCGGACCGTAACTTAGGTAATTATATAAATGGTATTACCGGACGTAAGATGTTGCTTTGGGACGGTGCCTGCCATGTACACGAACAGTTTTCATTGGAAAAGATACTGGAGCTGAAGAAGCAGTACCCGGATGCTGAAGTCATTACTCACCCGGAATGTAAGCAGCCTGTTATACAGGTCTCAGACTTCGTAGGATCGACTGCGGCTCTTCTGAAGCACACGGTTAAGTCCGACAAGAAACGATTCATTGTAGCGACGGAAAGCGGCGTTATCCACGAGATGCGCAAGCAAAGTCCCGATAAGGAGTTCATTCCGGCTCCTCCCAACGACAGTACTTGTGCCTGCAACGAATGTAATTTTATGCGTTTGAATACGATGGAGAAATTGTATAACTGCTTGAAATATGAATTGCCTGAAATCTTTGTAAGCGAAGAAGTACAGGAAAAGGCAATCCGTCCGATCAAGAAAATGCTGGAGATTTCGGAGAAGCTCGGTTTATAAGTTTATTGATAAACCGCGGTAAAAATAAAATCCACAGTAGTGCATATCTTGTGTACTGCTGTGGATTTCTGTTTTTAAGGCTGTTATTTACGTTTAGGTTTATACAGACAGGGTTTCTCGATATACTTCCAGGATAATGTTCCTAAGTAGGTACAAATGACAGTTGTCAATGCCAAGGTCAGAACCAGGCTGTACTTATCTAATCCGAAATGGATGAATGTTTGTATGACAGGAAAATGGAGCAGGAATATACCGTAAGAAAAGTTTCCCATACGGTTAAAGAAGTGTAGCCATTTGAAACTATAGGCTACCGATATAATAACGGAAGCCAGTGCAATCGGTTCGAATATACTGAGTAACAGAACATCTCTGAATATTAGCAATAAAATACTTATTGGAAATATGTATTTCATATACTTTCGGAACTGCGGAAAATAGGCCAGTATGATGATGCCGGAACAGAAATACATCATTTGTCCGGGGAACTGTCGTTTCAGAAACTCGTAGACAGCGTTGTGTGTCGTATCATCCAGGTAGTTGCAGGTAGTGGAATAAATGAAAGATAATACGTATATCAATACCAAACATACCAATTTGTTGTATTTCTTCAACAGCCAGTAAATGAGAGGAACCGTCATGTATAACATCAGTTCTACTTTGATTGTCCAGAGCGAACCGTTCATGGCATGTAACGGATTATTGTCGAAAACGCCCGGAAGGTCCGGACAGAGAAAGTTTAATGTCAGCAGATTGGTGAACAGATAAGTATAAGGTTTGGGAGATGTCAGGAATTCATGATACGGTAATGTAGTCAGAAAAAATCCTAATACCAGGCATAGCAGAATCACCAGCGAATAGGCCGGCATAATACGTTGTACACGTTTGCGGAAGAAAACGTATGTATCCGGTGAGCGCAGGAAACTGAACATAACCAGAAATCCGCTGATAATGAAAAATCCTTTTACACGGAATCCGCCGCTGACGAACCAGAAAGGATCTGTATCCGTCAATGCGCTGAAGTGATTGAACATGACCGAATAAGCAAGAAAGAAGCGGATAAAATCAAAGTTATTCGCTTCTTTAACTTGTGCAATCAGCCTGGAATTGAGCAATACCTTTTCAGTTGGATTCATTTCCTTATTTTATGACTGCGATCTTTGTTACTACACTTTCTTTAGAATCTTCGGTAGCGGAAAGAACAAGATAAATACCTGATGCTACACGGACACCTTTCTTATTACGACAGTTCCAGAATGCCTGTCCGCCTAATGATTTGGTTTGATAGATAAGATTTCCACTTAGGTCGGTGATCTTTACGATCGAGTTATCCATCAGGCCTGTGATCGTAACTTTGTCCGCATGTTCCGGCCGTACAGGATTAGGATAGGCATAAACATTGGAATAGTCGCTTCTGCCCTCCGTTGCTTCTCCTTTATAGGAAACCAAACCTTTATCTGTTCCGATAAATACTTCGCCAGTCTTTCCGTTGATTTCTATGGAATATATATTATCGGACAGGAGAGGACTGTTGGATGTATTAAACTGATGGACGACTTCCTGGTTATCTCCGCTTAATACATAAACGCCATTACCTGCCGTACCGATCCATTTCCGGTTACCATTGTCCACTTTTATGGCTGTCACCATTACGTTGTCGAGGAAATAATAAGGTGTTTCATCTTCTTCATTGATTAGTTTGACACGCGTACAGCGCGTAGAACTGCTGTTTTCCGATGCTGCCAGCCTGGGATTGGTAATGTAAATGGCACCTTTACTGGTTCCTATCCATACATATCCGTCTTTGTCTTCTGCCATACAAGTATAGTTACTGGGGGCAAAGTTGTTGCCGTCGGTATCAGTAAAACTTTCAAATTTGTAAGAGTCAGCTTCGTCTAATGAATTACTGTTTGCAATGACTGTAATACGGGCGTCACTTGCAGGACGGGATATATTGACCCATTTGTCATTGTTGGAAGTAACGAGAATATCATTAATGGTAGGCTTGCTTCTTAATGATTCAACGAACAGGCTATGCCATTTGCCTTCTTTATCCAATATTTTTATGGCGTCGTTTACTTCCGAATTTGTCATCCAGAGGTTTCCGTCTTTATCGAAAGCAAGTCCATCCATGAAGTAGTAGTTACCTGCATTTCCACCTGCATTCTGAAGCGGGCTGTTCGAACTGGTATATCTGATTTCCGGTTCTCCGTCTTTGTACCGGATAACGCCATCACCATAGGAAGATGTGTAAATAATTTCTTCTCCGGCATCATTCGTACTGATAACAATACCGGTATAGTCGCGAGGCCATACGTTTAATTTACTTTGCACTTTGGAAGGTTCCAGTACAGTCCATTTCTCATAATCATATATCATCACCGAACCTGCTATACCGAAACGGTCGTTACCTGTCAGACTTTTGCCGCCTGGTATGATATATACTTTATCATTTTGACATACAATGTCAAACGAACTGTTGGAGTAGGGACCATCCAATATGATTGCTTCGTTTACAGCTTCAAACTTATTCGCTCCGGTTCTTTTGATAGAACGCAAACCTTTTGAACCTTCTGCGATCCAGTATTTATCGGTCTGATAGGTACTGATATCTTTTATGGCAATATTTATCTGGTCGAAAGTTTTTGTATCTGTGAAGATATAAACCTGTGAAGAGGCTATACAAGCTAACTTTTCACCGATAACTTTGATGCTGTTCATTTGAGCATTATTTACTAAAGAAACAGTTGTTCCGTTCACCTCGTAATAGACACCTTTGTTTTTAGACAGATAAAACAGCTGGTTTTTGAATAATACGATTGTATCTATGGAGCTATCTGACGGGAATCCCGGTACTGCGTATGCTTTCCAATTCGCTTTGTCCAACAGGTTATCGCCTAAAGATGCATATAGAACGCCGTTGAATGTTTCACTTTTTACGGAAGCATATATCCGGTTGTTCAGGATGACAGAGGATGTTACATTCCGGGATAAGTTGTAGGTATCGGTTATTTCTTTTTTGTCCATGTTGACGACTACGATACCGGACGTTATGGATAAATAGGCATATTCGTTATGAATCATAACGGAATTTACTTTTTTATCTCTTAATGCTGTGGTAGAGTAGAGGTAAGGGATATTCTTTACGGAACCATTTTCCAGGATATCTATATTACAGTTGTTATAAACAATCAACAGGGATTTAGTCTGTTTGTTATAGGAAATGAATTGAATATCGGTGTCATTCAATCCGTTTCCTTTATAATATTGCTTGATGCTGTTATCTTCTTTTCCATACGTATACAGAGCGCCTTCCGCTACGACGAATACCTGGTCGGCAGATTCCTCTACGTTATTGGTGTTGTTGTAAGAAAGGTATGTTTTCCACCCGAGTGTGTTGTCATTGGCTGCCGGGGCAGTGAATGAAAGGAGGAAAAGCAAGATAACAGTCAATATATTTCTCATATTAAATACAATATTAGAACGTGTAATTCGATAAAAAGGCAGTCAGTTTCTTAACTGCTTCGGCGCGGTGGCTGATTTTATTTTTGAGCTCGTTACCCATTTCGGCAAATGTCTGCGAATAGGTGTCGGGAACAAATACAGGGTCGTAGCCGAAACCGCTTCCACCTCGTTTGTCCCGGATGATGGTGCCGTTTACAACTCCTTCGAACAGGTATTCCTTGCCGTCCAGGATAAGGGCGATAACGGTACGGAAACGGGCTTTCCTGTTTTCTTTGCCTTCCATCTCCCGGAGCAGTTTATTCATGTTTGCTTCCGAATCATGTCCCGGACCGGCATAGCGTGCAGAGTATACTCCCGGAGCGTTATTCAGAGCTTCTACTTCCAGTCCCGTATCATCGGCGAAACAGTCGTAACCGAATTTCTCTTTGATATAACGGGCTTTTTGCAGGGCATTACCTTCCAGGGTTTCTGCTGTTTCGGGAATATCGTCGTGACAGTCGATGTCTGAAAGGCTTACTATTTCGGTGTATCCGGCTGTTATTTTCCGGACTTCGTCCAGCTTGTGCTGGTTATTTGTTGCAAATACAAGTTTCATTTTCGTTGTGTATAAATAAAAAAAGCACTTCTATACGATGTGTATATAACGTACGGAAGTGCTTTAAATTGTTTAAGTGACTGTTTTATGCTTTTATCTGGTCAAATCCTTCTCCGTACACGCCTCTGACGATACTTTGCGAGATGAATGCCTGGTGGTCTATCTGTTTGACTAAGCGGAAGATGGCGACCGATTCGGATTTCTTGGCCAACAGGACAACTACTTTGACAGGTTTACGGGAATAGCCGCCTACGCCATCGAGAATGGTGCATCCGCGGTCCAGGTCGTGAATGATCCGTTCGGCTATTTCGTCGTACTTCTGCGAGAAGATGAAGAACTGGACCGATTGGCGGTTACCGTTCAACACCATGTCGAGTATATAATTACTTATAAACATCTCTACAAAACCGAATACGATCTTTTCGACGTCATGAAACAGAAGAAAAGAGGAACCGATGATGAAGAAATCGCAGAACAGCAAGGCGCGGCCAATGGATATATTCTTATATTTGTTGACAATAGCCCCGATGATATCCGTACCTCCCGTACTGCCGTTTGCCGAGAATACAAGTCCGAGACCGGCTCCGCAAAGGAAGGCCCCGATAATGATAGACATAAACGGCTGGTCGTGCAGGATGGTATGGTCTTTCAACAACCATTCGAAGAACGACAGGGATATGGACAGGGAGAAGACTCCGAATATCGTTTTTATCAGAAATTTAAACCCAAGTATTTTCAGGGCGGCCAACAGTAATACTACGTTTATCACGAAGTAAGATACAGACACGGGGATAGCCTCGTTGGTGGCAAAGAAGATTAAGGCACAAATACCGCTGACTCCACCGGTAATAATTTCATTAGACAAGATGAAGGCGTTGAAGCCGAAGCCGTACAAGAGAGTACCCAATATAATCATCAGGTAGTCTTGTACAGCAAAATAAACTTTATTGTTTATGAACTTCATATAAATGTTTAGATTACGATGTTTACAATCTTTCCGGGAACAACGATAATCTTCTTCGGTGTCTTGCCTTCCATCCATTTGGCGGAATTTTCATGTGCAAGAGCAGCTTTTTCTATCTCTTCACGCGGCATATCGGCCGGAAGTTCCATGCTGAAACGGGCTTTACCGTTGAAGGAGATAGCATAAGTAAGCGAGTTTTCTTTCAGGTATTCTTCGTTGCAGACGGGCCATTTGGCGTCACAAACAGTCGTGTCGTGACCGCAAGTATGCCACAGTTCTTCGGCAAAATGAGGAGCGAACGGAGCCAACAGGATGATTAATTCTTCCAGAATGGCACGTTTGTTACATTTCAGGTTGCTCAGTTCGTTCACACAAATCATGAAGGCGCTGATAGATGTGTTGTATGAGAAATGTTCGATGTCGAACGTTACTTTCTTGATCAGCTTATGCAGTGATTTCAGTTCGTCGGCTGTCGGTTCTGCATCTGTGATCTGCAATGTATCCGTGTTGCCGAAGAACAGTGCCCACAGCTTTTTCAGGAAACGGTGAACGCCGTCGATACCGTTCGTGTCCCAAGGTTTGGATTGTTCCAACGGGCCCAGGAACATTTCGTACAGACGAAGCGTATCGGCACCGTATTTTTCAACGATCATATCCGGGTTAACGACGTTGAACATCGACTTCGACATCTTTTCAACCGCCCAACCGCAGATATATTTGCCGTCTTCCAGTTCGAACTCGGCATCTTTATATTCCGGGCGCCAGCTTTTGAAGGCTTCCATATCCAGGACATCGTTCGATACGATATTTACATCCACGTGGATAGGAGTCACCTCGTATTTATCTTTCAGGTTCAGGGAAACGAACTTGTTCGTACCGTTGATACGATACACAAAGTTGGAACGTCCCTGGATCATTCCCTGGTTGATTAGTTTCTTGAACGGTTCTTCTTCGCAGACAACACCCAGGTCGAACAGGAATTTATTCCAGAAGCGGCTGTAAATCAGGTGACCGGTAGCATGTTCGGTTCCACCGATATAGAGGTCTACATTACGCCAGTATTCGTCTACATCTTTATCTACTAATGCCTGGTCGTTGTGCGGGTCCATATAGCGCAGGTAGTAAGCCGATGAACCGGCAAATCCCGGCATGGTACAAAGTTCGAGCGGGAAAATAGTCTTGTTGTCTATTTTGGAGACTTCCACAACTTCCTGTTTAGCGGTATCCCAAGCCCATTTTACGGCGTGTCCTAAAGGAGGTTCGCCCGTTTCGGTCGGCAGGAATTTATCGACTTCCGGCAGTTCGAGCGGCAGTTTGTCGACCGGCAACATCTGAGGCATACCATCCGCATCGTAATAAACAGGGAACGGTTCGCCCCAATAGCGCTGGCGGCTGAAGATAGCGTCGCGCAGGCGGTAGTTGACTTTTACACGTCCTAATTGATGTTCGGCTACATATTTCTTGGTGGCGGCGATTGCTTCCTTTACGGTCAGACCGTTCAGAGAGAGGTCGCAATAGGGCGTTACTTCCGGTCTCGGCGAATTGCAGACGATGCCTTCTTTTGCATCGAAGCTTTCTTCGCTGACGTCGCATCCTTCGATCAATGGGATGATCGGCAGGTTGAAATGTTTGGCAAATGCGTAGTCACGGCTGTCGTGTGCCGGAACGGCCATGATAGCACCTGTTCCGTAGCCGGCCAGTACATAATCGCTGATCCAGACGGGCACTGCGTCGCCTGTGAACGGGTTAATGGCGTATGAACCGCTGAATACACCGGTCACGGAACGGTCGGCGATGCGTTCGCGTTCCGTACGTTTCTTGGTGCGGTCCAGGTAAGCGTCCACTTCCTGCTTCTGCTCGGGAGTGGTTAGCTGGGCAACGAGTTCGCTTTCGGGAGCCAGTACCATGAAAGTGACACCGAACATGGTATCAGCACGGGTCGTAAAGATCGTAAATTCCAGATCGCTGTCTTTCACTTTAAACTGGATTTCGGCTCCTTCGCTGCGACCGATCCAGTTACGCTGTGTTTCTTTCAGCGAGTCTGTCCAGTCGATTGTATCCAGTCCGTCCAGCAAACGCTGTGCATACGCAGATACACGCAAGCACCACTGGCGCATGATTTTCTGTTCCACCGGATAACCGCCGCGTTCGGAAACGCCGTTCACCACTTCATCATTGGCCAATACGGTACCTAATGCGGCACACCAGTTTACCATCGTTTCGCCCCGATAAGCGATGCGGTAGTTCAGCAGGATTTCCTGTTTTTCTTTCTCACTTTTGGCTTTCCATTCGTCAGCCGTGAAGCTCAGCTCTTCGCCGCAGGCAACGTTCAGGCCTTCTGTTCCGACCTGTTCGAAAGCGGCAACCAGTTCGCTGATAGGGCGCGCCTGCTTTTCGTCGTTGCAGTAGTAGCTGTTGAACATCTGGATGAATGCCCATTGTGTCCATTTATAATATTCCGGGTCGCAGGTACGGATTTCACGGCTCCAGTCGTAGCTGAAACCTATTTTATCCATTTGCTCGCGATACCGGGCGATGTTTTTCTTTGTCGTTACTTCGGGATGCTGTCCGGTCTGGATAGCATATTGTTCTGCCGGCAGTCCGTAGGCGTCATAGCCCATCGGGTGCAAAACGTTGAAACCTTGCAGGCGTTTGTAACGGGAATAAATGTCAGAAGCGATGTAACCGAGCGGGTGGCCTACATGTAGCCCTGCTCCTGATGGATAAGGAAACATGTCCAATACGTAATACTTAGGTTTGTCGGCATTCTTTTCGACTTTATAAACCTTGTTGGCAATCCAGTATTCGTGCCACTTTTTCTCAATTTCTCTGAAATTGTACTCCATGATTGTTTATCGTTTATTTTTATCGTTTTCTATTTAAAGCCACAAAGTTAGTGAATTTTATGATTATACATATCCTATTCTATTTCTTGGTTTATTTTCTTTTTCTTTATTTCGGTTGGCTAATTCCGCCAGAGCCATGTAGATATCATCAAAGTGCTGTTCATAACTTTCGTGGTCTTTCGAAAGGCTTTCCAAATCTTCTTGTAAGAAACGGAGTTGCAGTTTGAGTTCTGCTAATTCTTTGGCTGTCTGATTGCTTTCAAGTATATATTGCCTTGTTTTTACAAAGGCCCGCATAATGTTTATATTGACTTGTATTGCTATAGGGGAACGAAGTACGCTTGACAGCATCGCTATTCCTTCTTGCGTAAAGGCGGAGGGTATAATATAGCTGTGCTTCATTGTTTTGGGTAACTGGTCGCAATTTGCGACCAGTTCATTCCATTCTTTTTCTGTAAGTATAAACATGAAGTCTTCTGGAAAACGTTCAATATTACGTTTAACTTGTTCTTTCAAACGTCTTGTTTCCACCTGATACAATGTTGCCAAATCAAAATCCAGCATCACTCGTTGACCTCTAATCTCATAAATTTTGTTTTGAATCACTTGTAGTTCCATAGCTAAGTGTTTTTATTGTTTTTAATTTTCCAAAGTAAAGGATAATAATCCGATTGTGCAATTATCTTTATGTATTTGAAAATCTCCCGGTATGTATTTGTAATTACCATAGCATCTAATTCGATGTTGATAACTGTCGGCCGTATGGCCGATAATCGTCAGCCACACGGTTGATAACCGTCGGCCATACGGCTGATAATTATCGGCCAACAAATCGATCGGCATTAATATACGAATAAATGCTGTTCATTGTTCTGATTGTTAGTATTTTGTTACATTAGTTATCAGGAGGGGATAAAACCTTCTCGTCTTTGTCGTTGTTTATACCCAAAGCTAACGATAAATACACACAAATGATGAGAAGATTTACCCTTTTATTCGTAGTTGCCTTGTCGGTTTTGTCGATGAGCGCAGCCCCCGTCGATATGAAACAGGCACGCAAGATTGCCCTTAGTTTCATAAAGAGCAATTATCCTCAGACCCGGTCGGGACAGGAAACTCTTACGCTGGTTTGGACAGATGCCATTGCCGGAACACGTTCCAGTAGCAGTGATGCGATTGCTTCCGAGCCTACTTTCTATGTGTTCGATCGTACTGATGCTCCCGGTTTTGTGGTGGTAGCGGGCGACGATGCTGTCTACCCGATTCTCGGTTACGGCCGGGAACAGACGTTTTCCAAGGAAGGAATACCTTCCAACCTGCGCGCCTGGTTCGACAGTTACCAACGGCAGATAAATTGGTTGCGCAGTCATAATAAACAGGCTTCTGCCGCTACTCGTGAGGCTTGGGAGAAACTTGGTAACGGAAGTTTGCAACTAAAGTCGACCGGTGTGGAACTCACAACCGTATTGTGGGATCAGATGACGCCTTATAATAATCTTTGCCCGGAGGTTAGCGGCCAGCGTACGCCGACCGGCTGTGTGGCAACTTCTACGGCAATCGCCATGCAGTATCACCAATGGCCGGATGTCGGACAAGGTAGTCATTCTTATACTACGAAGACTTACAACCTGTCACTCTCTGCCACTTTCGACACTCCTTACCAATGGAATAATATGCCGGCTACTTACACCGCCGGACAGTACACCGACCAGCAGGCGCAAAATGTAGCGACCCTGATGTACGACTGCGGCGTTTTCTCCGACATGGATTATGCTCCCGGTAATAGCGGCGCTCTGATGCTGACGGCTGCACAAGGTCTGGTCAACTATATGAAGTATGATAAATCCCTCCATGTCCTGCAACGGGAGAACTATCAGACAGCCGAATGGGAGTCCATCATCAAAGGTGAACTCGACAATAACCGTCCCGTCGTTTATGGTGGCGAGAATGATCAGAAAGAAGGGCATCAGTTTATTATCGACGGCTACAATACAGCCGATTATTACCATGTCAACTGGGGATGGAGCGGACTGGCCAACGGCTACTATCTGCTTGCCGTGCTCGAACCCGAAGAACAGGGAACGGGTGGTAACAGCGGCGGGGGATTCTCTCTCGACCAGATGGCTATGATCAGTATGCAGAAGCCTGTCGAAGGTTCCACCTATGAAGATGTGCTGACCTTTTTCTATGGTGAAAGCGGAGGAATCGTTTTTGATGGATTGGACACATCGACCGATACGTTTGAACCGGGGCAGCTGTTTGAGGTGCAGTTCGGCTATGTTGGCAATATGAGTATCCGTAACTTCACCGGTGACTTAGTTGTTGCGCTTGTCGACAAAGACGGGAATACGAAAGAACTGATTTCTTCCGAAAAGTCTGTATCCATTGATATAAATAACGGGATAGGCGGAGAGTTGGCCTGTACGATTACCCAACCGATAGCATCCGGAGATTGCATCCGTCTCCTTTATAAGAGCAGTGACGGAAACGACTGGAAATGGGTGAGAGGCGGAACCGATACTTACGGTGAAATTGCAGTGGACGGCAGCGATGTGGCGAACGAAGAGATAGCAGTCCCGTCACCCGTCACTGTTTCCTGCAATGCCGGCGGAACCGTTTCCGTTACTTCTCCGGTAGCCATAAAGGAAATTGTATTATATGATATAACAGGTCGTTTGTTGAAAAAGCAACCGGCCGGAGGCAATACAGAGGTATCGCTTTCCTGCGCAGGGTATCCGGCCGGTGTTTATGTGATGGAAGTGCTTACTGCCGAAGGAAAAAGCAGCCATAAGCTATTCCTGTCATTCGCCTTTTAGCAGCGGCCAGTTCGGGTCTTTGACGTGTTCCCGCTGCATGATGGCTTTCAGTTCGGCCACTTTGTCGGGATAGCTGTCCAGGATATTATGTCTTTCCGAAGGATCGGACGCCAGGTTGTAAAGTTCGTAGTAAGGCTTGTCACCGCGAATGTTCATGTGAACCAGTTTCCACGGGCCTTTACGAACAGCCTGGCGGCCGTTCAGTTCCTGAAATTCGAAATACAGGAATTCATGTTCTTTCTGTCCTTTGCGGTTTTGCAGTAACGGCAACATACTGACGCCGTCCATTTCTTTCTGTTTGGCTTTCGGATGGATGATCTCTTCGAAGGTCGGCAATACATCCCAGAAGGAACACATAAAATCTGTTTCCGTACTCGGCTGCACGTGTCCCGGCCATGAAATGATCATCGGCACGCGGATACCGCCTTCGTAAAGGTCGCGTTTGTAGCCGCGATAAATGCCGTTGCTGTTAAAGAAGTCGGGATCGGCGCCACCTTCCATGTGCGGGCCATTATCGCTGGCAAAGATGATGATCGTATTGTCGTACAAGCCTTTGTCTTTCAGTTTCTGGACAATCTGTCCGACATAAACGTCCAGACGGTAAACCATAGCAGCAAAGGTTGCATGCGGATAGAATTGTGTGCAGTAGCCGCCTTTGCGGAAAGCCGGGCTGCCCGGTTCTACGCCGTGGTAAGGCTTTTCCGGGTACAGGCCGCGGAACTTTTTAATGATGCTGTCTTCAGGTACGATCAGTTCCGCGTGCGGGATGATGGTCGGATACCACATGAAGAAGGGTTCGTCCGGATTCATATTGTCCAGGTATTCCAGTGCTTTCCCGTGGATAAGATCCTGCGAATAGGTTCCTTTTCCGTATTGTACATTCAGGTTGTTGTCAGTCAGTTCCACCCGTTTGTCGTTGTCCCAAAGATGGTCCGGGTAATAGCTGTGCGCCAGCAACTGGCAGTTATATCCGTAGAAAGTGTCGCATCCCTGATTCTTCGGATCACCGGTCGAACCGATAAAACCCAATCCCCATTTACCGAAAGCGGAAGTCTTGTAACCGGCTTCTTTCATCACCTGGAAGATGGTGCGGGCGTTTGCCGGGAGCGGGAACTGTCCTTCCGGATCGAGTTCGAGGTTTCCGCGGACAGGCGTGTGTCCGCTATGCGTACCGGTTAGCAGGCAGGAACGGGAAGGGGCGCTGACGGTCGTTCCCGAGTAACACTGCGTGAAACGCATTCCGTTTTGTGCCAGCTTATCGATGTTGGGAGTTTCGAATTTTTCCTGCCCGTAGCAGCTTAGATCGCCATAGCCCAGATCATCGGCCAGGATAAAGACAACGTTCGGTTTCTTATCCTTATTCTTTTCGGCATGGATGAAAGGAGCGGCCAACAGGATACCGGTTGAGATTAAAATAGCTTGTTTCATGATATTATGTTTTTTGTTTGAATGGTTACAAAGTTATATCTTTATGTAAAGAATAACTATCTTTGAGCGTAAAATCTAACTGAATATCATGAAAAAGATTGTTTGTTTTTTCTCTGTTCTTCTTTTTTCCCTTTTGTGGATGAGTTGCTCGAATCAGACTGCATCTTCTTACTATCTGGATGCCGTAAACGGAGATGACAGCCAAAACGGGCTGACGGAAGCGACCGCCTGGAAAAGTCTTTCCGGACTCCGGAATGTCGAACTGAAACCCGGCGACAGGATACGGCTGAAAAGAGGCGGAACCTTTGCAGGAGAATTGGAAATATCGGGGCAGGGAACGCCGGATAACCGGATTTACGTTGAGGCATACGGAGAAGGCGATAAACCTTGCATCGTAGGAAATGATACATCCTTGTACGCTGTCCGCATTTTCAATTCGGATTACCTGACGCTCCGGGATATCGCGATCGTGAATACGGGAAAGGAACGCCGCCCGCACCGTACGGGACTGAAGATAGAATGCCGGGATTACGGAGTTTCCAGAAATATAGCGGTGGACGGTGTGGACGTACGGGATGTGAACGGCTCGCTGGTCAAAGAAGAAGGAGGCGGTAGCGGTATCCTGATCGTTAACGGCGGAAAGGATATTATCTCTGTATTCGACAGCCTGACGATAGAGAATTGCCATATCCTGCGCTGTGCCCGCAATGCGATGATCTGGTCCGGCTATAGCAGCCGGGAAAACTGGCATCCGAGCAAACATACGATTGTCCGCAATAACCTGATAGAGGAGGTGCCGGGTGACGGTATCGTCCCGATCGGCTGTGACAGCACGTTAATCGAACACAACGTAATGCGCAACTGTCCCGCTATTCTTCCCGATTCGGAAGCGGCTGCCGGCATCTGGCCCTGGAGCTGCGACAATACGATCATTCAGTTTAACGAGGTGAGCGACCATAAAGCTCCCTGGGATGCGCAGGGATTCGATTCGGATTGGAACTGCCGGAATACGCTTATCCAGTATAATTACAGCCACGACAATGACGGCGGTATGGTCCTGATTTGTAACTCCGGTGAATCTCCCGCCACGTTCAATGCCGGGAATGTCGGTACTGTTATCCGTTATAATATCAGTATAAACGACGGACGCCGTACCCGGCCGACGCGTGCCGGTATGTTTTCTCCTTCCATCCATATAGCCGGTCCGGTGAAGAACACGACGATCAGCCATAACATTATCCATGCAAACAGGAGGGCGACGAAAGAAGCCGACCGTAGTATGATCACTTCCGACTCGTGGGGCGGCTATTCCGACAGTACTTTTGTGCAGGGAAACATCTTTTATACGCAGGAGGCAAGTACATTCAATTTTACGAAGTCGACGAACGATGTGTTTTCGGGAAACTATTACTTAGGAACGTTTAAGGTGAAACCGGCGGACAAGGATGCACAGTCTGTCTCAGAAGCATACCAGAAGCTGATTGAAAAGGATGCCGATGGTTTTGAAGGCCTGTCCGTATTGATGGATACTGTCGGGATTGCCGATTCGGAAGGCGTCTTTGTGAATGAAAATGCAATCCGCAGATTTTTTGATAGGTGAAAAATAGTACCTTTGTACGGTTAAACTCATAAAAAGATTACAACAGTGGCTAAGATAGTTGAAACTCCCCTGATGAAGCAGTATTTCGATATAAAGGCGAAACACCCCGATGCAATCCTGCTATTCCGTGTAGGCGACTTTTACGAAATGTATGGCGAAGATGCCGTGACCGGAGCCGAAATACTGGGTATCGTGCAGACGAAGAAGGCGAACGGACCGGGACAGACGGTTGAAATGGCCGGTTTCCCGCATCATGCGCTCGACAGCTATCTGCCCAAACTGGTCCGTGCCGGTAAACGTGTGGCTATCTGCGACCAGTTGGAAGACCCGAAA
Source organism: uncultured Parabacteroides sp. (assembly GCA_900552465.1). Classification (GTDB taxonomy): domain Bacteria; phylum Bacteroidota; class Bacteroidia; order Bacteroidales; family Tannerellaceae; genus Parabacteroides. The sequence goes on along the minus strand of URZO01000013.1, from coordinate 26,787 downwards.
CTAACGAAAAAGTTAGTGAAGCGCGGTATCACCGAACTGGTGACTCCGGGTGTTTCCATTAACGATAATATCCTCAACCACAAAGAGAACAACTTCCTTGCCGCGATCCATTTCGGCAAAGATATATGCGGCATTGCTTTTCTCGACATCTCTACCGGCGAGTTCCTGACTGCCGAAGGTACGGTCGACTATGTCGATAAGCTGCTGAACAACTTCTCTCCGAAAGAAGTATTGGTCGAGCGTGGTAGCCGCAAACGTTTCGAGGAGGCTTTCGGTCCCCGCTTCTTTATTTTCGAGTTGGACGACTGGGTGTTTACGCCGGAAACGGCTAACGACCGCCTGCTGAAACATTTTGAGACGAAGAACCTGAAAGGTTTCGGAGTGCAACATCTGAAATTAGGCGTCGTCGCCTCGGGCGCTATCCTGCATTACCTGGACCAGACGCAGCATACACATATATCGCATATCACATCCCTTTCCCGTATCGAAGAAGACCGTTACGTCCGCTTGGATAAGTTTACCGTCCGCAGCCTGGAACTGGTCGGTACGATGAACGAGGAGGGAACCAGCCTGCTGGATGTCCTGGATAAGACTGTTTCGCCGATGGGTTCGCGTATGTTGCGCCGTTGGATACTTTTCCCTTTGAAGGATGTCAAGCCTATCCATGAACGCCAGGATGTGGTGGAATACTTCTTCCGGCATCCCGAGGTAAAAGAACTGTTGGAGGAGAAACTGGAACAGATAGGAGACCTGGAACGTATCATCTCCAAAGTGGCTGTCGGCCGCGTATCGCCCCGCGAGGTGGTACAGCTGAAAGTGGCCCTCCGCGCTATCGAGCCGATCAAGGAGGCTTGCATGGCGAGCGATGAACCGAGCCTTTGCCGGATCGGCGAACAACTGAATGCATGTGCGCTGATTCGCGACCGGATCGAGAAGGAAATCAATAACGACCCGCCCTCCCTGCTGAACCGCGGAGGAGTAATTGCGACAGGGGTCAATGCCGAACTCGACGACCTGCGCGCCGTCGCCTATTCGGGAAAAGACTATCTGTTGAAGGTACAGCAACGCGAAATAGAACTGACGGGTATATCGAGCCTTAAAATAGGCTTCAACAACGTGTTCGGCTACTACATCGAAGTGCGCAATGCCTACAAGGACAAAGTCCCTGCCGAATGGATCCGCAAGCAGACGCTGGTCAATGCCGAACGCTATATTACCGAAGAACTGAAAGAATACGAAGAAAAGATATTAGGCGCGGAGGAAAAGATACTTTCCCTGGAAGGGCGCCTCTTTAACGAATTGGTGCTCTGCCTTTCCGAATATATCCCGCCTATCCAGATAAATGCGAACCTGATCGGGCGTCTGGACTGCCTCCTTTCGTTTGCCAAAGTGGCCGAGAGCAACCGCTATATCCGGCCGGACGTGAACGATTCTCAGGTGATCGATATTAAGGCCGGCCGTCATCCGGTCATCGAGAAGCAGTTGCCGATCGGGGAACCTTATATTGCGAATGATGTCTATTTAGATGATGAGAAGCAGCAGATTATTATTATCACCGGGCCGAACATGGCCGGTAAGTCCGCCCTGCTCCGCCAGACGGCGCTGATCACGCTGATGTCCCAGATCGGCTGTTTTGTCCCTGCCGAATCTGCCCATATCGGGATTGTGGATAAGATATTCACCCGTGTCGGTGCTTCGGATAACATTTCGGTCGGCGAATCTACCTTTATGGTGGAAATGAACGAGGCTTCGGATATCCTCAACAATATGTCTTCCCGCAGCCTTGTCCTTTTCGACGAGTTGGGACGCGGAACCAGTACGTACGACGGTATCTCCATTGCCTGGGCGATCGTAGAATATATCCACGAGCATCCGAACGCACGTGCAAAAACGCTTTTTGCCACGCACTATCACGAACTGAACGAGATGGAGGCCTCTTTCAAACGCATTAAGAACTACAATGTCTCAGTGAAAGAGGTTAACAACAAAGTGATCTTCCTGCGGAAGCTGATTCCCGGCGGAAGCGAACACAGTTTCGGTATCCATGTGGCCAAGATGGCAGGTATGCCGAAGAGTATCGTGAAACGTTCCAATGAGATACTGAAACAACTCGAAACGGAAAACCGCCAGGAAGGTATTGCCACGGAAAAGCGCAAAGGCATCAAGAGCAAACCGGTCAAAGGAATCGCCTCATCGGCCGACGGTTACCAGTTGAGCTTCTTCCAGCTCGACGATCCTGTCCTCAGCCAGGTGCGTGACGAGATCAAGAATCTGGACGTGAACAATCTGACACCTTTGGAAGCATTGAACAAGTTGAGCGAGATACGGAGAATTATCACCGGGAAGTGATGACGCGTACTTTGTTCTCGAATATATAATTTAATAAGATAATCAGATATGGAAAAACTTCACCCGGTACGGCGCTTGCTGTACACCGCTTTGCTATTGTTTTCTGTGTGCATCCTGAGTGCGCAGGTTCCTGTGGTCCCTTCACCGGAGGTTCTGGATAAGCCTTTCGGAGAAGCGGATAGAACAGCCTTTTCTACTCCCGACAAAGTTTTCTATCCGGAGACATGGTTCCATTATATCGGTGGAAATGTCTCCTTAAAAGGTATCACCGCCGATCTGGAAGCGATTGCCGCGGCCGGTTTTTCCGGGATACAGCTGTTTCATGGGCAATTCGGTACTGTCTGGCCGGGAACGGATTCCCAGATTGCCTGCCTGAGTCCTTTGTGGGATCATGCGGTTAAGCATACAGCCGAGGAGTGCAGACGGTTGGGATTGCGGTTTACGATGCAGGGTTGTCCGGGATGGGCAATGGCAGGCGGTCCTTGGATTAAGCCGGAAAATGCCATGCGCCATCTGGTTTGGAGCCGGACGGACGTGACGGCAGGCGCTTTACATAAGCAACTCCCCATACCACAACCGAGCGGGGAAGACTGGCGGGACTACCGGGATGTGGTTGTCCTCGCTTTCCCGACTCCGGATGGCGATACGGGCGAACCGTTACAGGCGGACGGGATCACCAGCAATGTGGAATGCAACTGGACGGATTATTTGCAGGGAAAGGCTGAGAAGCCGTTGAACCTGTCTCCCGCCGCCAATGGCCCTTACTGGCTGGAAATAGCCTATCCGGAGGAGACTGTTGTCCGGACAATCGAATTGTCTTCCGTCCGACAAATGAACCATAGCTGGTGTTTCGAGCCGGGAGTCAGCCTGAAAATGGAAGCTGTCATGCCGGAAGGAGGGAGCGTCGAGGTCCTGAATACCGAAATGCCGCAAAGCAACTGGCAGGACGACCGGACGATTTCGCTCTCGTGCAAGGAAGTAAAGGGGGCGAAGAAATACCGCATCAGCATTGTAAATAAACACGATATGGCATTGCAATCCTTACGCCTGTTTTCAGCAGCCCGCAAGAATAACTGGGAGTCGGAAGCGGCGTGGACATTACGCACGATGGAACGGAAAGGAGATGCCATCCGCTATGCCGATGACGCTTACCTGCATACGGATCAAATCTATGACCTCACTGGCAAGATGAATGCCGACGGTCTTTTGGAATGGGAAGCGCCTGCCGGTAAGTGGACGATCCTGCGGGTGGGACATGTCAATACGGGAATGAAGAACGGCCCTGCACCGGCGGAAGGAACCGGCTGGGAATGCGACAAGTTCTCTTTGGATGGTTCCAACGCACAGTTTGACGGATACCTGGGAAGGCTCTCCAACGGTCCGTTGGCCGGCGGTCTGCTGAAAGGTGTCCTTTTCGATAGCTGGGAATGCAGGACGCAAACCTGGACCGCCCGTATGGAGGAGGAGTTTGAGAAGAGAACCCGTTACCCGCTGCGGAAATGGCTGCCGGCCCTTTTCGGCTATGTGGTCGACGATCCGGAGACGACCACCCGCTTCCTGAACGACTGGAGACAGGTAATCAACGGCCTGTTTGTGGATAATTTCTTTGGCAATATGGCCAACAGGGCTAAAGAGCAGGGTATGTCCATTTCGTATGAGACGGCGGCCGGAGATGTATTCCCGGCAGATATCCTCGAATATTATAAATATGCGGATGTCCCCATGTGTGAATTCTGGCAACCGATGACCGAAAACTATGTCGGTTCGCTGAACTTTAAGCCGATTAAACCCGCCACTTCCGCCGCCCGTATCTACGGCAAACCGCGTGTGGCAGCCGAGGCCTTTACCTCTTTCAGCCATACCTGGGACGAATCGTTCCCGATGTTGAAGGAAGTGGCGAACGTAAATAGCATAGAGGGGGTGACGCACCTGATCTTCCATACCTATACGCACAACCCGCAGGTCGGCTTCCTGCCTCCCGGTACTTCGTTTTCGGGGGCCGGTATCGGTACGCCTTTCCTGCGCGGGCAGACCTGGTGGAAATATATGCCTGACTTTACTACTTATCTGGCAAGATGCGGTTATTTGCTGGAGCGGGGAAAACCGGTTTCCGATGTCCTGTGGTATCTGGGAGATGAAATAGACCATAAACCGAACCAGGAGTTTCCTTTTCCGGCAGGTTTCAAATATGATTACTGCAATACGGATGCCCTGTTGAACCGCTTGTCTGTCCGGGACGGACGTATCGTTACGCCGGAGGGAATCAACTACAGTGTTTTGTGGTTGCCCGAGACGACCCGTATGTTGCCTGAAACGGTGGAAAAACTGTATGCCCTGATCGACGCCGGAGCGACTGTCATCGGTGACGCTCCTTCCGGATTGGCTACCCTGATGGGTGGCAAAGAGGCTTCCGACCGGTTGGATAAAGCCGTCCGCCGGATCTGGACTGCTCCCGGCATCCATACAATCGGAAAAGGCCGGATCGTTTCGGGCATGCCGCTCGACAAGAGCCTGGCAGCGCTGAATCTTCAGCCGGATGTCAGACAGACCGACGCTTTGTGGTCGCACCGCCGGGCAGGCGATACGGATTGGTATTACGTCTGTGCGCCGAAGGGGAAAGGCTTTAAAGGCACATTGGATTTCCGTGTAAGCGGGAACGTCCAGTTGTGGAATCCGGTAAACGGTGAAATGAATGATACCCCTGTCCGGTCGGTCGACGGCAGGACACAGGTTCAATTAGATTTGCCTCAGTCCGGCTCTTGTTTTATCGTTTTCAATGCGCCCGGCAGTCCGGTACAGGAGCTTCGGGAACGGCAGCTTGTATCCACTTTGCCTTTAAATAGTCCTTGGGAACTCCGTTTTCCGGAGGGCTGGGGAACGCCGGCTTCCATCTCCCTTCCCGTATTGAAATCCTGGAAAGACCTGGACATTCCGGCGGAAGGGAAAGCCTTCTCCGGTACGGCCACCTATTCCACTCAGTTTGAAGTCAAAAAAATAGATAAGAACCGGACCTACCGGCTCGACTTAGGCGATGTACAGCGGATTGCCGAAGTCTATCTGAACGGACAAAAGGTAGGCGTTGCCTGGACTATGCCTTACGAAATGGATGTTACCTCTTATCTGAAGAAAGGGAAAAATACATTGGTCGTGAAAGTTACGAATACCTGGTTCAACCGTCTTGTCTACGACGTAAACCGTCCGGAAGCCGAACGAAAGACCTGGGTCTTGAAATGGCCGGAAAAAGATGCTCCTTTAAGAGACAGTGGCTTGTTGGGGCCCGTCTCTCTGAAGATAGAACAGTAAGGGAATGTATCATTTTGTCATTTTTAATCCAAGAAACATTGTTTCTTCTTACAAAATATGATTTTTGGTGTGAGAAACGTTGTTTCTTGTTGCAAAATGATATTTTTATAATCAGAAATGCTGTTTCTTGGGTCAAAATGGAATTTTTGTAGCCGGAGGAGGCTCCGCTGATCGCAAAAATTCGATTTTGTAACAAGAAACAGCGTTTCTAACCGTAAAAACAAGTTTTTAAATCCGTACGATCGGAATATCTAACAGGAAAGCAATTTTTGTCAGCTTGTCGGCTATGTGTCCGATGCCGATGGCACAATGGTGGGAGGGGCCGGCTTTGCTCCAGTTGTCCATAAAGGCGCGTGCCCCGCAACTGAAGCGGTAGCGGCTGTTGGTGTTTCCTATTTGCAGGGTAGGGCCGTCGACCGATTCTCCTTCGGCTGCGAGGAGGAAAACGCCCTCTTTCCCTTCGCATACGGAAAGGAAGGTGACGGGACCCTGTTTGACCCGCATCTGGATAGACAAACCTTTGCCCGGCTTGCCATGATAGATGGGCAAGGGGACGAGGCTTACTTTTCCTTCCGCGATGGCAAAATGGGCGGGACCGTCGTGTCCCCACAAGACGACATCATCGTTAAAGTCCATCGCATACGGTTCGGAGAAAGAACCGCCGGCTCCTAAAAGGGACATTATTTTCATCGCTTGTACGTTCTTTACTTCGCATTCGCCGGCAACAGGGATGCCGCGCCCTGTGAGCAGCGTGTTTCCGGCAATGACCGACGTGACGATATGCTCGTAATCATTGCCCTGCCAACCTTCGTAGTAATAAGCCATCGAACCGAGGCGGTGCGCTTCGACTAACTTGTCGAGGGCGACCGATGTCCGGGCGGCACGGTCCAGTTCATACTCTTCGCAGTTGGGATCGACTTCGAACATCGTACGGAATTCCTGCCGTTTTGCCTTTAGCTCTTCTTCGGTCACCTGATCGCGATAAGCCTTCAGTTCGCACATCTCCAACAGTTCGATATGGGTGCCGAAGGTAGTCGATTGGAGAGTGGTGTCGGTGTAGACGTCCAGCATTCCGCCGTAATAGTGTCCGAGGATTCCCATCCGGTTGTTGCGCATTCCCCGTACGGCCCGGGCGGCATCGATCCAGTTCTCTATTTCTTTCCAGACTGCCGGTTCCCGGAGGTATCCCGTTATGATATCATATTTGAGGCCCGCCCGGTTGAACACGCAGGCAAACTCCGGGGTGGAGCAGGCCTGGCAATGCGCCAGCCATTCGCCGGTCATTTTCCCCCGGTCACCCAATCCGTTGATATAGTCGTAGTCTATCGCCGCTACGGGTTGGAGGTTTAAGAGGATAACCGGCGTTTTGATGCGCTGGGCTATGGGAAGGACCGTCGATGAAAGGGCATACGTGGAGATGAAGATAAAGAGGATTTCGATCTCTTCGCTTTTCAGTTCTTCTGCCGCACGGATCGCCTTTTCGGGCGTGTCCACCATGCCGCCGTCGACGACGACGGCCTGCAGGTCCGATATCCGGTTGCCGATCTCTTGTTGGTAACCCGTTAACCGGGGGAGCAGCCCCTCGAACTGATCCCAATAGGTGCACAGTCCGACTCCGATTAAACCTGCTTTTACTTTCTTTTCTGCTGTGTTTATCATGTTCTGCCTATATCGTTATGGTTTCTTTATATGATAAGTATAAATCCCGGAACCGACCGTTATCACGGTATATTTATCCCCCTCTTTCCGGTACTCGATACCGGGAATATCCTGCAGGCGGATGCCGCTTTCCGTTATCTGCCCGGCGTCGGCGGACGGGAGATAGACGGATGCCCGGCTGTTTGCAGGTACTTCCACCCGGATCGTAAACTCTTTTTCGTTGTCTTTCCAGTCCGAGACGATCCGTCCGTAGGGCGACTCGTAGGAAGCGTTTGCTTCGCGGACATCGCCGACCGGTTCGGGCTTGATGACGATATGCTTGAATCCGAACGAGTCCTCCTGCTGGCGGATGCCGCCCAGCCCGCTGAACAACCATTCCATCAGGTGTCCTAACATAAAGTGGTTGTTGGAGATAAACCCGTATGCCTGCCACGATTCGGTGAGGGCGGTCGCCCCGTGCGCCAGTTGCCAGCCGTATCCCGGCGTGTCGTATTTGCAGTTCATGTCGTAGATCACATCCGACGCACCGCCTGCTTCGAGGGCACGCAGCACGTAGCGGTAGCCTACGTCGCCGGCCGTCAGCGCATTGTTCCGGTTGCGTATATCGGCGATCAGGTTATCGAACACTTGTTGCCTGTTTTCCGGAGTGGTCAGCCCCATATAGAGGGCAACGGCGTTTGCCGCCTGGCTGTCGCGATCGTACTTGCGGGTGGACGGGTTCCAGAAGGTCCGGTTGAAGGCTTGTTTGATCCGGGCGGTCAGCTCGCTGTATTGGCGGGCGTCTTCCGGCTTGCCTAAAAGATTGGCCATCTTTTCCATCAGCGTGACGTCGTAATAGTAAATGGCGGTGGCCGTGACGCCGTTTGAAGTCAGTTGTGCCTCTCCCGGGCTTTTGGGACCGATGTCGAACCAGTCTCCCAGGCCGTAGGCGATAATATGGTCATCGGCTTTTGAAGACAGGTAGTCGATGTACCGCTGCATATCCGGATAATAGGTCTCGATCAGGCGCGTATCGCCGTACCATTGGTAGATATACCAGGGGCTGATGATGAACGTGCTTCCCCATTCCGGCGTGTCCTTGAAACCGCCTTCAAACTCGACCAGTTCGGGGGCGATAGTCGGTATCATGCCATTGGCGGCCTGCGTGGAGCGCATATCGTTGAATGTCTTTTCATACAGGCGTGCCAGGTTGTAGCGGTATTGTACGGAATATTGCATCAGATGCGCCTCTTCCAACCAGCCTAACTTCTCGCGGTGCGGACAGTCGGTTAACACGCTTGCCATATTGCTGCGGATCGCCCAGTCGATCAGTTCGTACGTCTGGTTGAACAGAGGTTTCGAGCAATGGAAACTACCGGCGTTTTCCGCCGAGTTGCAGGTATGGAGGCCCGTAATCTCTGTGATTTCAGGCAGTCCGTCCGGATTAGGTTGTCCGGCTGGGACGGCCCCTTCCACCTGCACGTAGCGGAAGCCGTAGTAGGTGAACCGGGGTTGCCAGCTTTCCGCGCCGTTCCCTTTCGGGGTGTAGCCGAACCAGAACGGGGCGCCGCTCGCACTTTGGTTGACGGTGCTGTCCGGGTTCAACAGTTCGGCGGGATAGAGTTTGACCGGTTGCGCCGTCCGGGCGTTCAGGGAGAGATGCACGATACCGGAGAAGTTCTGTCCTAAATCATATACCCACTGTCCCTGCCGGTTCTTGAAAAGGCGGACGGTCGGAATCCGGTCACGTACGGTCAGCGGTGCGGAGCGTTGGGAGAGAAGCCGCGTTTTCCAGCCCGTGTCTAAGGCCTTATCCCAGGAACGGTCGTCGAAACCGGGTTGCATCCAGCCGGCCTGTTCCTTGTTGGCGTCGTAGTCTTCGCCGCCGTAAATGCTGCTGTAGGTGACGGGGCTTTCCGTCGCTTTCCAGTCCGTACCGGTTACGACAGTCTGCGTGCTGCCGTCCGCATAGTCTATTTGTATCTTCATAAGCAGGCGGGGCGCGCCGTAAGAGGCGAGCAGTTTGAAATAGCGTTCACGCGGGATGTTGAAAAAGCCGTTCCCGAGCATGACGCCGACTGCATTCTGTCCCTGCTGCAACTGCCCGGTAATATCGAAGGAGACATACAGGGCGCATTTGTCATACTTCGTCCATCCCGGATCGAGGAAATTGTTGCCGACCTTATCCCCGTTGAGGAACATATCGAAATGTCCGAGTCCGGAAACGTATGCGACCGCCCGCTTCACCGGTTTTTGAACTGCAAACTCTTTCCGGAACTGGGGCAGCCGGTACATGCCGGTCTTTTTCCCTTTCAGGGCGCGGTCCACGTTGGTCAGGCCGTGCAATCCGGTCGTGATTATTTCATCTTTCTTGTCTTTTTCCCATGCGATCCATTTAGCATTGTTCCAGTCTTTCTCCGAAAGAAGTCCCATGCCGAACCGGTGGATCAGGCTCCAGGGCGAGGGATTTCCTTCTTTATCCCAGCTTTTTACTTTCCAGTAGTATACTTGTCCGGCTTTCAGTTCCTTCCCGTCGAAGGGGACAAGAACGGAGGATGAGGAGTTGTTTTTCCCGCTGTCCCAGATATTCCCGTCACCAGCTTGCAGCTTTTCCGGCGAGTCGGCTACGAGTATCTGCCAGGCTGATTGCTCGAAGTTACGTTCTTGCGCCTGTATCTGCCAGCTGAAGCGGGGCTGAGGCGTTTCGATTCCTAAAGGTTCTTCCTCATGTTCGCACCGCAGGTTGTACACGGAATGTGTGCCCGCCGCCTGTAAAAGGACGGGAAAGAGGATGAACAGGATACAGATGCTAAATGGTTTCGTTTTCATGGTACTGACTTTGTTAATGTATTAATTCGAAATCTTCCTTCAACCCGTAGTCCATCATCTGATATTCGTTTCCGGGTATCGGTTTATTTACGTTTTTCCAGTGCCAGGGCGAAGCTAAGCCGGGAGCCGGATTCTTGTAATGCGGGCCTAACAGGTTCTTCAGGCTGCCGATCACATGCACGTCGATGTTGTTGTCTCCCTCTTTCAGATAGGGCGTAACATCCAACTGCCAGGGGTCGAAAGCGATGATACCGGCCTTTTGTCCGTTGACATATACTTCGGCTACCGTGCCGCTCCACTTGTTCAGTTTGACGGCATACCGCCCTGTGAGGTTGTTTACGGTATAGTTCTTGCTATAGCTCATATCCCAGGAGTAGAACGGCTGTTGCTGTTCCTTCCAGCTGCCTAATGTGAAAGATGTTTGCGGGGTACTGATGCTCCATCCCTCTTTTTCGGGTACTACCGAGAAGTTTCCGGTGATGTAGACAGGTTCTATCTCCGCAAAGATGCTCATCGGGCTGATGCTGAGTTCGACCGTATTGTTGCCTTTCTTCACTAACTCGCCGATCGGATAGACACCGAAGGAACGGTCCAGCCACCATTCGCCCGGAATGGCTTTGACGCTGCTGCCGTTTACTTTGACGGTGAACAGTTCGGGACGTTCGGCCACGAGCTTCATTCCGGAATAGTCGAATGCATCGTTTACCGTGAAATGATAGGAAGCCGTAAAACCGCCATCCTTGAAGTTGTCGCGGTCCAGAATATTCCGTTTGTATTGGACGGAGGTGTTCCAGGGATTGCCGTTCGCAAACTCATGCGCCTTGAAAGCGATGTCGGCGGCCTGCGAGAAGTGCACTTTCTTATGCGTTTGCCCTTTTACCGTCACGTCGCAGAAGTCGATTGTCAGCGCATTGTCTTTCAGGCAGCTGACTACGGTCTGGCCGGTTGCCGTAAGCGGGCTGTTTCCTGCTTTCTGAGGACGTGCCGGATAATTCCCTGCACGCTTGGAAGGACAGTAGAGCAGAAGGCTTCCCGCCGGTTCAATCGTAAAGGATACGTTTTGCTTGTCCCCCTCTTTTGAAGACGGATATGTATAGATTTCACCGCTTAAGGCATCCATTTCCAGAACGGCTTTGCCCGGTATCGAGAACATTCCGTTGACAGTTTCGTCCATCGAAGAGTTGACAAGGAAAAGCAATTCCCCGTCTGCAAACAGGCGGCGCTGGTGGTACAGGTTACCGCCATTGAAGCTGATCCGGAACGGATCGGAAGAGAAATACTTGCCGATCACATCCCGGGACAATCCGGGAAGTGTGGTGACGGCTGCCTTGGAAAGCAGTTCCGGCAGTCCGTTGTCGATCGCTCCGTCTATCCGGGTGGGAGAGGAGAAGGCAACGATTTTACCTCCCTGTTCGACGAACCGGCTAAGGAGGTCAAAGGTCGGTTTGTTCACTGTTTCCATCATTGGTGGCAGGATGAGTATCGAATAGGATGCCTTACCCACGATGAAACGGCCGTTTTCGACCTTTCCCTGGTCTTTGATGATGTTTTCGGAGCCGAGGTCATATTCCACCTGATTCTTTTCCAAAGTCGTTATAAACGCCTGGAATGCGGTTCCTATCTCCATCAGTTTCGGAGAACTTCCGGCATGGGCGTAGTAGCTCCACAGCGTCGAGTTGGGTTCCAGTATCAGGATATCGTTCTTCTGGATGCCTTTGCTCATGACCAGCGAGAGGCGCCCGTAGTAGTCGTTCAGCTCGCGGTAGTTCGACCACCAGGGGGAATGATAGGTGAAGACGGGCGGATAGTCATACTTGCGCGTTCCCGTCAGTGTCATGTGCGCCAGGTGCTGGTTCATGAAGTTTACGCCTAATACATATTCCCAGTCGCCCAGCCGTTTGAAGTCTTTGAACGTTTCGTCCCATCCGCCGCCGCCGTAGGTTTCGCTGAGCGTGCGCGAGCGTCCCGTCTGGTTGGCGGCACTGCGTAATTCCTTTACGGCCCGGATATTTCCGAACTGTGCTTGCGGACTGGTTTCGTCAAACTGGTTGAAAAGCATGTCGATCGCCGGGACCTGATGCCAGGCGTACATCGCCATGTTGTCGGGGCCGTCGTTCATCTGCGGCCAGCCGTGCTCCCAGTAATGGCCTGTCCATTTCAGGTTATTGGCCTCGCAATAGTTGTGCCAGGGCTTGGACCAGCGGTCGACGAATAGCTGCAACAGCGTTTCCATATAGTTGTGGCGCACCTGTTTCCAGTTGCCTGTCTCTTCGTTGAGGAGCGGAAGGAGCGGGAGGAGGTCGTATCCCCATTGTTTTTGGAATACGTCGAACAGGTCGGGAGTCCAGCGCAGGCCGCCCGGACTGCTGATATTAGGCTCATCGGAGAAGACGCCGAAAACAGATTTCCCGAATTCCTCTTTGATCGTTTTCTCGTATCCTTTCATCGTGACATCGATAAACTTCTCGGTAACGCCGGGCACAAGCAGGTCTACGTAGGAGTAACCGCCGTACCAGTCCGATTTGCCCAGATAAGTCTTTTTGTAGAGATAATACTCTCCTTTTGCTTTTTTGTATGTACCTAACGTCTGCGTGATGTCGGTCCATTTGTCCCCTTCTTTTTTCAGGATGATGAAATACTCGTCCGTTTTGTCGGGCAGCAGGTCCGCTTTCGTCAGGACAAGTCCCTGTCCCTGGTTGTATGATTCGGGCATTTCTTCCGGCACATGTCCGCCGGCAAAACCGCTCGGGTAGGAGTTTTCGTCATAGATCCAGATGTCCAGTCCCATCTCTTTCCCTTTGTCTACGGCATGGCGGAAAAGGGAATACCATTCGTCGGACATATATTCGGTGATCAGTCCCGGGCGGGGATGGATGAAGGCCCCTCCGCAACCGGCTTCTTTAAATTCTTTCAGCATGCGGTCTATCTCGGCTTCCGTGACTTTCCCGTTCCAGACCATAAAGGGAGCCGTACGGTATTCGGACGAAGGGTCGGCGAACTGTGCTTCCAAAGTCGCGAAGTTGTCTGCCGTTTCAACCTTGTTGTCCCTGCAACCGGTCGCGCCGAGGGACAGCAGCCCTCCTGCTACGGCAAACATAAAGTTTCTGATAATGTGTTGTGTATTCATGGTGATAATAGTAAAAAAAGACCTTCACTACAAAAGTAAAGGTCTTTTTGTTAATGTGGGTATTAATAACCAGGATTTTGCTTAAGCTGATCGTTTAATTGTAATTCATTGTAAGGAATCGGATAAAGCAAATACTCCGGTTTTATCTGATAAGTGCGATCCGGAAGTTCGGTATCGATCGTTTTAATGTATTTCCCGTAAGCAGTCATCACTTCGATAGCTTTACCTGTTCTCAACAAGTCGTACCAACGATGGTTCTCGAAAGCCAGTTCATGGCGGCGTTCATTGGCTACTACATCAGCATTGACCGTCGTAACTGCCGGTAGGCCGGCGCGGGTACGTACTTGATTGACATAGGAAACTGCATCGCCGGCGCGTCCTTGTTCTACCAGACATTCGGCCAATAGTAAAAGGCAGTCTGCATAGCGGTAAACCGGCCAGTTATCGTCCGTATTCTCTATTTTCGAGTGTCCGTGACGATACTTATTAATGAACGGATAAGAAACGGGGTAATCGTTGATTTTCGGATCGCCAATTTTTAGAACATCAGCTACGACCAATGCATTAGCCGCATCGAGGGTGCCGACGGCTACGGCAATAGAAGGATCTACACGGAGATCACCAGGTTCGTAAGAAGCAATCATTTCTGGTGTCGGAACATTCCAACCTCCTGTCAGCAACGTACTGCAATCGGGAACGCCTGTAATGATTTCCGCATTGGTCGTTTTCGGAATGAAATAGTACAGCCAGTCGCTTTGCTGTCCTTGGTCGCCCATCTGGTATTGAATTTCAAAGATAGATTCTTTTCCGTTCTTTTTGGATGTATCGTATATGTCTGCATAATCGGGAAGCAATTCATATCCCATGTTCATGATCTCTTTTAACTGTGCTTCTGCTGTGGCATAGTCTCTGTCGGGCTTTGTCATCAGGACATAGGCATACAGCATTTTGGCTGCTCCCTGGGTTGCCGCTCCATTTTGCGGGAACTTTACTGCCGGGAGTTTTTCTATTGCATCTTTCACATCGTCAATGATTGCGGCATATACGTCGCTTACAGAAGAACGGGGTAGGAAAGCGTTCTCGGCGCCTGTCACCTCTTCCAGATGCAAGGGCACGTCTCCGTAGCATTGTACCAGTTGGAAATACATGAATGCACGGATAAATTTGGCTTCTCCGATTGTTTTGTTTTTGAAATCTTCGGGGAAACTCGTCCCTTCGATACGGTTCAGAATGGTGTTAGCTCTTGAAATGCCTGTATAACATGCATAGTACATTTCATTTGTCCACTGGTTCTGATCATCTACAATAAAATCAGCAATGTTTTCGCGATATAGGATATGTAGTCCGCGATCGGCTTTATAACGGGTATAATGTGTGTTATCTGAACGCATTTCTCCCATAAGATATCCCTGTCTTGCAGAAACTCCTCGCAAAGCGGAATATGCTCCGTTTACTGCCTGGGTAAACTGTTCCTGGGTCTTGAAGAAAGTTGCATCGTTTGGATAGTATTGGGGAGTCAGATTCAGAAAATCATCCGAACAAGAGGCCAGTGTCAACAATGCAACGACTAAACTAAATATCTTTTTCATGATCTTTCGTTTTAAGTTTATAATTTATATTCCTGTCAGAATGAGATGTTACATCCGATACTGAATGTTCTCGGAACCGGATAAGTTGTACGGTCTACTCCCAGTCCGCTCCATCCCATGTCTTCATTCATCGCAATTTCCGGGTTCATACCAGGATATTTGGTGAATGTAGCTAATTGTTGGGCGGTTACATATACCCGGAGTTTGGAGAGATACTGGCTCGGTTTGATAGGAATTGTATATCCTAATGTGATATTCTTGATCGTTAGATAAGAAGCATCGTACACCCAGCTACTGTTGTTGAAACGGAACAATTCAGTCGTGCCGGCTTTTGTTCTTGGAACAAGTCCGTCACCCGGATTTTCGGGTGAACGCCAGCGGTTGGCAACTTTCTTAAGAACGTTAAAGCATCCGTCGATATTCAGGGTATGCTCGTAGTTAGAGTTAATAACGTCACCGCCTACTTGTCCACTGATCAAAATGCTCAGGTCGAAGTTTTTCCAGGAAAATTCATTTGTCATACCGTAAATGAAATCCGGGTTCGGATCACCTATTTTTACACGGTCGTTATTATCGATTATACCGTCAGGAACGCCATTAGGGCCACTAACATCCTTCATACGGACTGTACCGATTTCGGAAGATGCATGTTTCGGCTGACTGTTAAGTTCTTCTTCTGTCATGTATACACCGTCGAATATATATCCCATGAATATACCAATGGGTTCACCTACAGCCAGACGGTTGAAATCTTCCTGGTTGGAATATCCGCCTTTTGGGGTATTGTTTGTTCCCATTTTGGTTATTTCGTTGCGATTGAAAGCGATATTCAGATTAGTTGTCCATTTGAATTCACCGATAAGGTTACGGGATTGTAAGGTAATTTCATGCCCCCATGCCTTATAATCTCCAATGTTGGAATAGATATTGGAGAAGCCGGAAGCTCTTGGGATATCTACCTGATACAAAAGTCCGTTCACATTCTTTTTGTAATAGTCATACATTAAGTAGATGCGGTCGTTCAGGAAACCGAGATCGACACCTAAATCCAGCTGTTTTGTCTCTTCCCAGGTAAGGGCGTTGTTTCCTAAGTTTCCTAATCCTTTTCCTGGAGCTAATGCACCGCCTAAAACATAGTTATAGGTACTTACCCCTGCAATATACCGGTAGTTACCGATATTGTAGTTACCGGTTAAACCATAACTGGCTCTTATTTTCAGATAATTCATTACATCTGTAATCGGTTCCATAAAAGCCTCATCGGAAGCAATCCATCCGGCAGAAACAGAAGGAAAGTTTGCATATTTATTACCGGTTCCGAAACGGGAACAACCATCCCGCCGGAATGTGGCTTGCAGCAAATAGCGATCTTTAAAGCTATAGTTTGCACGTGCGATGACAGAGGCCAAAGACCATTGTTCGATGTTGTTGTCGCCGTTTTTGGTGGCACCGGCTCCCATCCACGGAATATCATCACTCGGGAAATCGGTTGCTGTTAATTGGTTGTATTCGTTTGAATACTTCTGGGCACTGTAACCTAACAAAGCGTCAATACTATGATCTCCGAATTTATGGTTATACATCAACATGTTTTCAATTGTCCAGCTATAATGGAAATTGGTATTATATTGTCCGCTTGCCTTCTGTGGAGGAGCAGTAAACATGGCACCACCCGCTGTTGAAGGAGTGAAATCTCTGTAATTCTTTGCTCCTAAATCAAAACCGGCCTGGAATTTATATTTGATTCCGCCCCAGATATCCAGTTCGGCGAAAGCGTTGCTAAGCAAAGCTAAATCCTGTGTTTTACTGGTCTTTTCATGTATAACACGTACCCAGTTCGGCTGAGGAAACATCCCCGGAGAATTTAAAGAAAGGATAGGATCTCCATTTTCATCATACGGATTAACGGTCGGGTCGGCCAGGAATGCCGCACTTAATATTTGCCAACCTCCGTCCGTATTCTGATTATTTTTGATCTGTAAAGTAGGAGCAATGTTCAAACCTAATTTCAGTCTGTCGTTAACCTGGTAATCATTGTTAGCACGCAAGGAATAACGTTCGAAATTAGAATTGTACATAACACCGTCCTGGCGGAAATAACCCAATACGATAGCTGTATTGAATTTGTCTTTATTAGCTGTAACACTGACGCTATAGTTTTGTGTAGCAGCGTTACGTGTTAATAGGTCGTACCAGTTAGTCCCGGCACCATACTGTGACGGATTTTGATATTGCTCGGGAACGCCACCGGTATAACCTTCGTATCTGGCAGCATCTTCATAATATTCTTTTTTGTATTGAGCAAATTCTTCTCCGTTCATCACATCCGGAGTTTTTAATCCCTTCAAAGTCTGAATACCGAATGTAGCGTTGACGTCTACCTGCGTTTTACCTTGTTTCCCTCTTTTAGTTGTAATCAGCACGACTCCATTGGCTGCACGTGATCCATACAAAGAGGTTGCGGCGGCGTCTTTCAGGATGGAGAAAGTTTCGATTTCATCCGGATTAATGCTACTAAGATCCATGTTGACAGGAATTCCGTCCACAACAAATAAAGGCGAACTTCCGCCGTTTATGGAGGCGGCACCACGAATACGGAATCCCATACCTTTACCTGGCTGTCCGGTTGATTGGTTGATTTGTACACCTGCTATCTGACCTTGCAGTTTTTGAGCAAACTGTCCTACCGGAAGATTCTCCAATTCATCTGCATCGATCTTGGATACAGATCCTGTCAAGTCTCTCTTTTTCTGGGTACCATAACTGACTACAACGAGCTCATCCAGTTCGTTTACGTTTTCTTTCAGAACGACATTTAATGTTTTCTGATTGGTGACGGTTACAGTTTTTGTTTCGTATCCGATAAAACTGATTGTAAGTATTTGATTCGGATTAACATCTATGGAAAAATTACCATCCATATCTGTAATAGTACCGATTGTGGTACCCTTTACAGCAATGTTTGCGCCAGGTATAGGTTCTCCTTTTGCATCGACTACCCGGCCGCTTATTTTACCGGTTGTCTGTTCTATACCGTTGATAGGATATGTCTCAGCATGTGTTTTTGAAATGACATATCCGGGACTTAAAAAAACTGATAATAACACAGCTTTAGGTATTAGGCTGCTACATATCGATTTGATCATAATATTAAAATTTAATTTAACAATATAAATATTCTAACTCTCTTTACTAAAACTTTGTAAGCATGTTCTTTTACATATCTTCATAGGCAAATGATTTAAAATGAAAACTGAATTAGTTCTGGTAGGACTATGACTATTAAAGGTGTAAATAAGTTTTGTGAAGAGATTTGATTACTGATTTCATCATTTAATAGACTTAATTGTTGTTTTTAGGATGAGTATGGAAGAACTATATTTTTTTATAAAATATCAGTTTGGTTAATTTTAATATCATTTTTGAAAGCAATAGGTGGTTTTATATATCTAATTTTGTCTCGGTAGCAAACAAAAAAGGTAAATACCTCAGTCCTACCAGAACTGAGGTATTTACCTTTTTTGTATAAGAAGTAGTAAACGAATTACTCGAAGCTGACACTTACATTCTTTCCATCCTCCTTTGAAAAACTGTTTGCTACGTTCTGTATGTCCTGTAACGTAAACTTTCCCGTCAAGCGGATGATGACGTATTCAGACTCCGTATCGGCCATCATAATCATTTCATTAATCAGGTCGCCTTTCTGCTCGATGTAGAAGGTCGCCTTGGTTTTATTATCTTTAACACGCATCAGTTCTTCGTGCGATTTGCCGATGAGGCCGCTGAATTCCTTCCGCATCTGGTCCCGTATTTCCCGTTTATCGGAAGTAAGGATCTGGAGGTTGTTTATTTTTCCTTTCAGGTTCATTAGGTCGAGGCCGCCGCTCTCTATGCTGGGCATCATCTCGAACATCTTTTTGGAGATGAAGACGGATGTCACGTTGTCCATATCGGCATATTTCTCGAACAGTTTGTCCTGGGCAAAGCACAGGCTTGTGCAGCAAAGGAACAGAATCAGGAATATATTCTTGTATTTCATAAGATTAATCGTTTAAATGTTTGTTTAATATGTTGTTTACTTTGTCGATTTCCTGCCCTGCGTTGCTCACCTGGCTAAGGCCTTTGTTGAGGTTCTGCGACATCAGGAGCAGTGCTTTTTCGGCGGCGACGGCGGCATCCTCCGGATTGGTGTAGGTGTCGGCGAGGCGGTCCGGGGTGTAAGACGGTGCGTCATACTGGAAGATGCCGATACACAGCAAGGCTACGGCAGCGGCTGCGCTTAACCAGTATAAAGAACGTCTCCGGGTCAATGAACGAGTTCTCTTTTCCTCTGCGACAGCCCAAGCGTCGATCTGCTGTTCCAGCCGCCGGGAAAGTCCTTCCGGTAAAGCCTGCTCCTCCTGGAGGGCTTTATTGATCAGTTCGTCTATATTTCTATCGTTCATATTCGTATGTATAATATTTTTCAAATTGTTCCCGGATTATTTTTCGTGCCCGGGAGAGTAGCACCCGTATATTGACGGCGTTTAGGCCGGTGATCTGTTCTATTTCGTCCATCGAGCAATCGTCTATCCCTCTTAGCCGGATGACTTGCCGTTGGTTTTCCGGCAGGCGGCTGATCAGGTTGTGGATGTGCTCTACTTTGTCCTGCATCTCCAGTTCCTTGTCCGGTGAAGAATCTGTGGAGAGGGTGACGGCCTCTGTGACGTCTTCGTCGTGCCTGTTAGCACGGGGAGACCGGAGATAATCGAGGCAGAGGTTTTTGACCAGCGTCACACAGAAGGCTTCCGGATTCTGGATATCGGCCAGTTCGCTTCGCCGGCTCCACAGCTTATAGTAGGCATCTTGCAGGATATCTTCGGCATCGGCTTTGTTTTCGACTAGTGCGTAGGCGATCCGGAAGAGCTTGGGATGGAGGGGAAGGAACAGCCGTTTAAAGCTATCAACGTCCATTTTTATGGTCGTTTACTACCCGTTCGATATCGGATGGTTTGATCTTTCCTTTGATGCGGATCAAGGCATCGTCGTTACCGTCGGTTGTCAGGACTACCAGTTCGCGGATCATCTCTTTGTCGATGCGTACCATCACTTTTGTGCGACTGCCGCCTTCATTGCTTGTGACCATTGTCTCGAAGGCGGGATCTTTCAGTTGCTTGATGGCCGTACGGAGATTTTCTTTGACAGTGCTGCCGCATTCATCGAACGAGAGGACTTCGATGCTGTTCACCCCCATCGTTTCGGTAAACATACTGCTTATTTTCATCAGGAACGGGCCGACCGTTACACGAGTTACGTTTTCCTGTTTGGCAAAATCGTTGAACAGCTTGTCCATACTCTGGCTGTATCCTGCTTGGCAGAATAGAATGAGAATCAGAATTGTAATGTATTTTTTCATCTTTCTTTATGTATTAATCGTTACTTAATTCCGTTAATTGCTGCTCATTCAATGCGCGCTATTGAAGAGCGTTCATTAAGTAGACGGTAGTGGTTGCAAAGTTGTTACAAATAAATTGAGAATTTATCATTTTTCTTTGTTTTCTGCTATTTCGACGAAATAAACGCTCGAGCAGATAAGCAGTACGGCAATCAGTTGCGTCCAACTGAAACGATCCTGTCCTAATGCTAAGGAGGTGATGGTTGCCACAATTAGGATCAGGTAGCCATAGATGGCAACCAGTGTTGTTTTCAGATATTTCAGTCCGATAGGGACGAGCAGGTAACTGATAACGGTCGGGAAGATCAGGACAAACAGCAACACGCCCATCGGTTTCCAGTGGATCGGAGAGGTGAGGACGGCGGCATCGAATCCGGTTATCGCCGAGACAATGATGCCGGAGAACGCCGCGCCCGAAAAGGTGTATCTCAGCATTGTCATGACCCCGACATTCTTCAATATGCGGTTACTTGCGATCAGATAGACGGCGTAAGCAACAGAACTGAGCAGGCAGAGTATATTCCCCGTCAGGGCATCCGAAGCCAGATCGTCGCTTTTCTGTGTCAGGATGCACAGCAGTGCGCCTCCCAGCCCGATGAGGATGCCGGTTACTTTCATCTTTGTGATTGTCTCTTTAAAGAAAAGGACGGACAGGATAAACACCCATATCGGTTGCAGGCTGGAAAAGATAGAACTGGAGACCGGCGTCGTCTTGCTCAACCCGATCAGGTAGAAGAACATAAAACCGTAGATACCGAGTGCACCTAGGAGGAAAAGGAGTATTTTATCTTTCCGGGTGGATGTCTCCGGTTTGGTGAAAAAACCGATGATCCAGAAAGCGACGGCTGCGAATGTACACCGCAGGGTGACACCCGTCAGCGGACTCATCCATAGCGGTAACAGATATTTCAGCGCATTCATGTTTAAGCCGCTGAAGATTTTGGATATAACCAGGCTGATATTGGCTTCTCTGATTTTATTTTTCATGTTTTCTACTGTTGTTTGAGTTATGCGGATTTAAAACTGTCGTTGAATAAAAAGGAATCCTGTTTGATGTAGGCCCAGGCTGCTGCTGCTAATGCAATAACCATATTAAAGATGAACGCGAACTGTTGCGTTTCGATATGGAACATATCTTTAAACACATTAATGATAAACGGGCAAAGCAGGATCGCCAGGTAGTTCATGGCCATGACGAAAGCCAGTGCTAACGTTACTTTTGCCGGTATGGCGGTACGGGTTGTCTTGTCGTAGGCAATCGGCTGTATGATGCCGTAGCCGAGCCCTGCCAGGATGCAACCGAGCCCGATCAGCCATTCGGTACGGGAGACAAGGATAAGCGCCATCCCGGCAGCGATGGAGAGCATACAGGCAAACTTGGTCTTTTTCCCGAAATAGGAGACTATCTGGTTGAGGACGAACCCCGGCGCCATGATAGCCAGGAAGAAGAGTGAAATCATAAGACCCGAATTGCCGCTGGTAAAATGGTATTCCTTCATCAGGAACGGAAGGTTGAAACTGATGATGATGACCAGATAGGTGGCCAGTCCGTAGAACAGCATGATCTGTATCAGGTGGCGGATTTGTATGCCGGATTTACCGAAACTACAGTTGATATCCGTCTCCGTACGGCTCTGTGCCGCTTGCGGGGAGACAGCCGGATAAGGCGAAATATTCTTTTTCAGATAGAAGGAAAGGACGATCGAGATCAGCGGAAAGAGGTAAACGACGAACGGCAGATGCCAGTTCACCTCTGCCAGATACCCTGTCAGGACGGTTGCCAGTACCAGCGTTACATTCGTAATAGCGGAACTGAGCCCGAATTGCTTCGTACGGTATGCCCCTGTAAAGAAACGGGAAATCAGACCGGTGGAAAGCGGTACGATCAATCCGGAACCGACTCCCAACAACGCACTGACAGCTATCAGCTGCCACATTTTTGTGGAGACCAGATACAAGACACCGCTCAGCGAGAAGATCACCAGCCCGACTTGCAGTAAGAATATATTATTGACTTTTTCCGTCAGTTTGCCGGACAAAATGATAAAAGGAATGATCAGCAGGGAGGGTAACGACGAAAGCATCTGTATATCCAACTCCGTGGAATGCGGAAAGATTGCCGAAAGTTTCCCTAAGATAGGAGATACGGCCAGGCCGGGCAGTGCATTCAGTGCCGATATCGACCATATACCTATTAATGTAATAAGGGGAATCGTCCCCTGTCCGGTCTGTATTCGCATAATCGTTTCGTTTTAGCGTTTGTGAATGGTCATTTATGATTTATTTATTATATTGAAACAAATCCGGATTCTGAATGTTCAATATGCTTATAAAATCCTTTTACAGAGCTGTTTTAGGTTAAAATACGAGTAGATTTTGGCACTCTTATATAACATTATTTTAATAAAGCTCAAATGTCGTATGTTTAACCAAAAACATAGAACAATTGCGGATAGTAGCTGTTTTTGCCATACAATCGACCGAGATAAGTCGATAACGCCATTAATAATTAAAAACAAAAAAGACATGGAAGATTCTAATTTTAGAAAAGGTGATGCCAAGACAGCGATCTTTGGCTCGAATGCGATGTTGCATCCCGCTCCAGTAGATGTAATCCCTGATGGTCCTACCACTCCGGAGATAGCCTATCAGATGGTAAAAGACGAAACCTATGCCCAGACACAACCGCGTCTGAACCTGGCTACATTCGTGACTACCTGGATGGACGATTATGCAACCAAATTGATGAATGAAGCAATCAACATCAATTACATCGACGAAACGGAATACCCGCGTATCGCTGTGATGAATGCAAAATGTATCAACATCATGGCTAATTTGTGGAACAGCCCCGAACAGGCAAAATGGAAAGCCGGCGCATTGGCTATCGGATCTTCCGAAGCATGTATGTTAGGGGGTGTTGCAGCTTGGTTACGCTGGCGTGAAAGAAGGATCGCGCAGGGTAAACCGACCGATAAACCTAACTTTGTGATCTCTGCCGGTTTCCAGGTTGTCTGGGAAAAGTTCGCCCAATTGTGGCAGATCGAAATGCGCCAGGTTCCTCTGACACTCGAACACATTACCCTCGACCCGCAAGATGCTTTGAAGTATTGCGATGAAAACACGATCTGTATCGTTCCCATCCAGGGTGTCACCTGGACCGGCCTGAACGACGATGTGGAAGCATTGGATGCCGCCCTTGACGAATACAATGCAAAGACGGGTTACGATATTCCTATCCATGTGGATGCCGCTTCCGGCGGTTTCATCCTGCCGTTCCTGAAACCGGAACTGAAGTGGGACTTCCGCTTGAAATGGGTACTTTCCATCAGTACTTCCGGACATAAATACGGCCTGGTATATCCGGGATTAGGTTGGGTTATCTGGAAAGACAAGAAATATTTGCCGGGTTCCATGTCTTTCAGCGTGAATTATTTAGGAGCAAACATCACCCAGGTCGGCCTGAACTTCTCGCGTCCTGCCGCACAGATACTGGGACAATACTATCAGTTCATCCGTCTCGGCTTCCAGGGATACAAAGAAGTCCAGCAGAACAGCATGACTGTGGCCGATTACCTGCATACTGAAATCGCCAAGTTCGCCCCATTCCAGAATTACAGCAAAGACGTTGTGAACCCGTTGTTTATCTGGTATCTGAAGCCGGATTATGCAAAGACAGCCAAATGGACGCTTTACGACTTGCAGGATAAACTGAAACAGAGCGGATGGATGGTTCCGGCCTATACGCTGCCTGAAAACCTCGAACAGTGTGTCGTCATGCGTATCGTTGTCCGCCAGGGATTCAGCCGTGACATGGCAGATCAGTTGTTAGGTGATATCAGTGCTGCTATCGCCGAGCTGGAGAAACTGGAATATCCGACGCCTACACGTATCGCACAGGATAAGAGCCAGAAAGTAACAGGCTCTGTCTTCACCCACACCGGCTGTGCCAAATCAACAAAATAAAGTGATTATGAACAAGACAATTTCTGTTTCACAACTGAAAGAGGTAGCACAGGAGGCCTACGAACTGTACAAGAATAATACGGACGGTAAGAACGCCGATTATATCCCCTATCTGGCTAATATCGACAAGAATCTCTTCGGCATCAGTATCTGCCTGTTGGACGGCAAGACCATTACGCTGGGCGATTCTTCCTACCGTTTCGGGATCGAGTCCGTTTCGAAGGTGCATACCGCTATCCTGGCATTGCGCCAGTATGGAGCGGAGAAGTTGTTAGAGATGATCGGAGCCGATGCAACCGGCCTGCCTTTCAACTCCATCATGGCGATCCTGCTTGAAAAAGATCACCCTTCTACTCCGTTGGTGAATGCCGGAGCGATCACCGCCTGCAGTATGGTACAGCCCATCGGCAATGCCGACGGGAAGTGGGAAGCGATCGTTTCCAACATCACCGACCTGTGCGGCAGTGCTCCGCAGCTGATAGACGAACTGTACAAGTCCGAATCGGCTACCAATTTCAATAACCGTTCTATCGCCTGGTTGCTGAAGAACTACAACCGTATCTACGACGACCCGGATATGTCGCTCGATCTCTATACCCGCCAATGTTCGCTGGGTATCACGGCCGAGCAGCTCTCCATCGCCGCAGCGACTGTTGCTGGTGACGGGGTGAACCCGGTCACGAAGAAGGCCGTTTTCGACGCCTCTTTGTCTCCGAAGATCACCTCTCTGGTAGCTACCGTCGGTTTCTACGAACGTACGGGCGACTGGTTGTACACATCCGGTATTCCCGCCAAGACAGGTGTCGGTGGCGGTGTGATGGGCATCATGCCCGGACACTTCGGTATTTCCGCCTTCGCTCCTCCTTTGGATGGCTCCGGCAACTCCGTAAAAGCGCAGTTGGCCATTAAGTACATAATGAATAAGCTGGGTCTTTCCATCTTTGGAAGCAGCCGGTTTACAATCACCGATTAAAACGGTTTATTCTTTTAGTTGACGAGCCTCCACGCCCCGATTTCAGGGAGACGGGAGGCTCGTTTTTTATTGTTATAGGTAACAGTTTACTAACTTATGAATGGCATCCAGAGACCAGAATGTATTCTCCCAATAAAAGAATTATTTCAGGCAATTATGCTTTTGTCAAAATGTCAATAATAACAATGCGAAAGTTGCGTAGATGATCGGAGGGCGGGTTTATAAAAATATACGTCACTGTACGGATGTTGATAAATGACATAAATATCTATTTTGCCTGTTATTCATTATATAAAGATGTGATTTGGATAAATTATAAAGCATAAGAAGTCTATATCGGTAATATAGGTTGCTATATTATAAAAGAAATAGTTCTATTATTTTGATGCTACAGAAAATAAAACTGTTGCAAAACATACGTTTTAGCTCTCAAATGCAGGCTTTGCAGAATGAATGTAACAGTATTTAACAAAGAAATCATCTTAAATAAAGTCCAACTTCGTCTAAGACGAACAAAAATTCCTCTTAGACGAAGTTGGGAAAACGCTTAGATGAAAAGAAAAATGGAAGTTTAGTCGTCGGATTGTTAATATTTGTAATAAAATAATGCGTAGAAAGGATTCTAATCAAGATTTGCCTGTCACGGAAAATCTTTATTGGATGACATATTGATCAAAAATCAGTCTGTTGTGTAAAATTTTGTTTCTGTTGCTGAATCCGGGCTGAGAAACGTTTTGCGTACGTCTCATGCCTTCTGCTCTGGGCTTATTCTGTTTGTGGAACCCCTCTTTCTTTTAGTTTATGTGAAGCAACGAAATGGAGCTTTCGTGCATCATTATTTTAGAGAATGTTTTGTAAGTCAGGATGAATTTAATTAGATGTTAAATGAGGAGCCGTATGAAAAGACTATATTTATTTGGAGGAGTCATCCTTACCTGGATGCTCTCTTTTTCTTGTCAAAATGATGAAAATAGTACAGATAAGTCTTTATTGCAAAATTTGTCCTATACGGAATGCGCTAAAGGATTTAAATCTGTGTTTGATAACGAATATGCAGAATGTTCATTTATAGATGCTCATACTATGCATGTCACTCTTTATAACGTAAATATAAACTGTGGCGTTACTGATATCAAGGGTATGGCGAATTTAGGTGAGAATGACGTTATATCAATCACATTGCAAACGACAGGCGAGTCTGCAAATTGTATCTGTGATCGAAATATTAGTTTTGAGATCAACAGATTAACGGCTGGGATAGATTATGTAATTCAAATAAAAGAGTTATCCGTCTCGTTCGAGATCTCGTTTAGGGAAGACATGGGGATTACAAGGGTTGATGATATCATTATTGAAAGTAGTATCTAAATCCCATACGGCATTGTAATAAAAAAGATCGGTACTTTTTTGGAAAGGGATACCGATTGTTTTTTATTAAAGGACTCCTTTGGGGAAATGTACATCTATAAGAAGTTTTGAACCTGTAAATGATGATTTATGAGTGTGTTTTGTGTTTGTGGTTACAGCGCCGGGAGTATCTGTTTCCCCTCTTGAGAGGGGATAAGGGGTGTGTTATCTT
>URZO01000012.1 GCA_900552465.1 uncultured Parabacteroides sp. | reverse complement strand
TTGCGATCCCGCGTCGGAGCGCGGGAACGGGATGGTTCAAAACATCTTATAAACTAACCGATATATAATAACCAACTAACCCAAACCATACGAAGAACTACCCTGCAGGCTATCAAGAAGTAACAATACGGTGTACACCCAATTCGTAATACGTTGTACATGGTATTGTGAATACCCTGTAGATCGTATTATAGATTGGGTGTACACCGTATTACTATCCCTTGCTTGTCCGCGAATTAGTTTATAGGGAGATAGGAATTAGTTCCTTGTTATGTTTGGAATAGTTATTGCTGTGAGGTCTGCTGAAGTATCTCATCCAGCGCTTTCAGATCATCCGCTCCGATCAGGTCAACGCCTTCCTGTATGAAGAGTTTTTTGAACAGCGGTTTGTCCGGTGCTCCCCACCAACGGAAGAGCTTTCCTTCTGCATGGGTCTGGCGGATATATTCGCGCATCTTTTCGAGTTTGTCGGCCGGTATTTCTCCGTCGCCTTTCCAGTTGATATACTTTGAATAGTTATCGCTGATAACAGGCATTTGCGTTGCCGGAATCCCTTTCCCCAGATCGTCGATCGTACCGTCGAGGAAGATGAAGCGGTTGGTTTCGGCGGCAATTGCTTTGCGTGGGCTTCTGCCGGACAGGTAGAACAACACGGCGCTCTCTTGAAGTTTGCCGTCTTTCTCATGGCAGAACAGAGATTCGTATGCCTCCAGTTTCTTTTTCAGGACCGGATACATCGCTTCGCCGTCCGTTTTGCAGTCCACCATCAGGTAGAACGGGTGGTCGCTGCCGGGATATACTTTCCCGTTGTTCATTTTGATCCGTTCTACCAAAGGCAACAGATATAGTTTATCGAATGTGATATCCGGATTGGGGGCGACCGAGTCGTGGGAGACATACAGTTCGCCGTCGATTAGCCATAAATCCGCTTCCACACAATTGAATTGGAAGGAGAGGGCATCGAATAGCGGGCGGGGCCGTTCGTAATCGTTGTGTGAGAATGCGTTGTAATGGATCGTCTGGGCTTGCAGGGAGCAAGCGAGCAGGCTGATGAATAGCAAGATAATTCTGTGTTTCATACTGGTTGATTATTTATGCGGGTAAAGGTAAACAGATTTATTTGATTTCTGAGAATATTGCTTACATTTGCCTGTATCAATCTAATGCACCATGAACAGACGATTATTTTTCAAACGATCCTGTGCAGGAACCCTGTTCTTGTCTTGCCCGGACTTGTGGGCAGGGGAGAAATCGGAAAGAAATTTACAGTTTATATTTTACCAGGTTCCAGTCGAGATACAGGACCCGAAAGTAATCGGTATTAATAAGTTGCCTCCGCGGACTGATGTCTGGCCTGCCCCGACCCTGGAGGAAGCCAGGTCGTCTGATTATGACCATGCCGCTTGGGTGAAATCCCTGAACGGACAATGGGATTTCCATTGGTCTCCCGATCCTGAATCGCGTCCGGTCGAGTTCTACAAACCGGAATATTCGCGTGAGGGATGGGCGACGATTCAAGTCCCTTCGACAATCGAGCGGCAGGGGTTCGGCGTTTCCCTGTACACAAACTCGACTTATCCGTTTAAAGCCGCCCCGCCTTTTGTGATGGAAGAGCCGGATGCCCGGTATACCACATACAGCCAGCGGAATCCGGTCGGCTCTTATTGCCGTACGTTTACGGTTCCGGCGGGATGGAAAGGGAAAAAGATCATCCTGCATCTGGCAGGAGCCAGTTCGGGAACGTTTGTCTGGGTGAACGGACGAAAGGTAGGCTATTCGCAGGACTCGCGTTTGCCGGCGGAATTTGTGTTGGATGAGTATCTGGTAGACGGTGAGAACTTCCTGGCGATAGAGACGTACAAGTATTGCGACGGCTCCTATCTGGAAGACCAGGACTACTGGCGTTTCAGCGGATTGTTCCGGGATGTCTTCATCAGGGCAGTGCCCGAAATTGCCCTCTGGGATGTGTACGCCTGCCCCGAAGTGGATCTGCCGGCAAAGAAAGGACGTGTGCAACTGCATTATACCCCGGTCAATTTTACGCCGGAAACAGCCAAGGGCTATAGCCTGTCGGTTTCGGTCACATCTCCGGAAGGAGTGGCTGTCGTGGCTCCCGGGGAATATGAACTGGAGGCTTTGGCGTCCGGCTTCGGAACCGGGCAGGTCTTGCCCGGGATTGATTTGGGGCAGGTCCTGTTGTGGTATGACGAAATACCCGTGCAATATACGGTCTGGGTGGAACTGAAAAAAGGCGGCCGTGTAGTTGAGGCCTATAAACTGCCGGTCGCATTCCGCAAAATAGAAGTGAGCGGGAACACCATCCTTCTGAATGGAGAGAAGCTGAAGGTGAGAGGTGTCAACCGCCATGAGTTTTCCCCTGCCCAGGGCTGGTCTTTATCGAAAGAAGAAATGATCCGTGACCTGGAGCTGATGAAACAGGGCAATGTCAATTTTGTCCGTAACTCCCATTATCCGAATGATCCGCGCTGGTATGAGCTTTGTGATCGGTATGGGATGATGATAATGGATGAGGCGAACGTCGAGTCGCACGGGATGAGTTACCACAGGCGGATATTGCCGGGCGACCAGCCGGACTGGACCCTTGCCTGTGTGGACCGGATGCGGCGGATGGTGATTCGTGACCGGCAGCATCCTGCTGTCCTGATGTGGTCGTTGGGTAATGAAGCGGGCTATGGGAATGCTTTCCTGGAAATGCGGGAAGAGGCGCATCGCTGTGATCCGGAAAAGCGGTTGATCCAGTATGCCGATATGAACCTGGCGGCCGATATGGACAGCCAGACATATCCCACCATTGCCTGGCTGCAACAGCATTTGCAGGGCAAGGCGATCCGCAAGGGCGAACATGGTGAATCGAGCAACGAGGAGCAACATGGCCCGTATCCGTCCGGCAAGCCTTTCCTGTTGAATGAGTATGCGCATGCGATGGGGAACAGCTTGGGTAACTTCAAGGATTACTGGGATTTGTTCTATGCAAACGATATGCTGATCGGCGGTTTTGTTTGGGATTGGGTGGATCAGGCTTTGTGGAAGGATTGCAAGAATCAGTCGGGAGGCTTTCTCTATGGCGGAGATTTCGGAGACTATCCCAATGATAAGAACTTTTGTATCAACGGGCTGATCGGGGCGGACCGCATTCCGCACCCGCATTATTATGAATTGCGGAAGGTGCATCAGCCGGTCGCCTTTAAATTGATGGAGACCTCTCCTTTGCAGATCGAAGTTACGAATCGTCAGCATGCCTTGAACCTCCGGGATTATGACTGGAGCTATGAACTGCTGGAAGACGGGAAAGTCTTGTCGGAAGGAAAACTTCCGGCTCTTGATATCGCTCCTCTGAAAAGCGGGGTGTGCCGGCTTCCCGGATCTGTGCGGTATAATACGGATCACGAATATGCGTTGACGGTTCGGTTGTCTTTGAAAGAGAAGACTGTTTGGGCAGACCAAGGGACTGTCGTTGCCTGGGAACAATGGTTGCTTTCTGAGAAAATGCCGGCGCTGCCAAGTGCTGCTTCTGCTTCCGGAAAGTTGCATAAGATTGAAAAACCCGATTCGCTCCGGATTGAAGGGCAGGGGTTTAGTATGTGCTTCGACCGGAAAACCGGATTGCTTTCCGAATATCTTGTGAACGGCGAACCGAGGGTTAAAGATAAAGTGCGTTTCAACTTCTGGCGCGCCCTGACGGATAATGACGGCGGTTGGAAAGTAGGGGAAAAGTTAGGAGCCTGGGAACGGGAAGCCGAAAATTATACACTGCGGAACATGCAATGTATTCCCGCATCCGGTAATAGCTGGCTGGTAAAAAGCGAATACCTGTTTGCTGCGACCGGGACGACTGCAGTTGTCGAGCAGCGGATAGATCCGGACGGCACGATCGCTTTCCGCCTGGATTTCTCCATACCGGAAAATGCGCCGGATGTACCCCGTATCGGGTTACAGTTTGAAATAGATAAAAACCTGCAGGCGATAGATTGGTACGGAAGAGGACCGCAGGAAAACTACCTGGACCGGAAATCCGGGGCGGCTATCGGCGTGCACCATTCATCTGTCACGACATGGATAACGCCTTATGTCCGCCCGCAGGAAAATGCGAACCGCAGCGATGTCCGCTGGTTGCGTTTGAGCGGTCCCCGGCAGGGAGAGATCTGCTTCACTGCGACCGGTTCGCCTTTCCAGTGCAGCGCATGGCCCTATACGCAGCAAACCCTTTCATCGGCGGAACATGATTTTGAATTGAAAGAGCATGCAAATACGGTTGTCAACATCGACTGTTGCCAGATGGGTGTCGGTGGCGATAACTCCTGGGGATTGCCGGTGTTGGATGAATACCGGTTGAAACCGGGTCAGTACCGGTATGCTTTTGTGGTACAGGTAAAGTGATAATAGAATTAAACCATGAACAGACGATTATTCTTTAAAAGATCTTGTGCAGGCGCTTTGCTTTTATCTTGTCCGGGCCTGCTGGCCGGGGAAAAGGAAGAGAGGCTGCGCTTCGGGCTGGTTACCGATATCCATTTCGCCCACAGGAATGTGCACGGGACGCGCTATTATGAACAATCCATTCCTAAACTGGAAGAGGCGATCGGTGTCTTTAACAAGCGGAAGCTCGATTTCATGATCGAGTTGGGCGACCTGAAAGACCAGGGCGATTCCCCTGAACGCGGGCAGACGTTGTCGTTTCTCGATGAGATAGAGGGAAAGCTCCGGACGTTTGACGGGCCGCTCTATCATGTCCTGGGCAATCACGATATGGACAGCATCTCCAAGCAGGAATTCCTGTCTCACACGGCTAATCACGGAAACGCGAAAGGGAAACCTTATTACTCCTTTGTCCAAAATCAGATCCGTTTCATCGTGCTTGACGGCAATTGCAACGAGGATGGTAGCGACTATGATTCCGGCGATTTCGACTGGACCAAAGCGTTTATCCCGCCCAAGCAGAAGGAATGGCTGCAACAGGAGCTACAGAAAGATGACCTGCCCGCCGTCGTTTTCATCCATGAGCTATTGGATACTTTCTCCGGCATCAGCAAGGAACTCTGTATCGGCAATGCCGAAGAGATCGTTTCCGTATTGGAGCAAAGCAACAAGGTTGTCGCTGTTATCCAGGGACATCATCACGCGGGAAACTACAGTTTCCGAGGTGGCATCCACTATTTTACGATGAAAGGAATGATCGAAGGAAGCCTTCCGGAGAACAACAGTTTCGCCGTTGTCGAGATCGACAAAGATCTCAACATCTACATCGAGGGCTTTTACAATTGCGGGAACAGGGAGATGAGGCATTCTTCATGAAACAAGTTGATTCCTAAAATGGAGAACTTTACAGACGAGAAGATATTATTGCAGGAGATAAAAGGCGGAAACGGCGAGGCATTCGAGTTCCTGTTCAACAGTTATTATCCCCGGTTACGGGGATATGCCGCTCGCTTTGTGAATGACGACGAAGCTGTCCGGGATATTATTCAGGAAAGTTTTCTGAAGTTCTGGGAGAAACGAGATCTGATAGAAGCCGTCTCCGTCTCGTCCCTTCTTTTTGCAATGGTGCGGAATGCCTGTCTCAATTATTTGAAACATCTGCGGCTGGTCGAACAGCATAGCCTGGAACATCTGGATGCGGTGGCCGGGCAGGAAGAACTTTATTATTGGGATTTTAACCTGAGCCCCGAACATTCCCTTCTGTATAAGGAACTGCAGGAACAGATCGATATTGTTATGAACGACCTGCCATCGCGTTGCCGCGAAGTTTTCGAGATGAGCCGCTTCAGAAAAATGAAGAACCGGGAGATTGCAGATGCTCTCCATATATCGACTACGGCGGTCGAAAAACATATAGCCAAAGCCTTGACCCGCTTTTCCGTACACTTCAGGGAGAAATATCCGTTGGATGTATATATTGCGATATTAGCTTGGCTTCTTGCTGATTAATGCAGATAGAAAGCATTGTTTTCATATCAGGATAATTAGATATTTATCTTGGTATGGAATTTTTTTTGCAAAATTCAAACCGCATAGGTTGGGTAGAAATTAATTGAGTTGTTACATCATATAGAAAGCAAAAGTAATGAAAGAACAGGAGATCGATAATCATCAGTTGGCAATACGTTATTTTGAAGGACGCGTTTCCCCTTCCGAAGAAGAAACTCTTTTCCGGTTTGTAGATGCTACTCCCGAAAATAAGAAATCTTTTCGCAGGTGGGAAGAAGAATGGATGCTTTCCTGTAAACTTATCCCGGAAGTTTCCAATGAATGGAGACAGTTACAACGCCGGATGCAGGTACGTCAGTCATTAGGCAGTGTGTTTAGTCCTAAACACAAGCAATTGCAGCGATTTATCGCAGTCGCTGCAATTGCTTGTCTCCTATTGTTGGGAGGAATATATGGTTTCTACCAGTACCGGGTCGCAGACGTCGCCGGCAATCTCTTTGCATTGGAAACCGCCTATGGGGAGAAAAGCAAACTGATACTGGCAGACGGGACGGTCGTATGGCTGAATGCCGGTTCTTCTTTATGCTATGCCGGCAATTTCAATACGAAAAACCGCGAAGTCTTTCTGACCGGAGAAGCCTATTTCGAGGTGACGAAACAGCCGGGCGGCACACCTTTTACGGTCAGGACCGACCATTACAGTGTATTGGTGAAAGGAACGAAATTCAATGTGTCGTCTTATCCCGAAGATATGCTGGCAAAGACGGCCTTGTTGGAGGGATCGATCGATATCTTATACAAAGACCGGCATATACCGGTTGCACCGGGTGAATTGCTGAGTCTCGATAAGCAGAACGGCAGTTTCTCCCGTCAGAAGGTGCAGGCATCCCAATATAAGTCGTGGACGGAAGGAAGGGTTGAATATGATAAAATCACACTCAACGAACTGGCAATCCGCCTATCCCGCAAGTACGATGTCCGGATTCATCTGGATGACAGCCTGGAAAAGGAGGTCGCTTTCCGTGTCTCGCTCCGGAATGAGGAGACTGTCGGAGATGTCTTCCAGGCTTTCTCGGAGATCATTCCGATCCGCTACGAGCGGCGGGGCAGGGATATTTATATCAAGAAACAATAGCGCAATTGTTAATATAGTATTAAATCTAATTCTTTAATTTATTGGTTTATGTATAGAAAACATGTAGGAAGGGCCTTGATCCTTGCCTTGATGCTTTCCGGAGCTACCTCCATGAATGCACAGCGGATCACCCGGCAGTTTAAGAATGTTCCTTTAAAGACAGTATTGGCAGAAGTAGAGAAAGAACTACAGTACTCCATCATTTATAAGAAAGACGAGGTAAATGAACGGAAGCAGATCACGCATAATTTTAGCGACGCATCGTTGGAAGAAGTGTTGTCTGCCATACTGGATAGCGGACTGTCCTATTCCATTCAGGGAAAGATGATCGTTATATCCAGAAAAGGAAGTGCTGAACCCTCCGTTTCCCAGCAAAAACAGATCGTTGTAAAAGGTATCGTAAAAGACGAAAACGGAGATCCCGTCGCCGGAGCCAATGTTGTGGAAAAAGGGACGACCAATGGTACGATTACGGATATGGACGGCGGTTTTTCCTTGTCGGTTTCGGAAAATGCAAAGTTGAGTGTGACGTATATCGGCTATCTGGATCAGGTCGTCACGGTAGGGAAAAATCAAACTTCTTTGAATATCCAGTTGAAGGAAGATACGCAGGCGTTGGATGAAGTTCTTGTGGTTGGTTATGGAACTCAGAAGAAAGTGACGTTGACCGGTTCCGTCGTGGCTCTGAAAGGAGAGGAAATCACGAAGAGCCCATCCATCAACATCGCTAATTCTTTAGCGGGCCGTTTACCCGGTGTCATTATAAACAACCGTTCCGGAGAACCGGGCAGGGATGATCCTTCTATCTTTATACGTGGTAAGAGCACGACGGGGAATGCATCTCCGTTAATTTTGATCGATGGTGTGGAAAGAGGAGGCTTAGGCGAATTGAACCCGAACGATATCGAGAATATCTCGGTGTTGAAAGACGCTTCGGCCGCTATCTATGGCGCCCGGGCTGCCAATGGGGTTATCCTGGTAACGACCAAACGCGGAGCAGAGTTGAAGCCTTCGATCAGCCTTTCTTTCAATCAGGGCTTTTCTCAATCGACCCGGACTCCTAAAATGGCCGATTCTTATACGTATGCAAAAGTATATAATGAGATTGAAGAGGGAGAGGGACGCTTGCCTCGCTATTCGAATGAGGAACTGGAGAAATACAGAAACGGTACGGACCCCGATTATCCCAATACGGACTGGTTTGATCTGATGATAAAGAACGTTACGCCTCAACACCGGGTAAACTTATCCGTCTCGGGAGGTAGTGAGCGGGTGAAATATTATTTGTCATTGGGCGAGTCTCACCAAAGCGGTCAGTTCAAAGAGGGAACGACTGGCGTCCGTATATATAATCTTCGTTCGAATATAGACGTGCAAGTGACGAAATACCTGAAGGTTGGACTTGACCTTGCCGGGAAAATAAATGACAGCCACTATCCGGTAGGGGGAACAAGCGATATATATAGCCACGTCTTTTTGTATTTGCCTACCTGGCAGACGTATTGGCCGGGAACGGATAAGCTGATGCCGAACAGGGATAGTGAGAACTTGATGAACCGCGTTGGCGATGCTTCCGGTTATCAGGATTTGAAAACGACTGCGATGCAATCGACACTCTCTTTTAAATTGGATATCCCCTGGCTGAAGGGTTTATGGCTGGATGGTATAGCCAGTTATGATGCGTCTTTTGTGCGGACTAAAACTTTCAACACTCCGGCGTATGTCTATTATAAAGATGACCAGACCGGCGAGCTGTATAAAGGAGTTTCCGGCAAGACACCGAATCAGGCCAATCTCGAGCAGAAATATGAGAATCCGACGAACATGTATCTGGTGGGTAAGATCAATTATGATCAGACTTTCGGGGAACATCATGTGGGCGCGATGTTCGGATATGAACAGACTCAGACAAAAGGGAATTTCCTGAAAGCCTATCGGAGTGACTTCATCTCGACTTCGATACCCGAGATATTTGCAGGTAGCAGCGATAAGAATAAGCAATCGAATGACGGTAGTTCTTCCCAGGGTGCCCGTCAAAACATTTTCGGACGTTTCTCTTATGATTATGCCGGTAAATATATGGCACAGTTTACGTTTAGACGCGACGGTTCTCCCAATTTCCCGGAAAATAAACGATATGGATTTTTCCCCAGCTTCTCTTTAGGTTGGAGAATCTCCGAAGAATCTTTTATGAAACAACTGATTTTCCTGGATAATTTGAAGATCAGAGGTTCTTATGGTAAGATGGGTAATGATTTGGTCGATCCGTTCCAGTATCTGACGACTTATAAGTTCGACAGTAACTATGTAGTAGGAGGAAATGATGTGACCGGCCTTGTCCAGAACGGTGTCCCGAATCCGAACATTACCTGGGAAGTGGCTAAAACGTATAATATCGGTTTTGATTCCAGATTCTGGAATGGCTTGTTAGGGGTCGATTTCGATTATTTTAAAACCCGGCGTTCCAACATCCTGACAAAGAGAAGTGCGATTATTCCCGATTATACAGGTTTGAAGCTGCCGGATGAAAACATCGGGATTGTAGATAACCAGGGTTTTGAAATGGTCGTATCGCATGAGAATTACGCGAATCCGCTGAAATACCGTATTGCGGCCAATGTCTCTTTTGCAAGGAATAAAGTTATTTTCAGTGATGAACAACCGGCGGCTGAACCGTATCAATATGCAACCGGTCGGCCGATAGGCTCTGAATTGTACTATCATGCTATCGGGGTTTTTGAATCGGAAGACCAGATTGCTTCTTATCCGCATTTATTAAACACGCAGCCCGGTGATCTTATCTACGAGGATGTCAATAAAGACGGGGAAATCGACTCGCGAGACCGCATCCGTGTGAATCAAACGAATACACCGGAGATCGTATATTCATTAAATACTTATTTCGAATATAAAGGGTTTGACTTGTCTTTATTATTCCAGGGGCAGGAGAATGCGAAGCAGTTCTTTGGAGGCTATTCTGCCGTGATGAGTTACTCTTTAGGTAATTTCCTTGAATGGCGTGCAAATGATCGTTGGACAACGGAAAATACTAAAGCGACAATGCCGCGGGGTAGTTCCAGTATGTGGAATAATAATACGGAAAATTCAACTCAATGGTTGTTGAACGCTGGATTTTTAAGACTTAAGAATTTGGAGTTCGGATATAATCTCCCTAAAAATATATGTGAGAAATTGTGGGTCCAGAACCTAAGGGTTTCTTTCAGTGCTAATAATTTATTTATTATTTATGATCATATGAAGGATATGGGCTTTGATCCCGAAACTTCAGGCTACTGGTATTATCCGCAGCAACGGACTTATAATTTTGGTATAAATCTAACATTCTAAATACTGATTGAATATGAAAAAGATAATATATATATTGTTTGCATTCCTGGCTTTCACATCCTGTGATGTGCTGGACCTGAAACCTTTGGATAAGGTCTCTGATGCCGATGTTTGGGAAGATAGCGCTTTGATCGAGCTTTATGTGAATGCCTCTTATAGTTACATTAGTCATGAATTCGTGCAGGATATGATCTGTGCGGCAAGTGACGAGGCCTATTGTATTCATAACTGGAATAATCAATGGATTATTCAAAAAGGGGAATTGACTTCGGATAATGTAACTAATCTTGGCAGTAAGATGAATTTCTGGGGAACGGCTTACGCTTCTATCCGTTCAATCAACATCTTCTTTGATCGCATAGAAGAATCACCTGTCGAGGCGTCAATAAAGGACCGCATGATCGGGGAAATGAAGTTTATCCGTTCCTTTGTGTATGCCAATCTTATTTGGCGATACGGCGGGGTACCTCTGATTACGAATGTGTTTGATTTGAACCAGGATTATACGGTTTCCCGTGATTCGTATGAGAATTGTGTCGATTTTATTGTAAAAGAACTGGATGAGGCGATTGCTTTGCTTCCTGCTAAAATGGGAAGTGACAGTCAGGGACGGGCTTCAGGAGATGCCTGCAAGGCATTGAAGGCAAGGGTGCTTCTTTATGCTGCAAGTGAGCAGAACAATCCGGATCATGCTAAAGAAAAATGGGAAAAAGCACGGGAAGCGACAAAAGCCGTATTAGATACCGATTATTCGCTGTGCGCTGATTACCAATCTATTTTCTTGCAGGATAATAGCGAAATAATATTTGCCCGCTATTTTACGCAGGCTAATTCTACAGACTTTATGTTGTGGAACGGACGGAATGGCTCGAATGGGTATACTGCAGAGAATCCGACCCAAAACATGGTGAATGCGTATGAAATGAAGAATGGGGAATTGCCTTACTTAAACGAAGAACTGCCATTGCAGGTAAACCCCGCTTCCGGCTATGATGAAACAAATCCTTATGTGGGGCGCGATCCTCGCTTTGACGCCTCTATCCTGCATGATGGTTCTATGTGGGCCGGAAGAGAAACGGAAACATGGCACGGCGGTCTGGATTCTCCGGAAAGTAGCATCGGTTCGTGGAATGCTTCCAGGAGTGGTTATGCATTTAAAAAGTTTATGGTTGAATCGATTCCTCCTACAGGTTCTTCCGTTAAGCCGGAAAACCCCTGGATTTATTTCCGGTTGGCAGAGTTTTATCTGAATTATGCTGAAATTATGTACGAATTGGGAGATGAAGAGACTGCCCGGGAATATATAAATAAGGTGAGAGGACGGCAGAGCGTACAGATGCCTCCGGTTACTGCCACCGGTCTGGATTTGCGTGATAAGATCAGGAATGAACGACGTGTGGAACTGGCCTTTGAAGGACATCGTTTCTTTGATGTCCGGAGGTGGAAAATTGCAGATCAAACAGAAAATAAAGCGTTGTTAGCCATTAATATACAGAAATCGGAAGATGGCAATAAGACGTATGAAGCTACGTTATTATTAAAAAGAATCTTCCTGGATCAGCATTATTTACTTCCCATTCCTCGTGCGGAGGTGGATAAGAGTAAAGGATGTTTGGTTCAAAATCCGGGATATTAATATTCAATCGTTATAAGATGAAGCATTTGATTTATATTTTGTTCCCTGTATTGCTGGTTTCCTTATCCGTGAAGGCCCAATCTCGTATCGATCGGAAAGCGGTGGTTGACAGGCACAAGGTTGTTACGACAAAAACGAATCCACAGAGTCCGGCCCAGGTGGGAAATGGAGAGTTTGCTTTTGGAGTGGATATTACCGGGCTGCAAACATTTGTTCCGTTTAATACGATGGCGCAATGGAGCTGGCATAGCTTTCCGTTGCCCGAAGGTATGTCTGATAAGGATTACAGGCAGGGCCCGATAAATACGTATGGAAGGCAAGTCGATTATGACTTGCCTAACCCTGACCAACCGGAGCTTTCCGCCTGGCTGGCCGCAAATCCGCATCGTTTCAATTTGGGACGTATCGGTTTGAAATTGTTATTGTCTGACGGGACGGAGGCCGGTCCTGATGACATACGGAACGCCGTTCAGGAAACAGACCTGTGGAAGGGCATTATTACGAGCCGCTTTGAGTTGGATGGCATACCTGTAGTCGTGAGAACGGCCTGTCACCCGGATTTGGATATGATCGGGGTGGAAGTGAAAAGTGATTTGATACGGAAAGGAAGACTTTCCGTGTTTATTAATTTCCCGTATGCGGACAGGAATCAGGGCGCTGCCTATGTCGGAGTATATGATCAACCGGAAAAACATCATTCCTCGGTAAAGAAGCAAACCGGGCAGTCTGTCCGGATCTCCCGGGAAATGGATGATACCCATTATTCGACTATCCTGCGATGGAAGTCTCCGGCACAGTTCTCTCCGGCCACTCAAGAGAATCCCCATTATTTCGAACTTAGGCCTTCTGATACGGATAAACTCGATTTTACCTGTCTGTTCACGCAGGAGGAAGAAGGAACCTCTTTGGATGAGAATGTGTTTGAGGCAAGCATCAGGGCTTGGGAGAGGTTCTGGAATTCAGGAGCCGCTATCGATTTGTCGGAGAGTTCGGACCCTCGTTGGAAAGAACTGGAGAGAAGGATTGTCCTGTCTCAATATGTTATGCGTGTAAACGAAGCCGGCTCACTGCCTCCGCAGGAAAGCGGGTTGCTCAATAATGGATGGTATGGCCGTTTTCATTTTGAGATGATCTGGTGGCATGGGGTGCATTATGCTCTATGGGATCGTTGGGATTTGCTGGATAAAAGCCTGCATGTATACAAGGATTTTTTACCGACTTCCCGTGAAAGAGCCCGGAAGCAGGGGTATAAAGGTGCTCGCTGGCCTAAGTGTACGGCCGGTTTTGACCGGGATTGGCCTCATATTATCCATGCCACGTTACTCTGGCAGCAACCCCATCCTATTTATTTTGCAGAATTGGATTACCGGTTGCATCCAACAGCAGAGACCTTGGAGAAATGGCGCGATGTCGTGTTTGAAACGGCCGATTTCATGGCAGACTTTGTCCATTACGACAAGCAGAAGAATCGTTATGTATTAGGACCTCCGGTATTTATCGTTTCGGAGAATACGGATCCTATGCAAACGGTTAATCCGGCTTTTGAGTTAGGATATTGGCGTTTCGGTCTGCGTGTTGCCCAGACATGGCGCAAGCGTATGTCATTACCGGTAGAGAAGAAGTGGAAAGATGTGGAGGACAAGTTATCTCCCTTACCGGTAAAAGACGGCGTTTACACGACTTATGAGGATATTCCCGATATGTGGACTAAATATACATTTGAACATCCTGCATTAATAGGGACTTCGGGTATGTTGCCGGGAGATGGGGTTGACAGGGATATCTTTGTGCATACATTGGATAAGGTCTCTGCCGTATGGAATTTTAATCATGTATGGGGATGGGATTTTCCTATGCTGGCAATGGCGGCTGCCCGGAATGGCAAGCCGGCCTTGGCGCTTGATTATTTGTTACATTCTTCGCCAAATTTCCAGTTTGACGAACATGGATTGGCAACCGGAGGTCCATTCCCTTATTTCCCCTCCAATGGAGCGTTGCTGACTGCAATAGCAATGATGGCCGGAGGATGGGACGGCTCTACAGGCGATTTTCCGGGCTTCCCGAAAGATGAGACCTGGAAAGTAAAGGCCGAGGGATTTGTCCGGATGCCTTGACTTTGACTTGAGTGTCTTTCCTTAATAAGTGATTTTTCCAGCCTGTTATTCCTATGTTTCGAGTGTAGGAATAACAGGCTTTTGTTTTGATTATTCTGATATTTTTCGCTACTTCGCATTTATTATGGAATTACCGGAAGAGCAAAACTACCTGAAGGAGATCGCAGCAGGGAACGTTGGTGCATTCGAACACCTATTTTTCCAGTACCAGCCCCGGTTGGTAAATTTCCTTGTCGGCCTGACGCACGACAAGGAAGTCAGCCGCGATATGGCGCAGGATTTGTTTCTCTCGTTATGGAAAGACCGCGAAAAACTTAAAAATGTCCGCTCTTTCTCCTCCTACCTGTTCCAGATGGCGCGTTTTACCGTGTACGACTACTTCGACCGTCTCATTGTATCGGAAAAATATACGAACGAATACCTGCAGGAAGCCTCTCCGGCCGAATCAGAGGAAGAAGCCTTGTTCGTTCGCGAACTGCAATCGATCATTAACCGTACGGTCGATCAAATGTCTCCCCAGCGAAGCAAAATCTACCGGATGAGCCGTGAGGAAGGTTTGTCTAATGACGAAATCGCCACGCGCCTTGATATCAGTAAACGGACAGTGGAAAACCACCTGACCGCCGCCCTTGCCATTCTTCGCAAAGTCCTTTATCTATCCTTTGTTTGTTGTATATTCGTTTTATCAAATTAGAAAGACTATGACAACAAACAGAACAAAAAGGCGCCCTTCGAAAGTGTATCTGTTCCGCTCTGTGGATATCCTGATTTTGCGCCGCCGGGATGCGGGGCGGGATGCCACTGCCGATCTGTACCGGGCTGCCGGTAACTGGTTTAGAAAATTTATGAATG
Organism: uncultured Parabacteroides sp.; assembly: GCA_900552465.1. Lineage (GTDB taxonomy): Bacteria > Bacteroidota > Bacteroidia > Bacteroidales > Tannerellaceae > Parabacteroides. The sequence goes on along the minus strand of URZO01000012.1, from coordinate 60,954 downwards.
GCCGTGATATTTGCCTCTTGGGGATGACACCCTCCCTGGTAGATGGCTTTATCGCTTTCCTACAGGCCGGGAAGAAGCTGAAGGTAAACACTGTGAACAGTTATATCTGTGCCCTTCGGGCCATCTATAACACCACTATCCGCGAGTTAGCCTATATCCCCCGTATCCACCCTTTTGCACACATCACGATTCATCCGGAGAAATCTGCCAAACGGGCCGTCGACCTGAAGGTCTTTGAGCAGATCTCCGCTCTGGAACTGAAGGAAGAACCCGGCTTGCAGTTTGCAGCCGATCTGTGCACCTTTTCTTTTTTAGCTTGCGGGATGCCGTTTGTCGACCTGGCGCATCTCACACATGCCAATATCGAAGGAGACACGCTTGTCTATAACCGGACGAAAACAGGTTCGCCTATCCGGATCGGTATCACCCGGGGGATGCGTTGTTTGCTGGATAAGTATGCTTCGTCGTCGAGCCCCTATCTTTTCCCGGTTTTCCCCCCGGAAGGCCCGGCGTCTTATGAACATTACAAGAGACTCCTGCGTAAATATAATGTAGCGCTGAAAATGATCGGTGGCCGCCTACAACTGCCGGCTTTTCTCACCTCGTATGTTGTCCGCCATTCATGGGCAACCATCGCTTACCGGAAATATACGCCGATTGCTCTTATCAGCCAGGCCCTGGGACATACGTCGGAGCGGACGACACGGCATTACCTCGCCCAGTTAGACCAGTCGGAACTGAGTAAAGCAAATCTATTAATAATAGGAACGGTGGACAATCTTGTGAGGCTACGGGCTTGACCTTAATTCTGATTTAAGGTAGGGTGTTAGGATTAGAGATAATTTGATAAACAAGGGTTATCTTCAATCTTGATGGGGCAAAGATATGAATCTTTTTGTAATAAAAAATATTTATCTGCTTAAATTTAAGTGGGTAGGGGATTTTATGTGATATTTTAATCTATTCGATGTTTTTCAACACAAGTAAGAACATAAAAAGCCGGGACAGCCGGAATCGGCAATCCTAAGAAAAGCGTCAGCTTTTTGTTCCGGCCTTAGCCGGTGAGCGTTAAGCGGAGTGACCGCAGTGAGCGTCCGGAGCATCTGCTGTTTGAGCGAAGCGAGTTTCAGATGCGACAGCGAACGAAGGAAACGGAGTAGCGAGGCGGGTGAAGCCTTGACTTTTTGGTTACTTTTGGGTCAAGCCAAAAGTAATAAACCGAACCTTAAATCAGAATTAAGGGTAAAAGAGTAAATGTATTGGTAATTTCCGCCTCACCAGCGGGCAACTTTAATTTAAAATATTATGGCGACTGAAAAGACGATCTTATCTGTGGAATTGTACGACAATGTATTAACGGAAGCCCCTGGCGACTATACTGGTAGAGTAGAGATTACCGGCACTTCTCATAATGCGAATATTGCCGAAGACATTGTGAAAGAACGTACTGAATACCGTTTGGAAACAATCATCAATATCCTCGATCTGGCGGATCAGAAAAAGATCGAGAACGTTCTCAACGGCAAAAGTGTGGTCGACGGTGTCGGACAGTATTTATTGAACATCAATGGTCCGTTTGAAGGAGAGAAACCCTCTTTCGACCCAGCGAAGAATAAATTCGGTATAACCTTCACGCCGAGCCGTTCCCTGTTGAAAGGGATGGAAAACCTGGCGGCAAAGGTTCACATGGCCACTGTCGGTCCGGTTATCAACTCCATTACCGATTCGACAACCGGTAAAGTAAACCTGGAACTGACTGCCGGAGGCCCAGCCATTATCAGCGGAGCTACCTTGTTATTAAAGGGCGACGACCCTTCCGTCGGCGTTTATTTCACTCCCGACAGTGGTGGCGAACCGACAAAGGTCTCTGTTATCGTATCCAACACGAAATCCCAGATCATCGTCTCGATCCCTCAACTGGCCAACGGCTCTTACTATCTGAGCGTAACGACGCAAGCCGGCAGTAGCTATACATTAGTAAAAGAACCCCGTACATACCATTTTCCCATCCTGCTGACAGTCGGAGGTGGAGAGGAACGTCCTGGAGAACTCTAACCCGGAAGGGTGGCCTTGATGCCGCTCTCCCAACCCTCATATAAGAAGAAGCAGGCTTCGATACCTGTATCGCCCCCTCGTTCGATATGGGTGTCGATCCCGGCTTCGATATGAGTGTCGACTTAGGCTTCGATACAAGTGTTGACCCTGGCCTCGACACCTATCCAACTAATAAATGTTAAGAACTTATTCAATATTAAATTACTCACTTTAAAAACAAGAGCTTATGAAGCGAAAATTACACTTTTTGCTTGCTGCCAGTATAGGGCTGGTGGCAAGCGTCGGTTGGCTACATGCGGAAGGCGGCACCCATCATGTTTTCCATGTTGGCACAATAGGTAATAAGGTAGGGGATGTCCAGGGACTGCGCGACTCGATCAATCGAGCTGCTGCTGGCGATACGATCCAGCTGGCTCCGGCAAACTATTACTTGACTTCTCAATTAGTGATTGATAAACCTATAGTTTTAGTCGGTATTATTCCTCCGGGACTTGGCTTGGAAACGCAAATAATTGCAGATAAAACAGCCGAATGGCCTAAAAAAGATGGCGAGATCATTAGTAGTTCTGCCAATCTGGTAACGATTTCAGGTGGACAATCCGGACAGACAGTTACATTGAAGGATTTGTGTGTTAGAGAATCCATGGCATCCGGTATCAATGTCCAATCTGCTATGACAACGGTACTGGATGAGGTTGCTTCATTAGATAATGCACATGCCGGTTTATTGGTTCATTCTATTGTTGAAGCTAAAGGCTTTCAAACAGACCGGAACGTTTGGGGCGGTGTTAATATAGATAAAGGTACTCCTGAATATACGCTTAAATTCACGTTTGATCACATCTCGCGCTTTGATGAACCGTATAAGATCTGGACAGAACAGACAACAGCGGATGATATAGTTACGGTACCAGAGGGATATGGTTATTGGGAGACCTACACAATAAATGCAACTGTTGTCAATGGCGTTGTAAAAGAGAAGGCTAAGAAGTACTGGGTAAAGTCGGGTCTGGATATGGAATATTATTCCGTATTCCCTAATCATACAGATTGGACGATTGGTTACAATTTTGTTTATGCAGATGGTAAGCCAATATCTATTGAACAAAGTGAATTATATCCTGATTTTACTGCTATTAAAGATGCGAACGGCGGCATATTGGTAGAGCTGCCAAAACGATGTAATCCGGTTATCTTCGGAGGTAAAAAGAATGCTACAGTGACAAATACCGATATTTCTATGACTGGCGGTACAGTCTCTATGTTATTCGGTGGTGGCTACGGCGAGATTGGAACAAGCGGTGCTGTTAAATCGACAGCAGCAGGTGTTACAGATTCAACACGTATTGTTATGACTGGCGGAACGGTAACTAACAGTTTGTTTGGTGGTGGTTTGTATCATAATGTGACTAAGAATGTAAATATATCTCTTTCGGGAACGGCTTCTGTAGGTATTCCCTATAACTGGGTTATTTGCGGTGGTTTGGAAAGCGGACGTACAGACGGTACTGCTTATGGGGAGTTCTCTGCATGTAAAAATACGGTTGAAAGAGCTATCTTGGATATCAGAGGAGGAACTTACTGCTATATAGGTGTTGGCGGAACTGATGGCAACAAGGCTTATGTAAAAGAAGCAACAGCAATTGTCAAGGGTGCAACGATCATCGGTGGTGTTTACGGCAATGGTTCGAACGGACGTAGCGATAAAGTAAATGGAACATTTGATAATTGTACATTTACAAAAACAACCAAGTACCCGATTGAGATTGCCGGCGTGAATCGTGGTATGGCAAAAGATATCACAATGACGTTCAAAAATTGTACATATCCGAGCGATCCGAAAGATATATATGTATATCTGGGTGGAACTTATCAGTGGCAGACTAATTATGGAAGCTCGCAAGTAGGTGTTCCTGAAAAGGTGTCATTTATATTTGAAGGTGGAACAAACGTTCCGACTGTTGGTGTAAGTAGTGGTTTGAATGTTGCAGACGTTACTGTGACAGGTACAAAAGCTACTATCGATTCAGTTTTGGTAAATGTAAACAATGGTAAAGAAACTTGGATGAAAGCGTTTACTCTCGGTGCCAGTAAAACCTGGACCTTCAACGACGGCCTCTCAATGACAAGCGGCGTGACATTGACAAAGACGGGTACTTTGAAGTACGGCAAATCTTTCGATGCCAATGTCTCTACTTTTGCAGAAATGCAGACTGCTGTAGGAATGATTAAAGATGGCGGTGAAGAGAAAACGACTTCTGTTATTACAATAGAAAAGGATTTGACATTTGATGGAAGTACAACATTGATGGGAGGAGCTGGGGATTTCCAGGGTCTTTTCTACTTGAAAGGTTCTAAAATGAAGAACCTGGCTTTGACGATTGAAGGGAACGGTAAATCCATTTCTGGAAAGAAATATACAAACGATTCAAGTAATGACGGTTCTAAAAAGTACCTGTTCTATATAGAAGGAAATGATAACGTTAGTACTATAACTATTAACAATCTTATTATGAAAGATATGGATGTTGTCGGTATCAATGCTTACAATTTTACAGGTCTTATATTTAATAACGTAGCAATGGACAATAACCTTCAAGGGGCTGTTCACCTGAACTCTTCCGTACTGAAAGCAACAAACTTTACAACAAGCGGAAATAAGAAGTTCGCTGTTAAACTTTCCCGTGAGAGAGATAACTTGCCGGGTATCATTTTGAATGACGGTTGTAAACTGGGTGAGTATGCAAAGGATGCTGCTCCACAGATTGCTTACTATGACCGTTATGCATATAAAGATAAATTTGGGACGAGCACTCCGTTAACTCCTACAGCAGAGCAAATTAAAGCAATGGTTTCCGGTACTTATGGAAGCACACTGAGCCGTTCTTGGGCAAAAGCAACTTTGCATACATCAAATAATGATGCTACTTCTCGTGTTTGGACATCCAACCTGGCAACCGAATATGTCAGTAACAGTGCTACTGTTCAGTTGGATAGTATCTCTACCGGTCTGGATTCTCTGTTGATCGATCAAGATTTTGCAAATGTAGCCGGTGTGATGAATACGGGTGTGAAATATGCAACATTCAATGAAAAAGACCTTACTGCTTCTGCTTTGAGAAAAGGTTTGGTTATCAACTGCGAGGATGCTTATCTGGTAACAGACAAGGATGAAGCGGTCGAATTTGCGAAAGAAGCAAAGAACAAAACGGTAAAGGCGTTGACACTTGCGGACAATAAGTTGGCTGTCGTTTCTGCGTTCTCTACTCCGGTTATTGAAACCGAACAGTCTTGGAACGATGCCATGCATGCAGAGCAGAATGTTATAATCAAGAGCAATGGTATCCTGAACATCAACACAGCAATGATCCTCGATACCGTCTTTATGGAAGAAGGCGCACAGTTGAAGGTGCTTCCGAATACAGCCGTAACAGCTAAAGCTGTCCAGTTGACCTATAAGGTGACGGATAAGTGGAAAGCATTCGGATTTCCGTTCAATACGTTGGGTGACAGCAAGACGATGATTGTCAGAGATGCTGAAGGTGAAACGACAAACGGTAATGCAGTTACAACTAAAGAGGGACACTTTGGAACTGATGGTGAAACAGGTCTTTGGGGTGCAACCGTAAAAGCAAATGCTGTTGAGTTTGAAATGAAAACAGCAAGTGCAACTCCCGATTCTGCCTGCCTGATCGCTTGCGACAAGAAAGACAGTCTGATCTACGTAACAAGCCCGGCTAATGTCTCTTTAGAAACAAAAGCTGCTCCAGTGGTTAACGAATTGAAGAGTACTAATCCTACCTTGAAAATGTGTGCCAACCCGAACCTCTACAATATGCAGCTTCCGGGTTATGCCTACATCTTTGATGCAACGGAGAATGTGTTCAAGCAGCAGTTCACGCCGACAGTCGCTCCGTTCCAGAGCTATATCCTGGCTGACGCGGCGACGACCAGCACATTGCGCTCTCTGCGTGTTGGCGATACGCCGACAGGCAATGAGGTGATCGCTCCGGTGGAAGGATATTATGTTGAATCCGGTCATGGTATGATCACGATCCGCACGGCTGAACCTGTTCAGGTGGTTGTCGCTGATATGTTAGGCCGCATTCATTATAATGCCCGCGTCGTATCCGACGGCTATCAGATCAATCTCCCGGCCGGCATCTATGTTGTAAACAAACAGAAGGTAATCGTTAAGTAACAATTAAAATCGACATGAATATGAAGAATATAAAGACCGCGTTATCCCTCGCCCTCCTCGCTGTGGCCCCGACGATATACGCACAAAATATAGACACAAAAGCACCCGCTGAGCCTGGCTTCATGGTGACGCTGAATGTAACGGATAAAGGCGCTGCTGCCGATACGGTATGGATAAGAGATTATAAGAATACGAAAGATTCTGTGATCCTGAAAGGTAATCAGGTTAAGTATGGTTCATACATTCGCCTCGGCCTGAAAGCGCAGGCCGGCCAGACGATCGACTCGCTGAAGGTCGGTGCAAAGAAAGCGATCTGGACAGGTTCTGTAGATGCTAAAACAATTCTTGGGACTCTCATTTTTGAGGCAGGAAAGCCGAACCTCTATTCTCTTCCGCTCGGACAGATAAAGGAAGAAACTAATGTAACGGTAACCTGGAAAGAGAAAGAAAGTTGGAACCTGACTTTCGAAAATACGACACAGACGGTTAATACCGACGGGGGTGCTACGGCTGTGACCGTAAAGGATAACGGAACAAGTAATACGGATATTATAAAAGGCTATTATAAAACGAAAGCTTGTGCAGAAGCCGATAAGATATCAAGCGGAGCTTCCGATATCAAGGCCGCCGGCACTTACTATGTCAAACTCCAGGCCGATGAAACAGCCGACAAGAAAGGCTTGGACATGGTAATACCGTTGGTTATTAATAATAAGTTGGCGCTGACAGTTGCTGATAGCGACAAACCAAAATGTGAGGATGCAACCTTGCGGGAAGGCCAACCCCTTTCTGTTGCAACAATCACAGGCGGTATCTGTAAATATGGCGAGCGTGAGATCAAAGGTACATGGGCATGGGCTGACCCGAACCAGAAACTTGTTAAGGGGACAACTACAAGCTATACTGCCGTTTTTACCCCGGACTCTTCTGCTATCTATAATACAAAAACAGAAAGCATAACAGTCTCTGCACTATATGTCGCTACCGTCACCGTAGAACAATCTGCCGGCGGTACAGTTGCGATCAAAGACGCGACTCCTGATAATAAGTATGTAGGAACGACAAGCGCTTATGCCGATATAACGGCGACTGCCACACCTGCAAAGGGATATAAGTTCGTTTCATGGGTTTCGCCTGCTGACGCAAACAATTCTAATGATACAGAGAACATGGAGGTAGCTAAAGAAAAAACAGTTACTGCCGTACCCGACGGAACTGTTTTCAAGGCGGCTTTCGCAAAAGCGACCCGTAAGGTGACTATTTCTTCTGCATCTAACGGAACAGTCCAGGTTTTAAATGGTGCTACAGCTATTACATCAGATACTCAAATTCCGTACGGCACAAACCTGACAATCGTTGCCACACCAGCTTCCGGTAAGCAAGTAAAATCTGTTTCTTATACCTATAAAGCAACAGATGGCGCTACTGGTACGCCAACCGTAGCCAACAATTTTGTAGTAGGTGGAGACGAAGGTGGTTCTTATACGGTAAGTGTAGAGTTTGAAGATATACCGACATCGAAAGTGATGGTAACCGTTACTGATCCTGTTAACGGATCTATCACAATGCTGGATGGTGGAAATAATGCTGTTAATCCGAACTCTTCTGTGGACAAAGGTTCTGCCCTGACAATTGTCGCAGTCCCGAACAGGGGGTACAAGTTGGAATGGCTGAAAGCCGGTGGCGAAGATGTAACAGGTGACTTTATTAAGGTTAATGCTGCAATGAATATTGCTGCAAGCTTCATAAAAGAGAAATATGAAGTGACGAACCAGGCTCCTGCACAGGTTGAGTTTAGCAATGTTACGTTCGAACCGTCTGAGTTCAACACTCCGATTAAGAATGTGACAGCCTCTATCAAAGAGGAATATAAGGGTACCCACAAGCTGATTTCCCTTCTGTTGAACAACCAGGCGATTGCCAATGGCAATAACGACTTGCTGGTGGAAGGCAATATGAACTTCTCTGCTTTGGTAAAGAAGCTCGAACCGGTCAGTATCCAGAATGAACGGAAGACCGAAGTTGTCTATAATGGTAACGCCTATGTGTACACCGTTAAAACGGCTGCCAACCTGAGTGATTTCAAGGTGACGTTTAAAGATAAAAACGATAAAGAAGTTGTAGCACCTTCGACTGTCGGAACTTATAAGGTGATCATCATACGTGATGCCGATGACCTGTATGCAGCTTATAAGAATGAAACGGACTATACGTTGGAGATTAAGCCGGGGATGCCGGGTGTGCTGGATATCCCGTTTACTGATAAATTGGGAGAAGCAGCAACGGCTGCAACAACAACAGTAGCTGGTGAATGGTTGGATCAGGCCGCTTTCAACAGTAAATATCCGAACCGTGAGCCGGCAACAAAAGCAGGTGGCTCTTCCGTCATTTACTTTGTCCCTGCAGATGATAACATGGGATATATAAAGACTACATCGGTTGCATCATCTCAGGCTGATCAGGCAAAAACGGTTACGATCACTTATGCGACCAATGCCGGTGATCATGGTACTGTTTCTGTCGAGAATGATTTCGTCTCGGTTGCAAAGACCTATTCAGGCTTGACATTGACGCTTAATGCAAAAGCTGATGCGGGCTATAAGGTCAATTGGGATAAGATAACTTTAACAGATGGTGGTACGCTAAATCAAAGCAATCATACGTTTACAGTATCTAATAATGTGACGGTTAGTGTTGCTGCTGAGGCTTTCACACAAATGTCTGCTCCTACCACTCCGACAAATGTAGATAAGAATATTGACTATACTGGTAGCTCATTAGCTTACAGTCCTTTTGATTTAGGTTTAGCTACAGATGTCGCCTGGAAAATTCAGTATGTAAAACAGTCTAATAATACGGATACGTATACGACTACTGACCCTATCGATGCCGGAACTTACAAGATTAAAGTAAGTTGTGACAATGGCACTGATTATAGCGCACTTGGAGAAACAGAGATCGGTAAGATTACAATCAATCCACAGGTGCTGACGGCAAATAATATTCAGGTGCCGAATGCTTCACCTGTAGCCAAGAATGCCATGTTGTCTACTTCTATTCTGGATACAAATGGAAAGGTTATCGATGCACAGGGGAACCCTGTCCCGGGACAGTTTACCTGGTATGAAGATAAAGCTATAGAAAAGGCAGGAGAGCAAGATATAGACTTCGCTCCGAGTGATGCAAATAACTATTCGGTAAATGGTCTTTCTCTTAAATCTTACGTCTCATTGAAAGGAGTGGCAACCTATCTTATGACTGTCAAGGTTGAGAATGGAAATGCAAGTAATCTGATCTTTACAGATGCTACAGGCAAGGTGATCAATCCGGCTACGGATAAAGTGCCTGCCGGCATGAAGTTGTTTATTACGACTACCAGTGGTACGATTGGAGATGTCTCTGTTGTTGGAGCAAATGCTACTGCCGGTGGTGAATCGATTAGTGGTGAACCTAAAAAATGGTATTGTATTGCCGGAAGTGAAGCATTTACTGTAACCATTACCTTCAAATCCGGTAGCGAAGGCGGCGGCGGTGACACCCCAGGTGAAGGGACAGCCGTTACCGGTATCTCCCTTAACAAGACAACGCTTACGTTGCCGCGCCTGAAATCTGAAAAGTTAGTGGCTACAGTCACTCCGACCGGTGCAACCAAGAAGGATGTGAAGTGGACCAGTACGGACCCGGCGGTTGCCAGTGTGGATGCCGATGGAACAGTGAAGGCTTTGAAGGTTGGACGAACCACCATTATTGCGACGACTGTGGACGGTGGTTTCACGGCCATGTGCCAGGTGACGGTAGACTTTGCGACAGCTATCGAAAAGATACTCTCCGAAAGTCTGGTTTACAGCCGCAGCGGACAGATCATCATCGAACCGGCTGCCCCGGTAGAGGTTTCGATCATCAATCTGGGTGGACAGGTTATCTACAACAACTCCATCAGCAGCGCGGTACAGGTTCCTGCCAACAGCGGCCTCTACATTGTCCGCATGTCTGCTGCCGGTAAAGCAACGACAACGAAAGTAATCGTTAGGTAGTAATTAATAACCCTGCATCAAGCTATGCGCTCCTCGTAAAGAGGGAATCATTTGATTCAAAAAAGGAAAGGGGGGAACCGTGAGGTTCTCCCCTTTTTGCTAAATTGCCGGATAGAAACAGCAATTTCCCGAAATATTGCTGTTTCTATCCGGCAATTTGTTATCCCTTCCTCACGATCTCCCAAACCTCTTCTTCCGTACCGTCGAAAGGGCCGGAGGCTTCCAGTTTGATCGTGCACATGGCGGCGGCGAAACAACCGGCTTCTTTGTAGGAGGCGCCTTTGCCTCGCATGTACAGGTAGCCGACCATGTAGGTGTCGCCGCAACCGGTGGCGTCTACTACTTCCGTAGGCGGATAGGCGGGGATTTCATGGAATTCGCCGTCGGCATAGATGACAGATCCCATGCTGCCCAGTGTCAGTAGTACCTCTTTTACACCCCAGTCGGCAAGCATCAGGGCCGCCTTCCGAGGGTCTTTGCAGCCGGTAAGGACTTCCGTTTCATGCTCGTTGGCTTTCAGGATATGGATGTACTTCAGGGCTTCCTGCTTCTCTGGCCAGTCGACGGCAAAAACCTTTTCGCCGCGAACTTCGCGTAAGTAACCCTGGGCGTCGACCGACAGGATACCTTTGGTCGACAAGTATTTCACCACATCGAGCGAGAAGTCGTCGGCCAGCAGGCTTCCTAAGTGGAAAATCCGGGCGTTTACGTCCTGTAGCCCTTCTGCCGTAAACGGGTCGGCTTTCGCCAAGACCCGCTGTGTCCGGTTATCCTGGTTCTCTCCATACGTGTTTTCGAAATAAACGGAATGGACGCTTGGCAATACCTTTACCTCGATACCTTTACTGCGGATATCGTCGACGGCAGCCATCTCGCTCGCGGCAAGGGCTGTCACTAATTGGAAGTTGGAGGCGTCTAAGTGGCTGATTGCATGTGCGAAATAAAAAGCGGTTCCTCCCGGCATATGTATGGTGCGTTTCGGAGTCACAATCTTATCCAAAGTGATGTGCCCGATGCAACAAAGATCATGTGTATTCATATAACTTATTTATCAAGCTGCAAAAGTATATAAAAACAAGGAATAAATTGCTGTCAGGGCTATTTTTAGCTGTTTGTTTACTTAATTGGGGTGTAATTAGTGTGTAAACTTACACTTTTTCTTTATATTTGCCGTTGTGATAAGTTATTGATTCAAGTAATACCTGGAAAAACAGTCATTTTATGAGAAAACATCTTTCCTTTCTGCTCTTATTATTCTTGCTGTCGGGGCTTTTCCCGGTAGCGGCGGCTCCGGCCTCATCCGGCCAGCGCTATCTGTTTGCTTATTTTACAGATAAGAATGAGAACCGTAACGGGATGCATCTGGCCTGGAGTGAGGACGGATACACCTGGAACCCGATAGGCCCGGAACATAGTTTCCTGAAATCCGATTACGGAACCTGGTATGCCGATAAACGCATGCGCGATCCTTTTGTCATGAAGGGACCGGACGGACTCTGGCATTGTATCTGGACGCTCAACTGGGATGGCAATGCCATCGGCTATGCCCATTCCAAAGACCTCGTGCACTGGTCGCGCCAGTCCTATCCGAAAGTAATGGAAGGCTATGAAGTGAGAAACTGTTGGGCCCCCGAAATGATCTATGACGAGGAAAACGGACAATATGTGATCTACTGGGCCAGTACGATCAAGGAGAACGGCGAATGGAAAACCGAGCCGGGAGAGAAATACGACCACCGTATGTATTATACCACGACGAAGGATTTCAAGACATTCTCGCCGGCTCAGATCTTTTTCGATCCGGGACATAATGTGATCGACGTGACCATCCAGAGGAAAGACGGCAAATATTATATGCTCTATAAAGACGAACGGATCTGGCCGGAGGCGAAGAAGGAACTCTCGGTTGCCGTCAGCGACCATGCCGCAGGCCCGTACATCCCGACCGGTGACAAGCCTTTCGCAACCGACTGGGTGGAAGGCCCGGCTGTCTGTCCGCTGCCCGACGGCAGCTATGTGGTTTATATGGATGCCTATACCCGCCACCGCTATGAAGCGAAGCGGACACGCGACTTCCATACCTGGGAAGATGTGACCGACCGTATTTCGATCCCGAAAGATGCCAAGCATGGCTCGATCATTACCGTTACGAAGGAATTTGTGGATAATCTCTTGTCGGAAGTCGCCGCTTCCCAGCACCGCGAGGAATTGCGCAACGAGCGTCTTGCCCTGCCGGAATCCCGGAAGGGGGCTACCCCTGTCGAGGCGGAAATTACCGTCCACGGCAATCAGGCAAAGAAGATCAGCGAGAATCTGTTCGGAATTTTCTTTGAAGACCTGAACTATGCGGCCGACGGCGGTCTGTATGCCGAACTGATCCAGAACCGGGACTTTGAATATGATCCGGAAGATAAGACCGGCAACGATCCGGATTGGGATAACGATTATGCCTGGAGTGTCAGGGAAGGAGGACATTCTTCACCTGTTACGATAGCCGTTGAGAATCCTTTGCACGAAAATAATCCGCATTATACAGTGCTTCAGGCAAATCCGGGCGTTACTTTGCAGAACGACGGTTTTGACGGGATTTCTTTGAAAAAAGGGGATAAATATGATTTCTCGCTTTTTGCGCGTCTTCCGGAAGGCAGCAAAGGGGGCAAGGTGATTGTTCGTCTGTTGGATCAGGAGGGCAGGGAAGTGGCACAGTCGGCAGTGAATGTCTCTTCCAAGGAATGGAAGCGGCAGCATACGGTATTGGTTGCCAATGCGGATGTGCGTGCAGGAGTGTTGTCACTTGAACCGAAACTGACGGGTGCAGTGCATCTGGATATGGTTTCTCTTTTCCCGCAGCATACGTTTAAGAACCGTCCGAATGGCCTGCGTGCCGATCTGGCGCAGACCATAGCCGACCTGCATCCGCGCTTCATGCGTTTTCCCGGCGGATGCTTGGCACATGGCGACGGCGTACACAATATTTATAACTGGAAAGAAACGATCGGCCCGCTGGAAAGCCGTAAACCGCAACGGAATCTGTGGGGCTATCACCAGACAAAAGGACTGGGCTATTTCGAGTTCTTCCAATACTGCGAAGATATCGGGGCGGAACCTGTCCCGGTGATTGCCGCCGGCGTATGCTGCCAGAATTCGCGGGGCGGCGGACAGCAGGGAGTCCAGATGTGCGACATGGATGCCTTTATACAGGATATCCTGGACCTGGTGGAATATGCGAACGGAGATGCCTCCACAGAATGGGGACGGAAGCGAGCTGAAGCCGGCCATCCCGAACCTTTCCGCCTGAAATATATCGGTATCGGCAACGAAGACTAGATAACGGATGCCTTTGAGGAACGTTTCACCATGATCTACCGGGCGTTGAAAACGAAACATCCCGAAATAACCGTGATCGGCACGGCCGGCCCGTTCAATGAAGGGACCGATTATGAAGAAGGCTGGGCCATTGTCAATCAGTTAGGCGTGCCGATGGTGGATGAGCATTACTACCAGACCCCCGGCTGGTTCCTGAATAACCAGCATTTCTACGATTCCTACGACCGGAAGGGAGCGAAGGTTTATTTAGGCGAATATGCCGCCCATCTCCCCGGACGTCCGAACAACCTGGAAGTTTCGTTGGCGGAAGCGGCTTATATGACTTCCCTGGAACGCAACGGCGACGTTGTCAGCATGGCTTCCTATGCCCCGTTGCTGGCGAAAGAGGGACATACGCAGTGGAATCCGGATCTGATCTATTTCAATAATCAGACTGTGAAACCGACGGTGAACTATTACGTCCAGCAGTTATACGGGCAGAATGGCGGTGACGAATATTTGTCGAGCACGGTGAAATTGTCCGATTCGTCGGAAGACATCGCCAAACGTTTCCCCGTATCAGTCGTAAAGGATAGTAAGACAGGCGACCTGATCCTGAAAATGGTAAATATCCTGCCGTCAGCTACCCGGACACGGGTTCATCTGGAGGGTGTTACGGTTGCTGGTTCGCGTGCGGTCAGGACTGTTTTATCCGGTGCGCTGGAAGATAAGAACCTCAAACCTCAGAGCTTTGATTGTGAAGTCGGGCAGGATTTTACCTGTGAATTGCCGGCATATTCGTTTACGGTAATCAGAATCAAGATAAAATCCGTATATTAGGCGCTGTTAAGTAAACAGTGGCATTATGGAAACTGCATTTTTCGTCTTACTCATTCTTGTCGTATGGATCAGTCTGTACAACCACATAGGTAAAGCTACCGCTAAAATCGAATCTCTCAAAAAGGAGATCGACAGTCTGCGGAAGCAGTTGGAAGGGCGTCCTGTGGCAGAGAAAGAGAAGAAGGAGGATGCAGTTTCTTCGGTTAAACCGGTTGAAGAAGAATATCACATACCGATATTGTCCGTAGAGATAAAGCCGGATGACGCTCTCCCCCATGAAACACCGGTAACGTTAGAAACACCGGAAACACCGAAGCCGAAAGCTCCTGAAAGGCAACGCAAGCCTGTCAATTATGAGAAATATATCGGGGAAAACCTGTTCGGAAAGATCGGTATCCTGATACTGGTTGTCGGCGTGGGCTTGTTCGTGAAGTATGCAATCGATAAAGACTGGATTAATGAAGTGTTCCGCACTGTGTTGGGATTCCTGGTCGGCGGCGGTCTGCTACTGATTTCCGGTAAACTGAAAAAGACGTACCGTGCATTCAGTTCCCTGCTGGCAGGCGGTGCCTTCGCCATCTTCTATGTGACGGTTGCGATGGCTTATCATTATTACGGGTTGTTCAACCAGGCGGCGGCTTTTGTCATATTGGTCGTGCTGACGATCGGGATGTCGGTGTTGTCCGTCCTCTATAACCGGAGGGAGCTGGCTATTATCGCCCTCGTCGGCGGATTTATTTCGCCATTCCTGGTCAGTAACGGCATGGGTAGTTACTTAGTGCTGTTCATCTATTTGACGATCCTGAATCTGGGGATGTTCGGGCTTTCCCTCTATAAGAAGTGGGGCGAACTGCCGGTTGTCTGCTTTGTCGCCAGCTACCTGATCCTGTTTGGCTACTCGTGGTCTGCCGATCTGGAGATTGCCTCCAATACGCAATTGGTGCACCTGCTGCTTTTTGTCACCCTGTTCTATCTGGTTTTCCTCTTGCCGATTGTTTCCCTGATCCGTTCGGACAGCCGTAAGATCAACCAGCTATTGATGGCTGTCGTGGTCCTGAATAATTTCTTTTTCCTCTTTTTCAGTATCTGGTTCCTCCGGGAAATACGTCCGGAGCAGGATATAAAAGGGGCGTTCACCCTGTTTATCGCCGCTGTGAATGCCGTGATAGCCTTTGTGCTCAACCGGCGGAAGACGGAAGGCGGTTTGCTGACCTCTGTTTTGATCGGGTTGGCGCTGACTTTCCTCTCCATCACGGTCCCGATCCAGTTGGACGGGACGTTCATCACCTTGCTGTGGGCATCGGAGATGGTGATTGTTTTGTGGCTCTTCATCAAATGGAGGATACCGGTATATGAATACTTTGTCGCTATACTTTTCTTTCTGACGAACGTTTCCTACTGGATGGATATTGAAGCGACACTCGGTGCTGAGACAAGGCCGTCCCTGTTTGTGAACGGTATGTTTGCGACAGGAGTTTTTGTCGGCTTGGCGTTTTTGGCAGTTGCCTGGTTCCTGTTCAGGGAGAAAGAGTTGTTTAGTACGACTTCCGTACTGAAATATTCGCCGTTCAATGCCATCAGTCTGTTGGATGGTTGTGCGGTGCTTTATACGGCCTTTATGATCGAGTTTGCGCGGAATGTGGATGACTGGTATTTGTCGCAAGGGTTGATGCTGTCGTTTACGGCTGCCGCTCTCTTTATCATGCTTTTAGTTATGCGGAAACGTTTTCCGGTGGGGCGTTACTATCGGCTGTATGCTTTTTCGCTATTCATTCCGGTCGTCTGGTACATGGCGGTTATCCTGCTGAGCCGGTATATTATGTGGACGGATCTGGAGACGCTCGAATGGTTGACTGTGGCTATTATAGTGGCGCATATCTATCTGCTGGCAAGGGAGTATTATGCCGTCTTCAACTATCGTACCATTGCGGCCAACCGGATGACGGGGTATATCAGTATCCTTTCGACCGTGCTGTTGGTGCTTGCCGTTCGCAGCCTGCTGTGTCAGCTTTCACTTGCAGACGAGATGAATGCCGGTTTCTCCATCTCCTTAGCTATTGCCGGTTTTGTGGAAATGGCCATCGGCATGCGCCTGCATCTTAAATCTTTGCGAATGATCAGCCTGGCCACATTCGGCCTTGTCCTCCTTAAACTTGTCCTTGTCGATTTGTGGCTGCTGCCGACTATCGGTAAGATCGTCATCTTTATCATCCTGGGCGTTATCCTGCTGCTTCTCTCGTTCCTTTACCAGAAGTTGAAGAAAGTGTTGTTTGAGGCGGACCGGGAAGAGTCTGAAACTAATTTAATACAATAACACATAAATAGTTATGGAGAATGATTTTGACTATAAATTAGTCCCTTATGATTTTGCTCATTGTTTTAACACCCAATGCCCGAAGGCCGGCAGTTGCTTGCGTAGCTTGGCAGGCGAAGAAAGTAAATCGGGTGACCGGTTCATCACGATTGTAAATCCGGCGTATTATCCTTCCGGTGAAGATGAATGCCCCTTTTTCAAACCGTGTCAGAAAGTACGTATGGCCTGGGGAATCTCCCATCTGCTTGACAACGTACCTCTTAAAGAAGCAACGGGGCTCCGGCAACAAATGATCGCCCATTTTAATAAATCCCTTTACTATCGTTTCTACCGCAAAGAATATGCCCTTTCTCCACGCGACCAGCATTTTATCCGTCAACTGTTTAAACAAAGAGGTATTGTCGGAGAGCCTGTTTTCGATTCTTATACAGAAGCCTTTGATTGGTGACTCCTCCCAGTCTTCTATGATTTTGCTCTGGTAGTGTCTGAAAGTTTCATTAGTGAAACTCGGAGTTTCATGCGGATGAAACTTGGAGTTCCATGGGTGAAACTGGCAGTTTCATCTAATGAAACTTTGAAGGGCGTCAGGAAGAGCGAGGTACTCCGGTGAATTGTTTTTATAAAACCTCTACCACCCTTTCCAGCGCCATCCCATGCGAACCCTTTATCAGCACATGATATCCTTTCAGCGGATTCTTGCGCAGGGCTTCGATCAGTTCGTCTGTTGTGGCGAAGGTGGTGAAGTCGTTGCCGGCTGCTTTTTGGAAATGTTCGCCGCAGAGGAATACTTTGTCGTAGTTACCTTCTTTGATGCGGGCGATGACTTCGGTGTGAAGTTCGTCGCTTGTCGGGCCCAGTTCGCGCATGTCACCCAGGATTAATGCTTTGGGAGAAACAGGCATTGCGGCAAAATTGTCCAGGGCGACTTTCATGCTGCTGGGGTTTGCGTTATAGGCGTCTATGATTAGTTCGTTCTTGTCGGTCTTTTTGAGTTGCGAACGGTTGTTTGTCGGTTCGTAAGCGGCAATGGCACGGCTGATGCGCTCTGCCGGGATCTTGAAGAAACGGCCAACGGCAACGGCTACTAATGCGTTATCCAGGTTATAACTGCCGATCAGGTGGGTTTCCACCGTGTGGATTTTGCCCTGCTGTTTCCATTCGAAGGTCAGATACGGATTGCTGCTGACCACACATCCCCAGGCAAAGGCCGTGTCGTCGGAACCATACGTGATCTGTTCGATCCCCTTGGCGATGTCAGTCAGGTATTTGTTGTCCTGGTTGATGAATATCTTGTTTTTTGTACGGCGTATATAATCGTATAACTCGCCTTTCGTCTTGATTACGTTCTCGAATGAGCCGAAACCTTCCAAGTGGGCACGGCCGACGTTAGTGATAATGCCGTAGTTCGGTTGTACGATGTCTACAAGCTCTTTGATGTCGCCTGGATGGCTGGCGCCCATTTCGATTACGGCCATCTCATGCTCATGCGTCAGGCGGAGCAAGGTGAGCGGTACGCCAATCTGGTTGTTCAGGTTGCCCTCCGTGTAAAGCAGGTTGTATTTTGTCGATAAGACTGCCGCCAACAGTTCTTTGGTGGTCGTCTTCCCGTTTGTACCGGTGATGCCGATAATGGGGCAGCCGATTGCTTTGCGGTGGCGGTGCGCCAATTGCTGTAAAGCCGTTAACACGTCGTCCACCAGGATCGTACGCTCTCCGATGAAATAGTCCGGGTTGTCTATTACTGCATACACGCAACCGGAGGCCAATGCCTTTTCTGCATATTGGTTACCATCGAATTTCTCACCTTTCAGGGCAAAGAAGATGGAGCCACGCGGACAGTTACGGCTGTCTGTTGTTATTTTCGGATTGTGTATAAACAATTCATAAAGTTCTGAAATAGTCATAGCATATTCTCCTTTGCAAATTCTATAAGAGTTATTTCGCGCAAATGTAGTGATTTAATGTATTTACCTTTATCTTTGCCGGAAAGAAAAATAAGAATGTTGCATAAAACGCTCAATATTAGAGGAACGCTTACCTCGCTCGATACACCGTTGGTGATGGGAATATTGAATATCACGCCCGATTCTTTCTATGCCGACAGCCGGAAACAGACCGAGGCTGCTATTGAAGAACGCATACAGACGATCTTGTCCGAAGGAGGGCAAATAATCGATATCGGGGGATATTCTTCGCGTCCGGATGCGGTGGAAGTTTCGCCGGAAGAGGAGACGGGCCGGTTGGCTGTTGCCTTGAAGATATTAAACGCGCATTATCCCGATACGCCTTTGTCTGTCGATACCTTCCGGGCGGATGTTGCCCGCCGGTGCGTCGAGGAATACGGCGTTGCGATCGTCAATGATATTTCCGGCGGTGAGCTGGATCATGAAATGTTCGATACGGTCGCCCGTTTGCGTGTACCTTATATAATGATGCACATGCGCGGTACTCCCCAGACGATGCAGCAGCATACGGATTATACGGACATGATGGAGGAAATCATGTTGTATTTTGCCGCTAAAGTCCGTCGGCTCCGCCTGTTGGGTGTGAATGATATTATCCTGGACCCCGGTTTCGGCTTTAGCAAGACGGTGGAGCAGAATTATGCTTTGATGAGCCGTCTGCGCGAGTTCGGCGAGTTTGGCCTTCCCCTGCTGGTCGGTGTTTCCCGCAAGAGCATGATCTATAAATTCCTGGGCGGCACACCTGCCGACAGCCTGAATGGGACAACTGTTCTCAACACCTTCGCCCTGATGAACGGTGCGGACATCTTGCGGGTACATGATGTGCGGGCGGCAGTGGAAGCAGTGAAGATTGTTAATCAGTTGAAACAATAAAACTATGTGGATGAATTTCGGAGTAAAAGACCTGATTGATGTCTTGTTGGTGGCTTTCTTTTTGTATCAGACGTATAAGCTGATGAAGAATTCCGGAACGCTGGCTATCTTTAGTGGGGTCGTGTCGTTTATCGTAGTCTGGATTCTGGTTTCCCAGGTGCTGGAAATGCGTCTGATGGGAGCTATACTCGATAAGTTTATCAGTGTCGGTTTCCTGGTGCTGGTGATCCTGTTTCAGGATGAGATACGCCGTTTCCTGGTGGCGCTTGGTTCGCACCGGGGATGGAAGTTCCTGGGAAAGATCTTTACCAAGAAGAGCCATGAGAATGAAAACGAAGGGAAATTCATCGCTCCGGTTGTCCTGGCCTGTATGAATATGGCAAAGAAGAAGACCGGTGCTCTGATCTGTATCCAGCAGGATGTGGACCTGACCGTTTACGAGCATACCGGCGAGATGTTCAATGCCGATGTCAATGCCCGCCTGATCGAGAATATCTTTTTCAAGAACAGCCCTTTGCATGACGGGGCGATGATCATCGCCGACAACCGTATTAAGGCAGCCGGCTGTATTCTTCCAGTAGCCCAGAACGCCAACTTGCCGAAAGATATGGGGCTCCGTCACCGCTCCGGACTGGGGATGTCGCTCGAGACAGATGCTTTGGTAATCATCGTTTCCGAAGAACGGGGCAAGATATCGGTCGCCCACAATGGCAAGATAGAGGTAAACGTCACAGCTGAAGACTTGCAACAAATCCTGTCGGGGGAGAAAGAAGTGACAAATTACTGTTAAATGTTCTGAAACTGGCAGGTCGGCATATAAATATTTTACCTGTTTTGCAAACTCCATATTACATTTTGCCTACTTTTGTACCCGATAACCGTGGTATCAACTAACAATATAAATATAGATCTTCCGCTATGGACTTAATGCAAGAGATTATTGCACGCGCTAAAGCAAACAAACAGCGTATCGTTCTTCCCGAAGGAACAGAGGAAAGAACATTGAAAGCTGCCGACCGTTTAGTGGCCGACGGAGTTGCAGACATTATCCTGATTGGCAATCCCGCTGAAATCAACAGCCTGGCTGCTGAGTACGGGCTGAACCACATTGGACAAGCTACTATTATCGATCCGAAGAATCACGAAAAGAAAGCCGCTTACGCCGACCTGCTTTTCCAGTTACGTCAGAAGAAAGGAATGACACCCGAAAAGGCTACCGTTTTAGTAGAAGATCCTTTGTTTCTTGCCTGCCTGATGATTAAATCCGGTGACGCCGACGGTGAAATTGCCGGTGCACAGAACACAACCGGTAACGTTTTGCGTCCGGCTTTGCAGATCATCAAGACTGCTCCGGGTATGAGCTGCGTATCAGGTGCGTTCCTGATGTTTACAAAAACTCCCCAGTACGGAAAAGAAGGTGTTCTGGTATTTGCCGACTGTGCCGTAATGCCGAACCCGACAGCTCCCGAACTGGCAAGTATCGCCATCGCCACTGCTGCTACGGCCCGCGACATCGTAGGTATGGAACCGCGTGTTGCCATGCTGAGCTTCTCTACAAAAGGCAGTGCATCCCACGAAATGGTGGACAAGGTTGTGGAAGCAACCCGCCTGGCAAAAGAAATGGCTCCCGAACTGAAGATCGACGGAGAGTTGCAGGCCGATGCCGCTTTGGTTGAGAAAGTAGCTTCCCTGAAAGCTCCAGGCAGTGAAGTAGCCGGACAGGCCAACGTCATGGTATTCCCGACGCTGGAAGTAGGTAATATCGCTTATAAGCTGGTTCAGCGCCTGGGTGGTGCGGAAGCCGTAGGTCCTATCCTGCAGGGTATGGCTGCTCCGGTTAACGACCTGTCCCGCGGTTGTTCCGTAGACGATATCTATAAGATGGTTGCCATTGCTTGTAATCAGTCTATCGGTCTGAAAGCTGCAAAGAAATAATAACAAATAACACACATTACAAACATGAAAGTCTTAGTATTAAACTGCGGTAGCAGTTCCATCAAATATAAATTGTTCGATATGACATCCGGCGAAGTGATGGCCCAGGGCGGTATCGAAAAGATCGGTCTGCCGGGCGCATTCCTGAAGCTGACCGACAAAGACGGAAAGAAAGTTGTGCTGGAAAAAGAGATTCCCGGCCATAAGGAAGGTATCGAATTTATCCTGAGCATCCTGACTGACAAGACATACGGCTGTATTAAAGAATATACGGAGATCGACGCTGTCGGCCATCGCGTGGTGCATGGCGGCGAGAAATTCGCTTCCAGCGTGAAGATCGACCAGGATGTGCTCAACAAAGTAATCGAATGTTCCGACCTGGCTCCGCTGCATAACCCGGCTAACCTGAAAGGTATCGACGCTATGGAAGCACTGATTCCGGGTATTCCCCAGGTGGCAGTCTTCGACACAGCTTTCCATCAGACAATGCCGAGCAAGGCTTATATGTATGGTCTGCCGTATGAAATGTACACGAAATACGGTGTACGCCGTTACGGTTTCCACGGGACAAGCCACCGTTATGTATCCCGTCGCGCCTGTGAAATCTTAGGTGTTCCTTACGAAGAACAGAAGATCATCACGGCTCACGTAGGCAACGGAGGTTCTATCGCCGCTGTCGACCATGGCAAGTGTGTCGATACTTCTATGGGACTGACTCCGGTGGAAGGTCTGCTGATGGGTACCCGTTGCGGAGATGTAGATGCAGGCGCTTTATCTTTCATCATGGATAAGGAAGGTATGGACGGCGCAGGCTTGTCCGACCTGATCAATAAGAAGAGCGGTGTTGCCGGCCTTTCCGGTATCTCGTCCGATATGCGCGAGATCGAAGCGGCTGTTGCTGCCGGTAACGAACGTGCCATCATGGCATTGGATGTTTACAACTACCGTATCAAGAAATATATCGGTGCTTATGCTGCTGCCATGGGCGGTTGCGATATCCTGGTATGGACAGGTGGCGTAGGTGAAAACCAGTGGGCTACCCGTCGTGTCGTATGTGAAGACATGGAATACATGGGTATGAAGATCGACGTTCAGAAGAACGAAGGTATGCGTGGCGAAGAAATGGTCATCAGTACGCCGGACAGCAAGGTGACGATCATCGTCGTGCCGACCGACGAAGAGTTCATGATCGCTGCCGATACAATGGAAATATTAGATAAATAATTATTCTAATCCTCACAGCTTACAAAACATTAGGATTAGTGTTTAGACTGCCCCGACACCGGTTGGGGCAGTCTTTTTTTGTCTGTTTGACACGTATTGTCCGTTATTTGTTTATCTTTGGGAACTTCTTATTGATCAGGAAACCATTTAAATACAATATCATACCATGAAAGCTTGTAAGTTCTTACTCCTTTTATTGCTGGCAGCATGGCTGTTGCCGGAACGTGCCGAGGCACAGCAGACGATTCCCGCAGACGATTATCCGTTGTTGGGAGCGCAGGTCTTTATCGAGCCCGGACAGACGGAGGAGGAGACGGAAGGCTGGTTCCGGACAATGCACGACAACGGGATGTCGGTTTGCCGCATCCGTATGTTCGAATCGTATATGCGTAAACCCGGCGGTTGGGATTTCTCTCTCTTCGACCGCGCTTTCCGCCTGGCGGAGAAGTATGATATCAAGATTATCGGGACATTCTTTCCACTGACAGACAAGACGGATATCGGAGGCTGGAAGTTTCCGGAGAGCCGTGCACAGTTGAATACCTTTGCCGAATATATCAAGCAGATGACGACTCATTTCAAACAGTTCAAGTCCCTGTATGCTTGGGTGCTGATCAATGAGCCGGGCGGAGGGCTGAAAGACAATGAGTTCTCGCGCCAGATGCGCCGGGAGTGGAACAGACAGCATCCGCAAGCGGAATATCTGGAAAACGGGTATCCGGTGCTGGTCGATTTGCAGGATAAACGTTTCATGAACTACATGACAACCTGGATGCTCGGCTGGATTGCTTCCGAAGTGCGCAAGTACGATAAGAATATACACCTGCATGTCAATAATCATGCTATTTTCTCGAATATAACGGAATATAACTTCCCCGAGTGGCGTCGTTTCCTGAACAGTCTGGGCGGTTCGGCCCATGCCAGCTGGCATTTTACCCTTTTCCCGCGCGAAGAATACAGCTTAGCGATGTCTGCCGACTGCGAACTGCTGCTGTCCGGCGCCGGGGAACTGCCTTGGCTGATGACGGAGGTGCAGGGGGGCAACAATACCTATAGCGGCGCCCGTGCCATGTGCCCGACAAAGGAAGAGATCACGCAATGGCTCTGGATCGTGATGGGTACGGAAGGGAAAGGCGCGATCTTCTGGTCGCTTAACCCGCGTGCATCGGGCATCGAGTCGGGAGAATGGGCTTTGCTCGACTTCCAGCACCAGCCTACGGATCGGGTGGCTGCCGTTGCCGAGGTAGGCAACTGTCTGAAACAGCATAAAACGCTCTTCTCGGAGGCGAAGAAACTGGATCCGGGGATCAGCATCGTCTATATCCGCGAGTCTCTCTGGACGGAGGATATTGTTTCGAAGGGAACGCCTGCCGCCGAAGACGGGCGTATCATGTGTATGACCAACATGCTGGGCTATTTCAAAGCTCTGTCCGGGAGTGGCATCACCCCGAACCTGAAGGCGTTTGAAGAATATGATTTCAGTCGTCCGGACTATACGGGGCAAACGATTATCCTGGCCCACCAGATTGCTGTGCCTCTTTCATACGTCCCGTTGTTAGAGTCTTTCGTACAAAAGGGCGGAAAACTGATTGTAGACGGAATGACCGGTTTCTACGACGGGGATGTCCATAACCAGATGTTGACCGGCTTCTCTCTTAAGAACCTCTTTGGCGGCTGTATCTCCGAGTTCAAACGGATCGACACTCCTTACCTGTACCGCCTGAAAGGATACGAGCAGCCTGTTCCGGGATAT
The DNA here is from genome assembly GCA_900552465.1 of uncultured Parabacteroides sp. Lineage (GTDB taxonomy): Bacteria > Bacteroidota > Bacteroidia > Bacteroidales > Tannerellaceae > Parabacteroides. The sequence continues at coordinate 36,455 of URZO01000012.1, read as the reverse complement.
GGTTGGAAGGGATTTATTCGCACGGATAAAGGCGCTGAAACGATTTGCGGGGAAGGAGAGCTTCCGCTGGCATCCCGCTTTGCTTACGGGAAGGGAGAAGTTGTCTGGGTTCCGGGTCTGTTGGGTAGCGGTGCCTGGAAAGGGGACGGCGCGCCGCTTGCCGGTTGGGTGCGGCAGGAATGCAATACGGACCGCTTGCCCTGTTCCTTTAAAACCTATCATAAAGACGTCCTGATGAAGGTGTCCGAGACGAAAGACGCTTATATCGCTGTGGTCGTCAATAAATCAGGTGCTTTGCAAACGATCGCTTTACAGACAGACGGTAAGAAGCGCGCACCAGAAGTCCTTTTCGCCGATAAAAACGGTTCGATAGACGGTGATATCCTGACTGTCCATCCGGAGGAAACATTGGTTGTTTGCTGGAAAAAATAGTATTCGGACTGCGGAATTATGGCTCCCGTCCCGTTTTTTCTCGCTCCTGTCTCGTAAAATATGGCCCGTGAGCCGTCGGACAAAAGGATGCCTACCTTTTTGGAAAGCGATGCCAGTCTTTTTCAGAAGCGATGCCAACCTTTTTCGGAAGCGATGCCAGTCTTTTTTCAGGAAGTCTGTTCCGCCTCGAACTGCTCCATAAAGAGGTTTTCGCCGTCCCATACGATGTAGGAGAAAAGATGCATCCAGTCTCCGGCAATCAGGAGGCGGGACGTGCGCGAGAGCATCAGGTCGAGCATGATGTGGCGGTGGCCGAAGATAAAGAAGTTGATGTCGGGGTGCGTCCGGAGATATTCTTTTGCAAAAAGGACCATGTATTCGTGATCCTCTCCCTGGTATTCGGCAGCTTCGCTTGTCCGATGCTTCTTCAATCCGCTTTTGCGGCTACTGAGCGACCAGCCGAGGGCAAAGCCGAATGTCCACCGGGGATGGATGCCTGCATACAGCCATTGGCAGAATTTATTACGGAAAAGGGCGCGGATAAAGCGGAATCCCTTACTGCGATCATCGACCTCGTCGCCGTGTCCGAGAAAGAAACGTTTGCCTAAGAGGTCCACCGTAAGTACGTCCCGGTGGATAATCGCTCCGATCTCTTTCGGCAGGTAGTCGAACATCCAGATGTCGTGGTTGCCGATAAAGATATGGATTTCCACCCCGCTGTCCGATAACTCCGCCAGCTTGCCTAAGAAACGGACAAAGCCTTTGGGTACGACATATTTGTATTCGTACCAGTAATCGAACATATCCCCCAGGAAATAGATTGCCATCGCCTCGTCCTTGATGCTGTCCAGCCAGCGTACGAGCCTCTTTTCGACGGCAAGCGGGTCTTTATGGAAACGGGCGCCCAGATGAGCATCCGAAGCAAAATATATTTTCTTTCGAAGGGAACTCATGTCTCTGCCGGGCGTATATTATAAGAAACCTAATTCCAGTTTAGCCTCTTCGGACATCATATCTTTGTCCCATTCAGGTTCGAACACAAGGTTTATTTCCACATTGTTCACGCCTTCGACAGATTCGATCTTCATGCGGACGTCTTCAATGATAAAGTCAGCTGCCGGGCAATTGGGGGCGGTGAGGGTCATGTCGATGCGAACGTTCTTCTCATCGTCTACCTCTATATTATAGATCAGGCCAAGATCGTACACGTTCACCGGAATCTCCGGATCGTACACGGTTTTAAGCATGGCGACAATCGCTTCTTCAGTTTGGAGGAATTCGTTGTTCATCTTTGTTCAATTTGAATACAAACATACTAAATAATTTTCAATTCCTCAGAGTTTTCCTTCGTCCGAATAGCTGTAATAGCTGCCGTCGCCAATAATAATATGATCCAGCAGGTTTATGTCGACTTGCCGGGCAGCGTTTTTAAGTCGTTGTGTCAATTGGTCGTCTTCCCGGCTGGGGCGGATGCTTCCCGAAGGATGGTTGTGGCAGAGGATGATGTTTGTCGCAAGCGCACTGATTGCCGCTTTCAGAATCAGGCGCAGGTCGGCGGAAGCTCCTCCTGTCCCTCCCTGGCTGATTTTGACTTTTTCGATAACCTGGGAAGAGCGGTTGAGAAGTAAGACCCATAGCTCTTCGTGCGGAAGGTCGCAGAGTAGGGGATGAAGGAGGCGGAATGTGTCGTGGCTGCTCCGGATTTCCGGGCGTTGGACGGGATCGCTGCTTCCGCGGCGTTTCCCCAGTTCGAGTGCTGCATTGATGATGATTGCTTTTACCTGTCCGATGCCTTTGAATTTGGACATCAGCTCTTTGACGGATAGTTTACCTAAAGCGTTCAGATTATTATCGACGGAGTGGAGGATGCGTTGTGACAACTGGACAGCCGTCTCGTGGCTGTTTCCTGTGCCGATCAGGATGGCAAGCAGTTCGGCATCGCTAAGAGACGCAATACCTTTCAATAACATTTTTTCGCGCGGACGATCTTCTTCGGCCCATTCTTTTATTTTCATAGCAAAAGTTTATTTAGTTAAAAGTGGAGAGTTGAAAGGTGAAAGACTTAGATATAACTTTCACCTTTCAACTTTCACCTGTATTACCGGATACGTCCTACATAAGAACCATCCTGTGTGTTGATTTCGATCGTTTCGCCTTCTTCGATGAACAAAGGAACACGAACTTCCGCACCTGATTCAACCGTAGCAGGTTTCAGTGTGTTGGTTGCTGTATCACCCTTGATACCCGGTTCTGTATAAGTTACCTTCAACTGAACCTTTACAGGCATATCTGCGAACAGGACTGTTTCGGTCGAAGCGTCTGAAACCACGTCTACCATCTGGCCTTCGATCATGAAGTCTACACCGTTGATCAGGTCTTTGTCGATGATCACGTCGTCATACGTTTCCTGGTTCATGAAGTGATAGTGTTCACCTTCCTGATATGTGTATTGGTACGGGCGACGTTCTACACGTACGTCTTCCAGCTTTTCACCGATGTTGAAACGACGTTCGATCTGACCGCCTTTTACAACGTCTTTCAGTGTTGTACGCATAATCGTATTACCTTTTCCCGGTTTTACGTGAAGAAAATCGACGCAGAAATAGAGTTTACCGTCCAGACGGATACATGTTCCTTTCTTAATGTCCTGTGAATTAATCATACTTATGTGCTTTATATTATATATTGTTAATTTATCTCGTGATGGATTTTGGGTGCAAAAGTAGTGTTTTCCTCTTAAAGTAACAATAAACTTCTGCTTTTTTATTTGGAAATGGGTTGCAAATCAGTTTGATATGATTTGCAAAGAGCATGAGTCAGGTGATGATCTGCTTAGAATAGCGAGATAATAAAACTGATAACCGGGACGAGAATTGCCGTCATAATACCCATCAGTCCGATCGCCAGTCCGCTCAACGCTCCTTCCACGGCCCCGATCTGAATGGCAACGGATGTCCCGACGCCATGCGAAGATGCCCCCAACGCCAACCCTTTGGCAATGCGGCTCTCGATGCCTAACACCTTCATGACGAACGGCCCGACGATACTGCCGAATATCCCGACTGCGACCACGATAACTGCCGTCAGCGAAGGTATGCCTCCCGATTTCTCGGCAATACCCATCGCGATAGGCGTCGTAACCGATTTCGGTTCGAGGGTGGCGACCAATGCCGCATCTGCCCCCATCAACTTGCCGATAACGATGACGCTGACAATCCCGACGATCGCTCCTACAAAGACGGAGGTCAGGATCGATATGACATTCCCCTTCAGATACTGGATTTGTTCGTAAAGCACATATCCGAGCGCCACGACCGACGGTCCCAGCAGGAAATGGATCAGGTGGCTGCCTTTCTGGAAGGATTCATATTCGATATTCATCGTCTTCAGTACGACGATAATGACTAATATGGAAGTGATAAGCGGATGTAACAGGCTGATGCGTGTTTTCCTGTAGAGCGTCAGCGATGCGAGGTAAGTGCCGACCACCAACGTAAGGGAAAAGACCTCCGACTGCGCCAGGTTATTCATGTTTGCCGGCCTCCTTCCCTAACTTTTGCTGGATCAGAGCCACGCTGGCGATAACCAGTATCGTGCTGACGACGGATGCCGTAACGATCACAACCCAGTATTTGGAGATAATCCCCAATGAATTCATCAAGCCTACGCCCGCCGGAAGGAAAAACAATCCCATATTCTCGGTCAGGAGAGTCGAGAGTCTCTTTACTTTGTTAGGCTTGACGGCTTTGAATGCCAATGCCAGAAATAACAATACCATCCCGATTACGCTGCCCGGAATGAACCCGTCGATGAAATAACTGATAAACTCTCCTGTAAAATAGAAGAAGAGGATGTAAAATGCTTCTATTAGCATGTCTTTACTGTCTTTTAGATAACCGTTGCAAAGATAATACCTATGTCGTAAATATGTTCTACAACATGGAATATTTAACTATCTGGCCAACGTAGACGTAATAAACATGTAAATCATCATCCCGATAATGTCGTTTGTAATGGTAATAAACGGGCCGGTAGCCAAAGCCGGGTCGATCTTCAGCTTGTCGAGTGTCATGGGCACCAGCGTGCCGAAAATACTGGCAAACATCACGACGGCAAACAGGCTGAGGGATACGGATGCCGTAATGCCCCGGTCTCCTAACATAAAGAAGTTGTAGACAAATACGACCAGGCTGATGATACTGGCATTTATCAGTGATACTACCGCTTCTTTCAGGATTTGGGGCAGGATGTCGCCCTCTTTCAGGCTATTGTTTGCCAGGCCTTGTACGACGATTGCTGACGATTGGATTCCGACGTTACCGCCGGTTCCGCCGATAAGCGGAATGAAGAGTGCCATTTTGGGGTTGGCGGCAAAGTTGCCTTCGAAATTCCCTAAAATGAGGGAGTTGCCGATACCGCCTATCATACCGATCAACAGCCAGGGAAGGCGGGCTGCCGTCTGGGTAAAGACGTTATCCGAAGTCTCCACGTCTTGCGAGATACCGGATGCCAACTGGTAGTCACGTTCGTGTTGTTCGCGTACTTCATCCATGACGTCGTCAATGGTGATGCGTCCGACCAGGCGCCCGATACTGTCGACAACCGGCAGGGCTACAAGGTCGTATTTCTCGATCGTCTCGGTCACCTCCTCGATGCTGTCACTGTCGCGGACGGAGATCGGGTCTTTCTTCATCACATGCTTGATCTTCGAGACGGAAGGGTTGGTGATCAGTTTCTGGAGCTGGAGCACTCCGCGCAGGCGTTCGTCGTCGTCTACTACATATACGTAATAGATCTCGTCCATGTCTTCGGCTTGTTTACGCATCTCGTCGATGCATTTGGGCATACTCCAGTTCTCGTTTACCACGATCATTTCCGTACCCATCAAACCGCCGGCAGTGTCTTCGTCGTATTTCAACAGGTCGACGATGTCTCCGGCCTGCTCCACGTCTTCGATATGCGAAAGAATCTCTTCCTGGGTGTCTTCGTCCAACTCGCGCATCAGGTCTACGGCGTCGTCGGTCTCCATGTTGTCCACGAAGCGTTTGGCGATCAGCTCGTTCGGAAGCTCTTTCAGTAACTTGTGACGGTCTTCTTCGTCCAGTTCCATCAACACGTCCGCCGCCTTTTCGCCATCCATCAGGAGGTAAAGGTAGATCGCTTCCTGCAAGTCGAGTTCCTGATACAGTTCGGCTATATCGGCCGGGTATAACTCGTTCAGGATCTCCTTGATCTTCGCGTCATCCTTTTCATTGATGATGTCTTTCAGGTTCTCTATGTATTCTTTCGTCAGTTCAATCATTTCTCTGCCTATTTAGAAGATGAACAACTTGCTTTATTTCAAATTCCGTTCCGTTATCAACGTCAGCTCCACGAATTGTTCTACCGACAACTGCTCCGGCCGTTTGTCGAAGATCGGGAGCTGGTAATCGGGGCAATCTTTGCCTAACAGCGGTTTCATGGAATTGCGCAACGTTTTGCGGCGCTGGTTGAAAGAGGTCTTGACAACCGTTTTGAAGAGCTTTTCGTCACATCCCAATTCCGTCCGGTTGTTGCGCACCATCCGTATCACCGCGCTTTTGACCTTTGGAGGCGGATCGAATACTTTCTCACTGACGGTGAACAGATATTCCACTTCGTACCAGGCTTGCAGCAGGACACTCAGGATACCGTATGTCTTGCTGCCCGGACCGGCGGCAAGGCGTTCGGCAACCTCTTTCTGTATCATGCCTGAACAGCAGGGAATATGTTCTTTATAATCGAGAACCTTGAAAAATATCTGGCTGGATATATTGTACGGATAATTGCCGATCACGCAGAACTGGCCGGAAAACAACTTGCTGAGATCCAGGCGCAGAAAATCTTCCGCCAGTATCTTGCCTTCTAAGGCCGGAAAGTTCTGTTCGAGGTAATCGACCGATTCCAGGTCCAGCTCGACCACTGTCAGGTCGTGCCCTTTTTCCAGTAAGAATTGGGTGAGGACGCCCATACCCGGGCCTATTTCCAGTACAGGCAACTGCTTGTAGTCGGACAATGTATCCGCAATGCGTTCAGCTATTTGCAGATCTTTCAGGAAATGTTGTCCTAACGCTTTCTTTGGCTTAACTAATCTCATCCACTTCTTTGGTGTATAGTTGTGTTCGTATTTAAATATAATGCTTATCTTTGCAGGCGTACAAAAATACAACAAATAATTTAAAGTCAATCTACGCATAATGGATTTTAAAGCAATTCTACGCACGTTTCTCAAGATAATTCTCCCGCTTGCTTTCGGTTGTTTATTACTCTGGTATTTGTATAGTAAGATGGATTTTAGCGAGATCTGGAATGTGATCCGCAAAGGTGTCCGCTACGATATCATTCTCTTTTCGCTCCTGTTCGGTCTGGGCGCCAATATCGTCCGCGGTCTGCGTTGGGGGTTGCTGATCCGTTCGTTGGGCGATAAGGTGAAGACAAGCAATGTCATTTACGCCGTCCTCGGCAACTATGCCGTAAACCTTGTCCTGCCGCGTGTGGGCGAAGTCTGGCGCTGCGGTATGATCACCAAATATGACAAAATCCCGTTTACCCGCCTGTTAGGAACTCTATTGATCGACCGTGTGAGCGATACGATCATGGTCGGGCTGATCACGATGTCTATCGTCGTGTTCAATTTCGGCTTCTTCCAGAGCTTCTTTGCGAAGAACCCCGCCTTGCTGGACGGTTTTCAGTCGATGTTCAATTCGATATGGATTTACGTGGCGGCTGTAATTTTTATCGCCGGAATTTGGTTTATATTCACATATATGAGTAACTTTACGCTGGTGAAGAAAGCGAAGTCGATGTTGCAGAACGTCTGGGACGGAATGAAGAGCATCTGGCTGATGAAGCGGAAAGGTCTTTTTGTGATTCAAACGTTACTGATCTGGACAGGCTATTTCCTGTACTTCTACATCACTTTCTACGCCTTCGACTTTACCCGCGATCTGGGTGTGACAGTCGGGCTGATCGCTTTTACAATGAGCAGTATCGCTGTGGCTGTGCCCGTTCAGGGAGGTATCGGACCGTGGCATTTTATGGTGATCGCCACCCTGATGTGCTTCGGAGTAAAGGAAAACGACGCGGCGGCTTTCGCCCTGGTCGTACATACGGTGCAGACCGCATGGCTCGGACTTACAGGGCTGTTTGGCGTGGTAGTTTTGCCGTTCACGAACAAGGAAGTCCCGGTTGCTGTTAATGATAATACTATTGCATAAAAATAAAAGTAGCACAAATTAAATTAAACTTCTATGTCAGCAGAAATCAAAAATCTTTCTCCGCAGCCTGTCTGGGGTTATTTCTATGACCTTACGCAAATTCCTCGTCCGACCGGACACATGGAGGCTGTAACCCGTTTTATGGTAGCTTTTGGTAAAGGATTGGGATTGGAAACCCTGCAAGACGAAGTGGGAAACGTTTTGATTCGTAAACCGGCATCTCCGGGAATGGAAGGACACAAAACCGTAACCATGCAGTCTCATCTGGATATGGTTCCGCAGAAGAACTCTTCAGTAAAACACGACTTTCTAACCGACCCGATCGATGCTTACATAGATGGAGACTGGGTGAAAGCCCGCGAAACGACATTAGGCGCTGATAACGGTATGGGAGCCGCTTTTGCAATGGCTGTCCTTGCCGACAAGACCTTGAAGCATGGTCCGCTGGAAGCCCTTTTCACCATTAATGAAGAAGTGGGGATGGACGGCGCCGTCGGCTTGAAACCGGGTTTCCTGAAAGGCGAGATCCTGTTGAACTGCGATTCCGAAGAGGAAGGCGAACTGTTTGTCGGTTGTGCCGGCGGTGCAGACCTGAACGTGTCCATGCAATTTAAGGAAGATACATATATTCCGGAAGGCGATGTCGCTGTAAAGATCAGCCTGACTGGTTTGAAAGGCGGTCACTCCGGTGTCGATATCCACCTGGGACGTGCGAATGCCAATAAGCTGATGTTCCGTTTCCTGAAAGAGGCGGTACGCGATTATGGTGCGCGCTTGTCGTCTGTCGATGGCGGCTCGTTGCGGAATGCGATCCCTCGCGAGGCTTTTGCTGTCATTACGATTCCCGGCGACAATGTGGAAGCCCTTTGGGAATTTGTATCCGATTATCAGGAAATGTATCGTACCGAATATAAAGGTATTGAAGATAATGTCAATTTCGTAGCAGAAATGACCGATATGCCGGCGACTCTGATCCCCGAAGAAATCCAGGACGACCTGATCAATGCGATCGAAGGTTGCCAGAACGGCGTTATCAGTATGTTGGCCGATTTCCCCGGAACAGTGGAATCTTCTACGAACCTGGCGATCGTGAAGTCGTCAAACGGACTGATCGAAATCCAGATTCTGGTTCGCAGCTCTTCCGAGAGCCGCAAAGAAGCCGTTTGCTCCAGCCTGGAAAGCGTATTCGCGCTGGCAGGAGCCAAAGTTGAATATGACGGCGGCTATGGCGGCTGGCAACCGAATATCGATTCTCCGATCCTGAAGATCATGCAGCAGGCTTATCTGGACCTGTACGGCAAGAAACCGGAAGCAACCGTGATGCACGCCGGCCTCGAATGCGGCATTATCCAGGAAGCCTATCCGAACATGGATATGATTTCCATTGGCCCGGACCTGCAACACCCGCATTCTCCGGACGAACGCGTCAGCATCCCGTCCGTTGCCCGTACATGGGATTTCATTGTTACGACGCTTGCAAGAATATAATTCGATAACATAAAACAAGGGTTGGATACAGATTTTTCTGTATCCAGCTTTTTTATTTGATCACATCTCACTCTTTCTCTCCTCCTCTTTAGTCCGCACCCGCCTTTATTGCATTAAATGTGTGTTTCACTGGAATCTATTGGAAAATAGCTCGGGATGTATCTGGAATTTCCCCGGCTACTAATCTGATGTTGATAACCGTCGGCCATACGGCTGATAATTATCAGCCAACAAGTCGCTCGGTATTAATATACAAAAGAATGCTGTTCAGTGTACTGTTTGTTAGTAATTTATTCTAAATGGATATGGATGCATCTTGTTCTAAGTGGAGAGATGTATGATAAATCGAAACAGGCTGTTTTCAGATAAATATCTGCCCGAAAATGGGCTAAAAAGGGCCATCTCTAAGTGTTTCCTGCAAAACGGCGTCTTTTTGCACTTTTGGGATTTTCGTAATAGGTTGATAATTAATAATGTAGTAATTTATATAATGTACGCGTAAATAGGCTGTTTTAGGGGGTAAAATAGGGCTAAAATTGAATATAAAGCGTTGAATTTTAAAAAGATAGAGGACGGTTCCAAAATGACTAATGAAAACGTACGTTTAAATTCGTCATATTTCAGCTACAAAAATACAACTACTTTTTAAACCTGCAATCCTTTCTGCAAAGATTTTTCTTTTTCTATATTGTTTCTTATCAATTAGATAGCTAAACCTGTACGAAATTCCCTCTTTTTGACACGAACCTTCGATACCCTCCCGAAAAATGACTAAAAAAAACGTACGTTTTCTCTCGTCATTTTGGAAGAAGATCCCAAGATGGGACATAAGGAACTGAATTTCATTATATATAGTATTATTAATTAAATTATTAGATTATGAACAAAAAGTTTTCTACTCTTGTAGCAGCTGCTTTGGTCATCTCTGGTTTCGCTAATGCAACGAATCCGGATGATGCTCCTAAAGGTGCTGAAAAAGCTGAAGTTGTAGCAACTGGTAATTACTATCACATTGGTGTATCAACCGGTTCTGCAAACGAATTCCTGACTATTAAGAAAACCGATGATGGTTTTGCCTTGGTAAGAAAAGGAATCGAAACAGGTGATTTGTTAACCGCTTCTACCGACTCGGCCCTGTGGGAACCGACAGCAATTAAGTCACAGGCTCCTTCTGCTCCTGTTTATACGTTTAAAAACAAGTACACAGGAAAGATTTTGGCAGTGAAGTATGCTGGTGATAACAAAGATCAAACTGCAATCCTGGTTGATCCGGCAACAGAAGGCGCATTCTCTGAATTTACATGGGATTACAACGGTACAGACTCTGCACTGGTTGCTTATGACGCTCAGAACAATCCTTATGTATTGGATTTTGCTGGTACAACGGTAGGTACTGCTGTTAAATTTGTAAAAGGAAAAAGCTCTAACATGAATGGAGTAGGTGCTAAACCTTTTAATCCTGCAGAAATTTACATGACAGCAGACATGTTGAATGCTGAATTAGGAGGGGAGTCATTCAAACTGAATGTCTTGGGTACTTATACCGATAAGACAAAGGATCCTTTAGTTGGTGAATTTGTTGCTCACGATGTTGATGCTTTAGGAACTGCTCCTTCATTAAATTATCCTGGTGTTTATTTGCAGGCTAAAGGTAAGAGCATGGATCGTAAACTTAAAGATGCAGACGGTAATGTATTAAAGAACAATAATGTATTCTTGGTTGTCGATACTGTGTTTGTTCCTGGTTTGGGTCGTGTTGACTCTGTTAACGCAAAAGGTTTGCGTATGGCATTGGATACAGTTGCTCCTACTCATGAAGTGTGGGCTACTGGTAATACTGCATGGACAACTGACTCTGTTGCCGCAGGTAGAAGACCGGCTAACTACCGTTTCTTTGTTTATAAGAATGTAGGTAAAGTCGCTTCAGACTCTTTGATCATTAAAGTTGATACTATTCCTTCTATTGGGGAATCCGGTAAGGCTTTCTCTGATGGTGCTTTAAGTACTACTGTAACTCAGGGTGCCGGTTACTTGGCTAACTATGTAATTGGTTCAGGAAATACTCCGGTTCTGACTCCGCTGGATTCTACTTATTTGTTCTCTCAGGATGAATATCAGTTGCCGTTCTTCTCTTTGGAAGATGGTACAAAGGCTAATTTGCCGGAAGGTATCTATTCAATTCAGCAGAAGAATGGTGGATTCTACCAGGCAGTTGTTGTTGAGGCTGGTGCTGTTGCTGATTATGATTCTTTAGGAACTGCAGCATGTAAGGAAGTACCTTATACTCAGTGGAGATTTGCAGGTTCTAATGGACGTTATAGCATTGTAAACCGTGAAAATGGTATTAGATTCAAAAACTATACGACGTTAAAGACTCTTTATACAACAGATAAAGAGAATGAATACAAATATGGTGAAGAAACATTGGTTATCAAACCGATCGCTGATGTAGACGAAGAAGACACTTATCTGGGTTACAAACACTTCACAGCTGAAGAATTGGACAACTTGGCAGTTCGCCTGCGTTTTACTGCATTTGGTGGTGTTGAAAACTTGTATGTAGTTGCCGACAAAGCTGACTCACTGCTTCATGTTCGTCAGATTGCTGATGTTGAAGATGCTCTCGAATTCAAATTGGTTGCTGTAAAAGATAAAGATGGACAAGATAAAGACGTTAAATATAACGCTTCTGAAGGTCTGAGCCGTCGTGCTTATCAGTTGATGGTTAACAACTACGGAGATGATAGCGTAGAAGAATATTTGGTTTGGAATGATCATGCATTTGCATTGAGTGACTTTAAAGATCGTGGTGATAATGCTGTTGCCGATAGCGCAGCTGTAGCTGTTGTCTTCCGTCAGAATTGCGAAGGTGCATATCAGATCCTTCCTGCAGATACGGCTATGATTGGTACTTTACATTCTGGTTTCAAGGCTGATAGCTTGTGGGCACTTGGAACTCAGATGACTGTAATCGGTTCTAACGACTTGTTGGTAGGTTCTCCTGTTAGTGCATTACCTACTGGATACTTCGTACTGGATGTTCCGGAAGCTCCGAAGTATGCATCAGTAGAAACTGGTCACTATAGAGTACAATCTGTAAACAATACATCTTTGGCTATTACTACCAATGTAGATGGTGCTGCTGTATTGCGTGGCGTTGGTGAATCAATGCTGAAGGCTGATCCTGCTTATGCTGCTGATAACTTTGTTCTGTATATCGATTCAGCTTGTACACATAACGTTGCAATGCCGACATATTATATTTCTACGACTCAGGCAACAGCCGGCGTTTTGACTCCGGAAGATACGATTGCACATGCTCGTTACTATATGATGAATACTTTGGCTGCTGATGGTAAGGCAAATGCTGCTAAACTTGTATTTGCTAAGGCTAAACAGCCGTTTGCAACAGGTGATACATTGGTTGTTGCTCCTTATGCTAAGGCTGATACAATGGTTATCGGTGGTACAGACGGTGCTCAGAACCGTGCTGCATTTGCATTCCAGACTACTGCTACTCCGGGTGAATTCAAGATCCAGAATGTTGCAACTGGTTATTATGTAAAACAGGTTAACACTGTTATCTCATTGGCAGCTGGTTATGCTAACGGTAACAACTTCACTTTGGAAACTCAGGAAACTCCGACTGCTAACGAAGCTGCTCCTTCTGTATCAGAAGTGAAGGTTATCGCTGCTGACGGTGGTGTTCAGATCGTAGGTGCTGCTGGTAAGAAAGTTGTTATCACTAACATCTTGGGCCAGACAATTGCTAACACAGTAATCACTTCAAGCGACGCAACAATCGCTGCTCCGGCTGGTGTAGTTGTTGTAGCTGTTGAAGGCGAAGAAGCTGTTAAAGCGATCGTTAAATAAAAACAGACATTAGGTAGAGGCGGAGTACCACTCCGTCTCTCTAATCATAAATTCTAAATTTACCGTGCAGCCTTCGGGCTAATTATCCCGCGACGGGTGAACAGGCGGTAGATATTAATACTAAAGTAAAAAATTTAAAAGTTCATCTGCAAGTATCCCTGTGAAGAGAAAACGCAGACACAAAATGAAACCTCCCTGGCGGTAGTATCGGGGAGGTTTTTTTGGCAACAGGCTGTTGCCAAATTAGAAGCATAAATACAAATAGTAGTAAATAATCGTAAACAGGTTGCAGGGTATGCTAATTGTTTCGTTTTTTTCTTACTACCTTTGCGCACTACATTAACACATGGAAAAGATAGTTGCACATAACGATAATATATTGGGGAATTTCAATTTTGATTCTCTTGCACAGTGTATCTCTCTGATCCACTCCACCTTGCAAACTTCTGCTGCGAATTCGGTTAATAGGTTTGCAACGGTTAGAAATTGGCTTTTCGGTAGATATATTATAGAGTATGAACAGCAGGGCAATGACCGCGCTCAGTATGGAGAAAAGTTATTGCATCGTATAGTTGATAAATTGAAAATCAAAGGCGTAAACACAACGCTTTTAAAGAACTCACGCAAATTCTATTTGACTTATCCGCAGCTAAATGAAGCGATTGTGGCAATTTGTCCGATGTTGTCGGACAAATTGAGTGCAATGCCTTTTCTTTTGGAAATAGATGTAGTATCAGAACCTGCTATTACAAAAAGTCCGATGTCGTCGGACAAATTCATGACTGCTTCTGATACAATTATTACGCGCCTTTCTTTCTCGCATATTGTTGAACTTTTAACAGTTGATGATCCTCTAATCCGCTTCTTCTATGAATTTGAGTGCATCAGAAATGTTTGGAGTGTGAAAGAATTGCGCCGTCAGATTTCAACCAATCTTCATGTTAGGGTCGGATTGAGTAAGTCACCCGAAAAGATAATGGCTAAGTTGGCTGAAACAACGAAGCTGCAAACCACCGTACTTCAACTGAAAGACCCGGTCACATTGGAGTTCCTCGGTTTAGACACCAAGGATTATGTGAGTGAAGACAATTTGGAGAACAGTCTTATACTACACCTCCAAGAGTTTATGCTTGAACTCGGTAAGGGCTTTTGTTTTGAGGCAAGACAAAAACGTATGATTATAGACGATCGTTACTATTTCGCAGACCTTGTTTTCTATAATCGTTTGTTGCACTGCAATGTACTTATCGAATTAAAAAATGATGAGTTTAAGCACGGCTATCTCAGTCAACTTAATGCATACGTATCCTATTATAGGGAAAACGAGATGCAGCCTGGTGACAATCCGCCCGTTGGCATTTTGTTATGTACTCGCAAGGGTGAAAAAATGGTTGAATATGCACTTGCAGGAATGGATAATTCTCTCTTCGTTTCGACTTATCAGCTTTGTTTGCCCGATAAAGCGCAACTGCAAAACTTCTTGAAAAGAGCGGAACAAGAATAATAAGAAAAAAAATTGTACTTTTGTAGGCTACATCAATACGTATGGACGAATGGCTAACGATGAAATGAAACAACTTTGGAAAGTACCGGAGCCGACGCTCAGGAGGCTGCCTTGGTATCTTGCCTTCTTGAAGTTGATGAAGGGGAGAGGGGAGACTTTTGTATCATCTACGCAGATTGCCAAAGAGATAAATGTGGACCCCAGCCAGGTGGCGAAAGACCTCTCTTTTGTGAATATTTCGGGGAAGACACGTGTGGGATATGAGATATGTACGCTGGTGGACGTGTTGGAAGATTTCTTAGGGTTCACGGCACAGCATAAGGCATTCCTGTTTGGTGTCGGTAGTCTGGGTGCAGCCTTGTTGCAGGATTCCGGTCTGAAACAGTATGGGTTGGAGATTGTCGCCGGCTTTGATGTGCGCCGGGAGCTTGCCGGAACGCAGATCAACGGTATCCCGGTTTATCATCTGGACGATTTCCCGGCCAAGCAGAAGGAGTTCGGAGCGACAATCGGTGTGATCACCGTCCCGGTGGATAAGGCGCAGGAAGTGACCGACCATATCATCACCGGAGGCATTAAGGCGCTCTGGAACTTTACCCCTTTCCGGATACGCGTTCCGGAGGATATCGTGGTGCAGAACACCTCCATGTACGCCCACCTTGCCGTCATGTTCAATCGCTTGAATTCAATCAATCACTGACATAATGAAAATAATAGCCGTAGGAATGAATTATGCCGCCCACAATAAAGAGCTGCATCATTCGTTAGAATTATCGGAGCCTACTATCTTTATGAAGTCCGACTCTTCGTTGCTGAAGGACGGCAAGCCGTTCTTTATACCCGATTTCTCTTCGGAGATACACTATGAGACGGAGATTGTCGTAAAGATAGACCGGCTGGGAAAAAACATTGCCGAACGTTTCGCCCACCGTTATTACAACGAGGTGACGGTAGGGATCGACTTTACAGCCCGCGACCTGCAAAGCAAATTGCGTGCGCAAGGCCTGCCCTGGGAGATCAGTAAAGCGTTCGATAATTCGGCTGCTCTCGGGACGTTTATTCCCGTGGAGCGTGTGGGCGATATAAACCGCATCCCTTTCCACCTGGATATTAACGGGACGACCGTACAGGCGGGGAACACACAAGATATGCTTTTCCCGGTCGACAAGATCATCGCGTATGTCAGCCGTTTCTTTACGCTGAAGATAGGCGACCTGATCTACACCGGAACCCCGGTAGGCGTGGGGCCGGTCAAGATAGACGACCACTTGCAGGGATATATCGGCGAGCAGAAGCTGCTGGATTTCTTTGTGAGATAACACGGAAAAAGAACATATGAAGAGAATCTTATATACCCTGCTGCTTGTATTCGGTCTGCTGGCTTCTGCCTGGGCGGACGGTAGCCGTTATGCTTCCCAATCGGTGCTTAGCTCCGGTAAATGGGTGAAGATACAAGTGGCAGAAGATGGTATCTACAAGCTGACGCTGGCCGACTTGAAGAAGATGGGCTTTTCGAACCTCGACAAGGTTGCTGTCTATGGGTATGGCGGTTGGCCGCTCAATGAAGATTTCTCTAAGACTTATGTGGATGACCTGCCGGAAGTGGCGGTGTGGAAGAATGCGGATTATCTCCTGTTCTATGGGAAAGGACCGCGGAAATGGGAGTATGCTTCATATACGGAGAACAGGGAAACGAAATATAGATTTGAACATACCAATAACCCTTATTCAAACTACGGGTATTATTTCGTGACCGAAAAGGAGACTGCTGGGCGGACGATGGAAAAGGCCGCTTCTGCCGACGGGGCGACATTGCAGGTGACGACCTTCGACGACTATATGGTGAAGGACGACGACGTGGTGTCTGTCAATAATTCGGGCCGTGAGTTGTATGGCGACTCGTTCGAGTCTACCTTGTCCCGCTCTTACACGGTCACGATTCCCGGCATTACGAACGATGCAGGGAAAGCCACTCTTTCGTTTATTGCACGTGCGAGCGGCAATACGGGAGGCGTTACGATGAGTGTCGATAACAACCAGCTGATTTCAGGAACCTTTTATAGAACATCCGATGAATATGTCGTAGCGACAGAAGTCTACGAGACGGTAAACTGGATGGCTGATAAAAACGAAAAGGTAAGCATAGACATTCAATATAATACAACCGGGCATAAGAACGTGCGCCTGAACTTTTTCCGTCTTCAGATGCAGCGGCAATTGAAAGCGTATGACGCCTATACATTCTTCCGCAGTCTTGCTGCAAGAGGGAACGCCTCTCGTTTCATTATTCAGGGCGCAGATGCAAGCACATTGGTGTTTGATGTTACCGACGGCATCAATCCGCAGCAGATGGAAACGACCTTGAACGGGACGGACTTGTCTTTCTCTATTCCCGCCTCTGCCGAATTGCGTGAGTTTGTAGCGGTAAAGCCTTCCCAGATAAAAGCGCCCGTAACGGTTGGCGAAGTGAAGAATCAGAATCTTCATGCTTTGACGCAACAAGACATGATTATAATAGCCCAGCCCGGGTTAACCGCCCAAGCAGAGCGTCTGGCTGAAGCGCACCGGACAAAAGACAACCTGACAGTCCAGGTCGTAACTCCGGAAACGATCTATAACGAGTTTTCCAGCGGTACGCCCGATGCAACCGCCTATCGTCGTTTTATGAAGATGTTCTACGACCGCCGGACTTCGGAAGCCGACGCTCCCAAATATCTTCTGCTCTTCGGGGACGGTTCGTATGATAATCGACAGCTTACTTCCGCCTGGAAATCGGTTGATATGAGTAATATGTTGCTGACGTATCAGACTGTCAACTCGTTGAATTCTTATTCGTATGTAGTGGATGATTATTTTGCATTTCTGGAAGATGCAAATAAGCCGGATACATCCGACAATTTAGCTAATCTTAGTTCTAAAAAAATGAGTATAGGAGTCGGGCGTTTCCCTGTCCGTACCGTATCCGAGGCCACAATTGCGGTCGATAAAGTTATTTCTTATATGGATAATGACGGGGCAGGTTCCTGGAAGAATAATGTTTGCTTTATTGCAGATGACGGTAGTAATGCTGATTCTTTTGATGTCCGTCATCAGAACGATGCAAATAAAATTGCCGATATGATAGAGGACACGAATCCGTCCTATGTCGTCTCCAAAGTGTTTTTTGATGCTTATAAAAAGAGTTCTTCCGGAGGACAAGCATCCTATCCGGATGTAAACACGGCGATACAGAAGAAGTTAAAGGACGGCTTATACCTTCTCAACTATACTGGTCATGGAGGTACGACTGCTCTTAGCGATGAGAAAGTTATTACCCAGAATGATATTATGCAGGCGGACTACTCCAGCTTGCCGATCTGGATAACGGCTACTTGTGATTTTTGTCCGTTCGATGCTTCTGCTACTTCTGCAGGAGAGTCGGTTTTTTTGAATAAAAAAAGCGGAGGTATCGCATTGTTTACCACGACGCGCGTAGCCTATACAGGATCGAATAATGATATTAATACGCAGTTGATTCGTTCTTTATTCGAAAATCGGGGAACCTCGGAGACATTGGGCGGCGTTTTGAAAGATACGAAAAATGCATTGGGTTCCTCTTCCCGTAAGCTCGGTTTCAGCTTGATCGGCGACCCGGCTTTGCGTCTTGCATATCCTAAATATCAAATGGCGGTAAGCACGGTTAATGGAAAGGATGTTTCGGAAGGAACAATCACTCTAAGGGCTTTGGATAAGGTTGTTGTAAAAGGAAAGGTCTATTCGGTTGGAACTCCGCAATCGGATTTTAATGGAACTATGTATGCAACGGTCTTTGATAATCGTACATCGGTAACGACTTTGGGGAATAATACGGTTCAGTCGGGGAGTGAAACAGTCGTCAGAAAGGTTACTTATAATGACTACCTGAATGTGATCTATAAAGGAAATGGGGTGGTAAACAACGGGGAGTTCGAGTTCTCGTTTGTTGTGCCTAAAGATATCTCTTATTCTACTGAGAACTTTGGTAAAATGAGCTTGTATGCTTTGGATGAAACAACCGGTAATGAGGCGCAGGGTGCTTTTATGGATTATGCGGTCAGAGGTACTTCCGATAATCCTGAGGACGATAAGAATCCACCGGAGATAAGAGCGTTATTTCTCAATGATTCGACCTTTGTCGATGGCGGACAAGTGAATAGCTCCCCCTATTTTTATGCAAAGGTATGGGATGAGACTGGTATCAACATAACAGAAAGTAGTGTCGGGCATGACATTACATTGGTGATCGACGGAAACCCTATTACGACATACGTTTTGAACAGTTATTATGAAAACTCGACGACGGTGGCGGGAGAAGGCTTTGTCGGTTTCAGCATTCCGGCCCTTAAACCGGGAATACATACCGGAGAGTTTAAAATCTGGGATGTGATGAATAACGCCCAAACGGTAAACTTTACCTTCGAAGTCGTTGAAGGCCTGAAACCCAATCTGGTCGATGTCGTAGCAACCCCAAGTCCCGCACGCGGGCAAGTGACCTTCCATATCACACATAACCGTCCGGAAAGCCGGATGCGTGTTGGCATCATGATCTATGACCTGGCAGGCCGTCTCTATTGGAAACATGAAGAAAGCGGTACGTCCGACCTCTTCAACGCCTATTCAGTCACTTGGGACCTGACCGACGGAGCCGGTGCACGTTTGCGCCCCGGCGTCTATATCTACCGGGCGGCTATCAGCACCAATAACTCCAAAGAGGCTACGACTGCGAAGAAGTTGATTATATTAGGAGAGTAAATCTTTTAATTTTTAAAATAAATCGGATATGCCGATTTTATAAAGGTAAACAACTGCCGAATCTCGTGATTTTTATTTAAGTTTGTCAGTCCGTTCAAGGATACGATTCTAAAACCAATATTATAAATTAAAATACAAACGCTATGGCAACAACTCCTTTTAAGTATCAGGCTCCATTCCCATTGGGCCCGGATACAACAGAGTATTATCTGCTTACAAAAGATTATGTTTCGGTTTCCGAGTTTGAAGGAACACCGATCCTGAAAGTAGCAAAAGAAGGTCTTACGGCAATGGCTAACGCTGCTTTCCGTGATGTCTCTTTTATGCTTCGCCGTTCGCACAACGAACAGGTAGCTAAGATTCTGAGCGACCCGGAAGCAAGTGATAACGATAAATATGTAGCGTTGACTTTCCTGCGCAATGCTGAAGTTTCTGCCAAAGGCGTTCTGCCTTTCTGCCAGGATACCGGTACGGCTATTATCCACGGCGAGAAGGGACAACAGGTGTGGACCGGCTACTGCGACGAAGAAGCATTGTCTTTGGGTGTTTATAAGACATATACGGAAGAAAACCTGCGCTACTCGCAGAATGCTCCGCTGAATATGTACGACGAGGTAAACACAAAGTGTAACCTGCCGGCCCAGATCGACATCGAAGCTACCGAAGGCATGGAATATAATTTCTTGTGCGTAACGAAAGGCGGCGGTTCTGCCAACAAGACATATCTGTATCAGGAAACAAAAGCGATTCTGAATCCGGGCACTTTGGTTCCGTTCATCATCGAAAAGATCAAGACATTGGGTACGGCTGCATGTCCTCCTTATCATATCGCAGTGGTTATCGGCGGTACTTCTGCCGAGAAGAACTTGCTGACGGTGAAGTTAGCTTCTACTCATTATTACGACAGCTTGCCTACGACGGGTAATGAATATGGCCGCGCTTTCCGTGATATTGAACTGGAAAAAGAAGTTTTAGCTGAAGTTCACAAGATCGGTTTGGGTGCACAGTTCGGTGGTAAGTATCTGGCACACGATATCCGTATCGTCCGCCTGCCCCGCCACGGCGCTTCCTGTCCGGTTGGTCTGGGTGTAAGCTGCTCGGCAGACCGCAACGTGAAATGTAAGATCAATAAAGACGGTATCTGGATTGAAAAGTTAGACAGCCATCCCGGCGAACTGATCCCTGAAGAATTGCGTCAGGCAGGTGAAGGCGATGCTGTTAAGATCAACCTGAACCAGCCGATGGCTGATATCCTGAAAGAATTGGATAAATATCCGGTTGCAACCCGTCTGTCGTTGAACGGTACGATTATCGTAGGCCGTGACATCGCTCACGCTAAACTGAAAGAACGTTTGGACCGCGGTGAAGACCTGCCTCAGTATATCAAAGATCATCCTATCTATTACGCTGGTCCGGCTAAGACTCCGGCTGGTATGGCTTGTGGCTCTATGGGCCCGACGACTGCCGGCCGTATGGACTCGTACGTCGGTCTGTTCCAGAGTCATGGCGGTAGCATGGTCATGTTGGCAAAAGGCAACCGCAGCCAGCAGGTGACGGATGCTTGCCAGAAATATGGCGGTTTCTATTTAGGAAGTATCGGTGGTCCGGCTGCTATCCTGGCACAGAATAATATCAAGAGCATCGAATGTGTGGAATATCCTGAATTGGGTATGGAAGCTATCTGGAAGATCGAAGTGGAAGACTTCCCTGCGTTTATCCTGGTTGATAACAAGGGCAATGATTTCTTCAAACAGATTAAGCCGCGTTGCACTTGCGGTAAGTAAGACTTTTGTCTATATTGTATTATAAAGAAGGCGGCACCTGGTATCACACCGGATGTCGCCTCTTTTTTCACCGGAGTGTGTCTTCCGATGTCATAAATGTTGTTATGGGTTCTGGTCTGTGCTTGGATCCAAGTTCGGATTGGCATCAAATTCTGACATTGGCAACATCATAATCGGTTCCCAGGAATCTGCTTCCAGATCGAAGATGGCATATTCGTTGTGGTTGTTGTCTTCCGGCATTGCATAGTCACGTACCATCGGAGCTTTCAGGCGTTCGATGTCCAGTACGCGGAAACCTTCTCCCCAAAGTTCGATACGGCGTTGCAGCAGGATCTCGTCCATCAAGGTATTGACATCCATGCTTTCGGACGATTTTAATGTCTGTTCTTTACTGTCCGATACTTTTGCCAGGCGTGCGTCGAAACTGCTTGGCGAATAACGAGGTTCGCAAAGTTCTTTCAATGTAGCGCGTGCTTCGGCATAACGTTCTAAGCGGCAAAGTGCTTCGGCCTTGTTCAGGTACATTTCCGCACCGCGCATATACAGGTAGTCGGCAGTCCAGGAAGAACTGGATTTAACTTGATATTTCTTTTGGCAATAACTAAGTTTCTGGCCTGTCTCTTCTTCCTCTTCCGCAGGCATGGGAGCTACGAACCAGGCTTTACGGACATCGTCGTCGTCCATCATGGCATACAGCCAGCTGCTACAGCACATACGTGCGTTTTCGGCATAACCACTGGCTGTCGCATCCATCAGGTTGAAAAAGGAGGCCCAGCCTGTTCCCTGCGATTCGATGACTTCGGCTCCCCACATCCATTCGGAGTTGGCTGTGCTGTTGAATCCGCTGGTCAAGGTCTTGTTATCCATCAATGTCAATCCCGGTTTTTCCAATGCGGCTGAAGCTGCACTCAAGGCATCTTCCCATTTGTTCTGTACCAGGGCTACGCGCGATTTGATGCCGTAGGCCACATACAGGTCGATGTGGGAAATGTGTTCCTGGCTCATGTCTGCATCCTTGAAAAGCTGGATGGCTTCGTCGAGATCCTTGTTGATCTGCGTATAGACATCTTCTACTGTTCCTCGTCCTTTCCCTTCGGTCTGGCTCGTTGTCGGCTCCAGGTAGAGGGGAACGCCGGGATCTTGTTCGTGTCCGACGTATGTCCGCTGGTAATAGCAGATCAGGCGGGAATAAGAGAAAGCACGCATGGTCAGCGCCTGTGCTTTTACATTCAGGCGTAGTCGGTCGTCTCCTTCTGCGTCATCAATGGTAGCCAATATGTTGTTGGCGTTGTTGATCATCTGGTAGTAGAAGTTCCACAGCCCGTAAGGACGGTCGCTCTTGTTGTTGATTTCCGTCCGTATCCAGTAGTAGTAATCGTAAGCGAACCAGTATGAACCCGGCTCGTGCTGGATGAAATCTTCTCCCATTAATTCGTCCATCAGGTTGTGGGCGCAGATACCGAAGTTCTCAGTCTCATATCCTGACCATTCGTAACGGTAGCATGCGCGGTAGATCCCGTTCATGGCAGCCATTTCTCCGTCTACGGTCGAGAGCATTTGTTCGCTGCTCACTTTGTCGGTCGGATTTGTGTCCAGATCACAGGAGGTCATGTTGGCCAGCATCAGGCTGGATAATATAGCTATTCCTATCTTTTTCATGTTCGTAATTGTTTTTAGAATTTAATATCGACACCTAAAGAAATTGTTCTGATCGGTGCATAACGGTAATCTTGCGTACCGGTAAAGTTATACTGCGGGTCCATACCTTTCTTGGATGAAATCAGGAAGAGGTTGTCGCCGGTTGCGAATATGCGGACATTGTCCATGCCTGCGGATCTCATCCATTTTTTCGGCAGATTGTAACCGAGGTTGACGTTCTTCAGCGAGAAATAGGATGCGTTTAACAGGAGTCTGTCGTCAAACTGGCTGTTCCGTCCTGCCTGCAGGCGGGGAACATCTGTTATGTCGCCCGGTTTCTGCCATCTGTCCAGCATGTCGACGCTCCATGTATATCCCAGGTTTCTCATGTCCATCAAAGTGCCATAGGTCGTATCGTAAATCTTTCCGCCGATAGAGAAGGTTGTCAGGATGGACAGGTCGAAGTCACGGTAGCGGAAGCTATTGCTGAAACTACCTGTCAGGTCAGGAACGCGGCTGCCGCAGATCTGGCGTCCGTTTGCTGTTGCGTTGCTATAGTCGGTAGTCAATTCCATTACTTCGTTGCCATTTTCGTCTTTTCCCGGTATCCAGTATTGCATCAGCCCGGTTTCCGGGTCTACGCCGGCTGTTTTCGGCAAATAGAAAGAGTTGATGGGTTCGCCTACTTTCAGGATTGTGGAACTTGAAATGATCTGGTCCGAACCATTGTCGCTCAGTTTCGTGATTTTGTTCTTGAATGTACTGAGTAGCAAAGAAGAGCTCCAGGTGAATTTATCGTTACGGATGATGTCTCCGCTAAACGTCAGGTCGACACCTGTGTTACGCATATCGCCGATGTTGTCATAATAACCGTTGAAGCCTGTTGCGGTCGGCATCGGGCGGAGCAGAAGCAGGTCGGATGTATTCTTTACATAAAATTCGGCTGATACACTTAGTCTGGAATCGAACATATTGGCTTCGATACCGACGTTCAGGTTTTTGTTCTTTTCCCATTTCAGTTCCTTGTTCTCAAGTGAAACGAGGAAAGCACCGGAAAGGTTGGCATTCGGGTATGTCATGTCATATAGTCCTTGCCATGCGTAGTAGTCGGCATAGCTGTCCTGGTCGAGTATATTGTCGTTGCCCTGCATACCGTAGCTTGCTTTCAGTGTCAGGTTGTTTAACCAGCCTTTTGTGTTTTCCATGAACGCTTCCTGTGAAATTCTCCATGCTCCACCGACTGACCAGAAGTTACCCCAACGACTGTCGGTATAGAAACGGGAAGAACCGTCTGTACGGTAGCTGCCCGACAGGTAGAAGCGGTCGTCGAAGTCGTAAGTGATACGGCTCAGGAAGGATTCGATCTTGTAGGTGTCTTTGTATGAAGTCCCGTCTGTGATCGTAGAACCATTAGCCAGTTCGTAAATGCCGGAGAACGGAAAGTTCTGGCGTGCAGCGTAGACAGACAGATTGTCGTACGAATAGTATTCGTGCCCGACCAGGACATCCAGGTTATGTTTGCCGAAGGCGCGGTTGTAGTTGAGCAACTGGTTGAACGTGAAGCTTAACATGCGTTCGCTCGTGCGTTCGCTTGTTCCGTTTACGGCAGCCGAATTACCTTCATCCGGATTCTGGTATACCAGGCGGTTCATGTTGCGGTAGTCTGCTCCCAGGTTTACAGTCAGTTTGAAATCTTTGAAGAAACCGAGTGCTTCGTTGTTTTTGTCTCCGATTTCAATATAGGTACGTGCGCTCAGGTTATCGCTTTTGCGTTCTCGCTTATCGTCCATCAAGGCTGCCACCCAGTTCATATTGTTCATGGCCGGACGGGTTGTTCCGTAGTCATAATTCTTTTCTCCGTTTAGGTAATTACCGGATTCATCACGTTTGTAAACGGGATAAATAGGGGCGACCATGGTTGAAGAATACCAGATGTTGTAATAACCGGTACCTCCGGTTTGCATATATTGCTGGTTAGTCATGGAAAACTGTGAAGACAGTCCTGCTTTTAACCAGCTTTTTAATTTCGAGTCTGCATTGATTCGACCGGAGTAACGGTCGAATCCGGTATTGATTGCCAGACCTTTCTCATCCAGGTAACCCAATGAGAACATATAGGTAGTCTTGTCGTTGCCTCCATTTACGGAAAACTGGTATTCCTGTCTCAACGGATTGTCACGGGTAGATTCGTCAAACCAGTCGTCATGGTATTTCAGTTGGGCGTTGGCTGCAATCTTGCCGGTAGAGGGGTCGATTAATGAGGAGGAAGCGATATTGAACGGGTTGTATTGCTCTCCTCCCAATCTGCTCATGTAGTTGGCTAATGCTCTTTCCGATGCCTCTGCTTCTGAAAGTCCGGAAGTATATATATAGCTGTTTTTAACTGCTTCGTAAGCCAGCTCCATATATTGTGATTCATTTACACGATCGTAAACAGGAAATGCGCGGGAGCTGAAGCCCCATGTCGCTTTCAGGTTGATGTTTAAAGCTCCGGATTTTCCCTTTTTGGTCGTGATGATAACGACTCCGTTTGCACCACGGGCACCATATAGAGCGGATGCAGATGCATCTTTCAAGACAGACATCGATTCGATATCGGCAGGATTGATAGCGCTGATGTCACCGTCATAAGGAACACCATCCAGTACATACAGTGGATCATTGTTCGCATTGATGGAACCGAAACCACGGATAACCAATTTGGCTCCGTCGCCCGGCTGACCGCCTCCGGAAGTTGTTTGTATACCGGCGACAGTTCCTTCAAGTGCTTTCGATACGTTAGCTACCGTACGGGCTTCCAGTTTCTCGTTCTTGATCAAGTCTGCCGATCCGGTAAAGGATGATTTCTTGGCTATACCGTATGCGACGACCATCACTTCGTCAAGTGTTTCCGAGCTGGAATGCAGGATGATTCTCATTTGCGGTACAATCTTTACTTCTTGAGTCTCCATTCCAACGAAAGAAACAATCAGGGTTTTTACATCAGAGGGAACTTCTAAAGAAAAACCTCCGTCTACATTTGTCACAGTTCCGATTGTTGTGCCTTTCACGACAACTGATGCCCCGATTACAGGTTCCCCATCTTCTGCAGATGCCACTGTCCCGGAAATCTTTTTCGTCTGAGCAAGTATAAGATTAATACTTGTAAAAAGACATAACAACATAAAAGTCCACTTTTTCATTGTTCTTTGTGTTATTAATTGTTTGTAAATAAGTGCATTTGTAATGCTTGTACAGGTAATAGGATTGTGCTTGGTTCTTTCAGAACTAAGATATAAAGACACTGTATATGATACTTAAACCTTTCTATTAGACACATTCTATTACTAAAAAGCAATTTGTAATTATTAATACTTCTACTTTAAATACGAATTAAACATTAAGCAGTTCGGCTATTGTCATTCAACGTTATAAATAAAAAGATTTTCTCCCTTCCCTTTGACATAGTTCTGAAAGAACTATAGTATTTTTC
This sequence comes from uncultured Parabacteroides sp., assembly GCA_900552465.1. Classification (GTDB taxonomy): domain Bacteria; phylum Bacteroidota; class Bacteroidia; order Bacteroidales; family Tannerellaceae; genus Parabacteroides. The sequence continues at coordinate 10,259 of URZO01000012.1, read as the reverse complement.
AACTTGCTTAATCTTATTAAAGTTAAAGTTATAGTATTTTTCTTACTATGGACGCAAAGATATATATAAATTTTATTTGCACAACAAAATATGTAACAAAAAGAATGTATTATGCCCTATATTGTGCTCAAAGTGTTATTTTAATAGGTTTTTGCTGGATCAAATGTGTGATTTACCCTTTGAGCCTTTCATTTTGTAATTAGCTTTGTTCCGGAAAGAAGATAAAAGGTTCTTGATTGCAGTGCATAAAAAAGCCTGTCTTCAAATATGAGGACAGGCTTATATTAATGTATAGGAATTATTCCTTAGTCTCTATATTCCCGGCGCGGTCCGCGATCTCCACGATCCTGACGCGGTCCACGGTCACCACGGTCTTGGCGAGGTCCGCGGTCGCCTCTTTCCGGTCTCGGCGGACGTTCTTCGTAACCTTCCGGTTTCGGCAGCAATACCTTGTGAGAAAGTTTGAACTTACCGGTCTTCTGGTCGATATCGACCAACTTAACGGAGATTGTATCGCCTTCTTTCAAACCGGCCTGTTCAACTGTTTCCAGACGTTTCCAGTCGATTTCAGAGATGTGAAGCAGACCGTCTTTACCCGGCATGAATTCAACAAATGCACCATAAGGCATTACTGATGAGATCTTGCCTTCGTATACTTCTCCGACTTCAGGAACAGCAACGATGCCTTTGATTGCACGGATTGCAGCTTCGATCGTATCTTTGTTTGTTCCGGAGATTTCGATTTTGCCAACTCCGTCTTCTTCTTCAATCGTGATCGTAGCACCTGTTTTTTCCTGGATACCCTGGATAATCTTTCCACCCGGGCCGATGACTGCACCGATAAATTCTTTACCGATAACCATCGTTTCGATTCTCGGAGCATGCGGTTTCAACTCGGTACGAGCTTCAGGCTGTGCTTCCATGATCTTGCCTAAGATGTGCATACGGCCTTCTTTTGCCTGAGCCAATGCGTTTTCAAGGATTTCGTATGACAAACCGTCTACCTTGATGTCCATCTGAGTAGCGGTGATACCGTCTTTCGTTCCTGTAACCTTGAAGTCCATATCGCCCAGGTGGTCTTCGTCGCCCAGGATGTCCGACAGGATTGCATAGTTCTGACCTTTGTTCTCGGAAATCAGACCCATTGCGATACCGGATACCGGTTTCTTCATCGGAACACCTGCGTCTCTCAGTGCGAGAGTACCGGCACATACGGTTGCCATGGAAGAAGAACCATTGGATTCCAGAATATCGGAGATTACGCGGATCACGTAAGGATAGTCTGTCGGAATCATACGTTTCAATGCACGGTGAGCCAGGTTGCCATGACCTACTTCACGACGGCCTACACCGCGGGATGCTTTTGCTTCGCCAGTGGAGAACGGAGGGAAGTTGTAGTGTAACAGGAAACGTTCTTTACCGTGATTCAGTACGTCGTCGATCATCTTTTCGTCAGACTTCGTGCCTAATGTAACAGTAGACAATGACTGTGTTTCACCACGTGTAAAAATAGCAGAACCGTGAGGGCCGGGCAGGCAGTCTGTCTCGATCCAGATCGGACGGATTTCAGTTGTCTTACGACCATCCAAGCGCTTTCCTTCATCGAGGATAGCACGGCGCATAGCTTCTTTTTCTACATCGTGGTAGTAACGGCCGATCATTTCAGCCTTTTCGTCGGTCAGCTCTTCTTCTGAGAACTGGGCCTTATATTCTTCAACAACAGCTTCGAATGCTTCGGCACGCTGATGCTTGTCAGTACCGGATGTGGCAACGGCGTATGCTTTTGCATAACATTTTTCGTGTACATCCTTGCGCAGTTCGTCGTCGTTAACTTCGTGGCAGTATTCGCGTTTTACCAACTTGCCGCATGCTTCGGACAGTTCGAGCTGTGCCTGGCACTGTACTTTGATAGCTTCGTGTGCCACTTTGATAGCTTCCAGCATTTCTGATTCCTGAACTTCGTCCATTTCGCCTTCCACCATCATGATGTTGTCGATAGTAGCACCCACCATGATATCAATATCTGCTTTTTCCAATTCAGAGAACGTGGGGTTAACTACATATTTACCATCGATACGGGCAACGCGACACTCGGAAATCGGTCCGTTGAAAGGAATATCCGATACGGCTAACGCAGCAGATGCTGCCAGACCAGCCAATGCATCCGGCATGTCTTCACCGTCTGCGGAGAATAATATAACGTTTACATATACCTCTGCATGATAATTATCAGGGAAGAGAGGACGAAGGGCACGGTCAACCAAACGGGAAGTCAGGATTTCATAATCGGAAGCCTTACCTTCTCTTTTTGTAAAACCTCCCGGAAAACGGCCAAATGCAGAGAATTTTTCTTTGTACTCTACTTGTAACGGCATGAAGTCAACACCCGGGTTTGCATCTTTAGCGGCGCAAACAGTAGCCAGCAACACTGTGTTGCCCATACGCACGGTAACCGAACCGTCCGCCTGTTTTGCCAATTTCCCGGTTTCGATGGTGATGGTTCTTCCATCAGCCAATTCGATCGTCTTGTTAATTGGATTAAGCATAATCTTTTTCTTATTTTTCTATCTGTAAAAATTGGTGCAAATGTAATGAAAGTTTATCTGTAAACGTGTGAAAATGAAAATAAAAAACATCAGAAAAGTTCTTTTTTTGAAAAATAGCGGGAAGATTTAGCGAATAATAGTGCCACAATTGTAAATTAATGTATATTTGCAGCGGATTAAAACAAGAAGTAAAGAAATGAAGAAACAAATATCCACACGATTGTTGGCTGCATTAGGACTGTGCATGTTCTTATTCTCGGCTTGTAACAACTCTTCCGAATTTACCGTGAAGGGCGTTGTTTCCGGGGCGGATGGTCAGCTTATGTATTTAGAAAATGTCGGAATATCGAATGTCGTGACGCTTGACTCAATCAAACTGGCTCCCGGAGGGAAGTTCAAATTTACGGAGAAACGTCCGGAGTATCCTGATTTTTATCGTTTGCGTTTGAATAACCAGTGGATCAATTTCTCTGTAGATTCGACAGAGACGGTTTCCTTTGTGGCGGATGCCGGTGCATTTGCAACATCCTATTCGGTGGAAGGCTCTGAAAACTCAAAAGCGATCAAAGCGATAACGTTGGCACAATTGGATGCGAACCAGGCTATCAGCCGTCTGCGTAAAGATTATGAAGATAAGATGATTTCGGATACGACTTACCGTTCCAAAGTGTTGGCCGCCGCCGATGCTTATAAGGAAGTTGCCCGTAAATATATTTATTCGGCTCCGATGTCTACGGCTGCTTATTTTGCACTGTTTCAGCAGATCGACGGCTTGTTGTTCTTTGACCTGTACGATCGGAATGATGTAAAAGCCTATGGTGCCGTTGCTACCAGCTATGACCATTATTATCCGGAAAGCCCGCGTTCCAAACACCTCTATAACCTGACTTTACAGTCGATGAAGGTGCTGCGTGCCCAGCGGCCAGTTGACTATAGCAATGTGGAAACCAAAGAAATATCCTTCCTGGATATCGAACTGCCTGATACCCGTGGAGAAATGACGAAGCTTTCTGATATCGTTTCGGGTAAAGTTGTTTTGATAAACTTTACCGCTTACCAGACAGAGTGGTCACCGGCATTGAATATGACATTGGGTGATTTGTATACAAAATATCACGACCGGGGGCTTGAAATCTATCAGGTGTCTTTGGATAGCGATTCTCATTTCTGGAGAAACGGAGCCTCTAACTTACCGTGGGTTTGTGTTCGTGACCCGCAATCTGTCTATTCCCAGGTGGCAGGTCTATACAACGTAAAGCAACTGCCCGCAATTTTCATTCTTGACCGCAAAGGAAATCTGGTTAAGCGTGTCGACGATGTGAGAAAACTGGAAGCGGATGTGAAAGCTGTACTTTAAGGTACGGTTGCTAACATTCAGATTTATATGTTATAAAGCATTTTGTAAAGGTTGTTGATATTAAAAAGATCGCTTATCTTTGCAAAGTCTGAAAATATGAGAAAGAGGAGTTCCGGCCAAGTTGTTGGTCGGGATTCTTTTTTTATTATGTGGTAATCAATAATAACATTTTAAAGAAATAGGAGGATTTAGTATGGCAGTAAGCTATATGACGAAAGATGGTTATGATAAGATTTTATCTGAAATCAATTATCTGGAAACCGTAAAGCGTCCGGAAATATCTGCCCAGATTGCAGAAGCCCGTGACAAAGGTGATTTGTCTGAAAATGCAGAATATGACGCTGCAAAAGAAGCACAAGGTATCATGGAGGCGAAACTTGCTCAGTTGAAAGGACTGATCTCCAATGCTCGCCTGATAGACGAAACTCGTGTGCAGACTGACGAAGTTCAGATTCTGAACAAGGTGAAGATCAAGAATACGAAGAATAATGCAGTTATGACATATACATTGGTTTCTGATTCGGAAGCGAACCTGAAAGAAGGAAAGATTGCAGTCAGTACTCCGATTGCACAGGGGCTGATGGGCACCGAAGGCCCCGGAGCAAAGCTCCGGGGCCTTCGGCATCCGTTCGGCACATCTGTGTGCTATACTGTCATGGAAAGGGGGGACAGCCGTGGAGGCGCACATTCTGGTGGCGGAGGACGAGGCGCGTCTGCGCACCATCATCCGGGACTACTTTACCGCCCACGGGCTGACCTGTGCGCTGGCAAAGGACGGAGAGGAGGCCCTGGAGCGGCTGCGGGAGCGGGACTATGACGCGGTGCTGCTGGACGTGCTCATGCCCAACCTGGACGGATTTGCAGTTTGCCGGGCGGTGCGGGAGGGCAGCGGCGTGCCCATTCTGTTTCTCACTGCCCTGGGGGGAGAGAAGGATGTGCTCCGGGGGTATGCCCTGGGGGCGGACGACTATGTGACCAAGCCCTTCTCCCTGGCGGTGCTGCTGGCCAAAACCGAGGCGCTTATCCGCCGCAGCCGGGGAGGGGGCGCGGAGACACTCGCCTGCGGGGCGATCACCCTGGAGCCGGGCCGCCGGGCCTGCACGGTGGGCGGCCGTCTGGTGGCCCTCCCGCCCAGAGAGTACGAGCTGCTGCTCTGCCTGATGCGCAACAAGGGCCAGGTGCTCCGCCGGGAGCAGCTTCTGGACAAGGTGTGGGGCATCGACTTCGAGGGGGGAGACCGGGCGGTGGACGGCCGGATCAAGGTCCTCCGCGCCGCCCTCGGCCCGGCGGGAAAACAGATCAGGACGGTCTTCAAGGTAGGCTACAAGCTGGAGGGGGAGCAGCATGGGGCGGATTAGACGGTTGTTCAAAGGGACGCTTCCAATGTTTTCAGCCCTCTGGCTTGGGATGATGCTGGTGCTGCTGTGGCTCAATTCCGAGGGGCAGAGCGCACGCATGGGGGCATCTATGCAGTCGTACCGGTGGTCTGTGGAGTACCAGTATTCCGAGATCTGGAATGGATCTGCGGCGGAGAAAAAAAAGCCGGTGATTTTGACTTGGCGGCTGATGGAAGAGCCGCTGTATTCCATCGGCGGTATCACGCAGACACGGGTGTATGATCGTAGGGGCAGGGAGCTGGCCCGGCGGCCCATGGCTATGGGGACAGCCAGTCCCATTGGGACGGGGGTTTATACCTGGAGCCTTCTGTTGGACCCGGTGCTGAGCGAGGAAGAACAGCTCTCGCTGGCTGAGCGGTTGCGGGCCGAACCGGGCCTTGGAAATTTTTTTGGCACAGCCGGTGGATTCTATGAGGAGCTGGAGACCGGGGGACTCTACTGCGAGGTGGTGGGGGTGGTGGACGAGAAGCGGGAGGTCATCTATCCTCAGAGGCTCACCTACTGCTATGCTGACCGGGAGATCACCTTGGTGGACACTGACAGCGGATTTTTCGACGGTAGGGAGTTAGTTACGCTCCGGTTCGACGGGGTTCAGTTGAATTCTGCGTTGGTAGGCGTGTCGGCCTCCCCACGGGAGCTGTTACAAACCTTCCGGGCGGCAGAGACAAGCCTGGATGCGCTGCTGGGCGGCGACACCCCCACAACGAGCCGTGTTTCCATATCGTCTGACGGCAGTGAGTGCGCCCCCATGAGTGATGGGGAGATCATCGTCGCCACCGCATATACCTGCAATCCTCTGCGTGTAGCCCTGAGGGGGCAGGGGCCCACAGCAGTGCTCACGCTGCTGGCAGCGGTGGGCATGGCCGTCTTTACGGACCGCCGCCAGCGGGAAACGTTGGAGCGGGAACGGGCCTTCACCCGGGCGGCGGCCCATGAGCTGAAGACCCCCCTTGCGGTGCTCCGCACCCACGCGGAGGCGCTGAGGGAGGACATTGCCCCGGCCCGGCGGGGGGAATACCTGGATGTGGTGCTGGACGAGAGCGACCGCATGGCCGCTCTGGTGGGCAGCCTGCTGGAGCTCTCCCGCATGGAGGAGGGCGGGGCGCTGCACCGGGAGGTGCTGGCGATGGACGCCCTGGTGCGGGCGGTCTTTGACCGGCTGGCCCTCCCACTGGAGCGAAAGGGGCTCCACCTGAAGCTGAATCTGGAGCCTGGACAGGTATTCGGCGACCGGGCACGGCTGGAGAGCGCGGTGGAAAACCTGGCCTCCAATGCCCTGCGGTATACGCCGGAGGGGGGCGCGGTGTCGGTGCGGCTGGAACGGGTAGGCGGCTGGCTCCGCTTGGCGGTGGACAACGACGGCCCCAGTCTCACCACCCGGGAGCTGGCCCACCTGTTTGAGCCATTCTACCGGGGGGATGCGGCCCGCAGCCGCACTACTGGGGGTACGGGGCTGGGGCTGGCCATTGTCAGGACGGCGGCAGCAGCCCACGGGGGGACCTGCTGGGCGGAGAACCGGGCGGGAGGCGTGCGGATCTGGATGGAGCTGCCGGCCTTGCAATCAGTCTAGCGGTATGATATGATATCTTCACAAATAAAATGAGAATGTGAGGGATCGCGATGGGCTTCAACCGACCCGAGGCGAAACGGCTGGCCAAGGCAGCCATGCGGAATACCAACCCCAACCCCATGCTGGTGACCCTGGTCTTTGTCCTGTTGACCACTGGAGTGAGCTATCTGGTGGGACTTGTGCTGACAAACCCGATCTATGATGCGCTCTATACGGCATATCTGTACCTGCTGGACGGGGCCTACGACCCGATGTTCATCTTCAAGAGTCTGCTGTCGCCCGGTATGGTGGCAGTGTATATGCTGGTTTCGCTGCTGCTCAATGTATACTTCTGGGTGATGAACTTCGGCTATGCATCCTACGCCCTGCGGATGGCGCGGGGGGAGCAGCCGGGCTACCGGCGGCTGTTTGACGGCTTTGCAGCCCTGGGCCGGGCTATTCTGGTCAGTCTGCTGACCTCCATTTTCCTCAGCCTGTGGGGCCTGCTGTTCATGGTGCCCTATATGGTGGTGATGATCCTTGCCGCCCTGCTGGGGAGCATGGGGCTGATGATGCTGGCCATCCTTCTGCTCATCGGCGGTATGGTGATGATGGTCATTTTCAGTTACCGCTACCGCCTGGCCACCTATTTTCTGCTGGATCACCCCGAGATGGGCGCATTGGAATCCATCACTCAGAGCAAGCAGGCGATGAAGGGGTGGAAGGGGGAGCTGTTCATTTTAGACTGGTCCTTTTTCGGCTGGCTCCTCCTGGTGGCGTTGGTGGAGCTGGTGGGGATCGGCCTGGGCACGCTGTTCAGCCCCGCTCTGGGCACATTGCTGGGTACGGTGGCTGCGGGGGCGTTCAGCCTGTGGCTCAACCCCTACATGAACGGCACGGAGGCCAACTTCTACGACTGGGTGACCCATGGCTCCCTCTCCTACCGGGAGAACAACGGCCCAGGCGGCTACCAGAGCCCCTACGGCAACAACACTCCGGAACTATAATCAAAAGCTCCCTCGGGGTTTGACCCCGAGGGAGCTTTTGGTTATTCCAGAACGGCGCCCCGGGCGGCGGAGGTGACCAGTTTTGCATACCGGGCCAGATAGCCGGTCTTGATCTTGGGTTCGGGACAGATCCACTTGGCACGCCGGGCGGCCAGGGTGGCCTCGTCCACCTGGAGCTCGATTTTGCAGGCGGGGATGTCGATGGAAATGATGTCCCCCTCCTCCACCAGGCCGATGGGGCCGCCCTGGGCGGCCTCGGGGCAGACGTGGCCGATGGAGGCCCCGCGGGTGGCGCCGGAGAAGCGGCCGTCGGTGATGAGGGCCACCGACTCGCCTAGCCCCATGCCGCAGATGGCGGAGGTGGGGTTGAGCATCTCACGCATACCCGGGCCGCCCTTGGGGCCCTCGTAGCGGATCACCACCACGTCGCCGGGGACGATCTTCCCGGCGTAGATGGCCTCGATGGCCTCCTCCTCGGAGTTGAAGACCTGGGCGGGGCCGGTGTGGAGCATCATCTCAGGGGCCACGGCGGAGCGCTTCACCACGCAGCCCTCGGGGGCCAGGTTGCCCTTGAGCACGGCGATGCCGCCGTCGGCGGAGTAGGGGTTCTCGATGGGGCGGATCAGCTCAGGGTTGCGGTTGACCACGCCCTCCAGGTTCTCGGCCAGGGTCTTTCCGGTGCAGGTGAGCACGCTGGTGTCCAGCAGGCCCTTCTTCGTCAGCTCCTTCATGACGGCGTACACGCCGCCCGCGCCCTCCAGATCCTCCATATAGGTATCCCCGGCGGGGGCAAGATGGCACAGGTTGGGGGTTTTGGAGGAGATCTCGTTGGACAGATCCAGATCCAGCTCGATGCCGCACTCGTGGGCGATGGCGGGCAGGTGGAGCATGGTGTTTGTGGAGCAGCCCAGGGCCATGTCCACTGTCTCGGCGTTGTGGAAGGCGGCGGGGGTCATGATGTCCCGGGGGCGGATGTTTTTCGCCACCAGCTCCATGATCTGCATACCGGCATGCTTGGCCAGGCGCAGCCGGGCCGACCACACGGCAGGGATGGTGCCGTTGCCCCGCAGGCCCATACCGATGGCCTCGGTGAGGCAGTTCATGGAGTTGGCGGTATACATGCCGGAGCAAGAGCCACAGGTGGGGCATGCGTTGTTCTCATAGTCCTCCACGCCCGCCTCGTCCAGCCTGCCAGCCTTATAGGCCCCGACCGCCTCAAACATGTGGCTCAGGCAGGAGCGGCGTCCGTCCTCCAGCCGCCCGGCCAGCATGGGGCCGCCGGAGCAGAAGATGGTGGGGACGTTCACCCGTGCGGCGGCCATGAGCAGGCCGGGCACGTTCTTGTCGCAGTTAGGGATCATCACCAGCCCGTCGAACTGGTGGGCGATGGCCATGGCCTCGGTGGAGTCGGCAATGAGATCCCGGGTGACCAGGGAGTACTTCATGCCGATGTGGCCCATGGCGATGCCGTCGCACACGGCGATGGCGGGGAACTCCACCGGAGTGCCTCCGGCGGCACGGACGCCCGCCTTGACGGCCTCGGCGATCTTGTCGAGGTTCATGTGGCCGGGGACGATCTCGTTGTAGGAGCACACCACGCCGATGAGGGGGCGCTCCAGCTCCTCCTTGGTGTAGCCCAGGGCGTAGAACAGGGAGCGGTTGGGGGCGCGCTCCACGCCCTTCGTCACGTTGTCGCTGCGCATAAGTAAAATCTCCTTCGCAATTTTACGCGGTAAAGTATAGTGGTATTATAGCACAAGGGCCGGGCGGTGACAACGCGGAATTTGTGCGGCCCCCCTGCCGCAAAAAAGCAACCCCGTCCGCAGGGCGGACAGGGCTGCTTTTTGGATGTATGGAAGGACTTAGTGAGGGATGCGCTGGCACTTCTTGGGGGTCACGCAGGTACCCTCGGCCACGGCCACCACGATGGGCTCAGCCAGGAAATCGGCGGCGGAGTCGCTGATGTCAGGGCGGGGCACGGCCACCTTGCGGGCCTCAAACTTCATCTTGCGGGAGGTGTTGCCGATGTGGGTGATCTCACCGTAGGCCTCGATGAAGTCGCCGGCGTAGACCGGGGCCTTAAACTCAATGTTGTTGTAGGCACAGAACAGGCCCTCGTCGCCGTCACACTGGATCAGCAACTCGGTGGCCACATCGCCGAACAGGTGCACCATATGCGCGCCGTCCACCAAGTTGCCGCCATAGTGTGCGTCCTTCGCGGACATGCGCAGGCGGATCAGCGAAGTATACTTCTTCTCTTCCATGTCAATTCCACTCCTAAACGTATTTTGTGAAAGAAGACGAAAAATGGAACCGGAATTCCCTACCTATTGTACGTCCGATCGAGGGGCTTGTCAACAGCGGGTTTCCCGAATGGAGGCTCACTCCAGGCGGAGATGGGCC
>URZO01000011.1 GCA_900552465.1 uncultured Parabacteroides sp. | reverse complement strand
CTTTGATAGACAGAAAGATAACACACCCCTTATCCCCTCTCGAGAGGGGAAACAGGTACTCCTGACGCTATATCACAAATACGAAACACCCCATTAAATCTTCATTCAATTATTATATAAACAAAGTTGGTGTATTTCTTTTACTCAGCAAATTAAAGTCTATTAAACCGTTCGTCAACCAATCCGGACCGTTGGTCATAATAATTTGACAGGGAGCCTTTGGGAGTGTAGTTTTGAAATAAAAACGAGATGAACAGAGGCTTTTTTATGGGGATATTCCTACTGGTGGGATGCGCAGGCACGGGCGTTCTTGCCCAGACGGACACGATTGCGGATCAGAAGATCGAGGAAATTGTTATTACGGCGAAAGTGCCGGTCGTGACGATTAAGGCGGACAAGATGACCTATCATATCGAGTCGGCTGTGGCACGGGGGCAGGGCAGCCTGTATGAAGTGTTGGAAATGCTTCCGGGCGTCATGATCAGTAATGACGGGAAGATTTACCTGAACGGGCAAAGCGGCATTAACGTCCTGATGGACGGGAAACAGACGTATCTTTCCGGACAGGAGCTGGTCACCTTGCTCAAATCTACTCCGGCGGCAACAGCGGAAAAGATCGATCTGATCACGCACCCGTCCTCCCGCTACGACGCGAGCGGTAATGCCGGGCTGATCGATATCCGGACGAAGAAGATGCGGCTACGGGGCATGAACCTGACGGCTAACGGCAGTTTCCGGCAGGGGAAGTATGGCGTCGGGAACGGAAGTCTGTCGATGAACAGGCGCGAGGGCTTGTTTAACTTTTACCTGACTTATTCCTATTCACAAGGGACGGATTGCAACGAGCTTCAGATAGACCGCCTCTTTACCGACCTGCGGGAACCGGACAAGGTGGAGCTGTCCGTCCGGCAGGATTCCTACCGCAAATATCCTTATACCTCCCATTATTACCGGGCGGGAATCGATTTCTTTGCCTCCGCGCGTACCGTAGTCGGGGTGTACACGAACGGCAATCTGCATCAGAGCCGGATGCCGGGCGATATGGTTACTTATTTCAGCGCTCCTTCTTCTGCGTCGCCCGACTCCATGCTCCACACCTCGAATGTGGAGGACCGGAAAAAGAAGAACTTCACTGCTGGAGTCAACCTAACTCACCAGTTAGATACGGCAGGGAAGGTGCTGGATGCTTCCTTTGATTATCTCCATTTCGGCTATACGGATAACCTGGACTTGCATAGCTCTTCGCAAAACCGGCCCGGACGGGTGGATTCCGTAAAGGGAGATGTCCCGGGCGCAATCAACCTCTATACCGGACAGGTGAACTTTACCTTGCCTTTTGCCGGGAAATGGGAGTTAGAGGCAGGCGCCAAATTCTCTTTCATCTCGATCGACAACGAGGCGTCGTATGCGGATAACAAAGGAGACGGCTGGGTGCCGAATGAAGCCCTGAGCCAGCATTTCGTATATGATGAAAACATAAACGCCAGCTATATCCAGTGCGGTGCGACTTTCAAGCCCTTTTATATCCGGGCGGGGCTGCGTGTGGAGAATACGCGCATAGACGGGCGCTTGACAGGCGGGGAGGCACAGATAGACTCTTCCTTCACCAGCCGCTATACGAATCTCTTTCCTTCTTTGTTGCTCGAATATGCATTCCGGCAAAACAAGCTGTCCCTCTTTTACGGCAGGCGGATCGTCCGGCCCAACTATGGAGACCTGAATCCTTTTGTCTATATCTTCGACGACTATACCTTTGAACAGGGGAACACGGCACTCAAGCCGATGAAGTCGGATCATCTGGAACTGACTTTTATCTATAAGAACCTGTTCCGGGCCGGCTTTCTCTATTCCCGCACACATGATGTGATCGTGAAAAGCTTTTTCGAGAAAGACAACAGGCAGGTGTATGTCACGCCGATGAACCTGTCTACGGGAACCAGTCTCGGACCGCGCATTTATACCGGCAATCTCCCCCTGACCTCTTTCTGGACGGTGAATGCGAACGTGGCCTGTGTCTATAACCACTATCGTTGGGCGAATGCCACCGGCGAGCAGGTCAACAAGCGGGCGAGCCTGATCGCCGGTCTTACGAACCAACTCGATTTCGGGAAAGGATGGAGCATGGAGCTGTCCGGCTCTTACAACGGCAAGATGGCGGCCGGACAAGCCACGCTAAGCCCGATCTGGCAGGTTGACGGAGGTATCAGGAAGAAGGTATTGAAGAATAACGGTACGATCCGCCTGTTCGCCCGCGACATTTTCCATTCCTACCGGGAGAAGATGATGCTGACGGTGCCGGGGCAGCAGGCTTTTACCAATGAACGGCAGGACAATACCCAGATCGGCATCTCCTTCACCTATCGTTTCAGTAAAGGCTACGAAGTGAAAGAATCCCGCCGGAAAAGTAGCGTAGATGAGAGTAAAAGAATAAATTTGTAGGAAATAACAAGAGCAGGCATGAAGATATTACCCCGTTTATATCCGTTATTTTTAGGAATCGTGATGTTCAACTTCATCCGGTTGACGACCGACTTGGCGAAGAATGAAGCGTTTTGGGCTAATTCGATGCGGTTTCATCTGCAGGCGTTGGCGGTAACGGTCTTTATGTGTTATGTCTTTGATTATGAAAGCCGCTACTTCCTCGATAAGGTTAAGCCCCGGTTGAACCTGTCCCCGGCTGCCGAGTACTTCTTAACGTTTCTCAAGTTGTTTGTGATGGTTAACCTGCTTATATTTGTCGGTGATCATGTCGGGCTTCTGCATTTGGGAAACACCTGGGTCGATTATGTTATAGCCGATGTGATTTATATCCCTCTTCTTTTCATGTATTACATCCTGCTCCGTAGTGGGAAGATGGAGAAAGAGTTGCAGAACCGGATCTTGCAGCTGGAAAAGATTAAGGTGGATCAGTTGGAGATGGAATTGAAGTTCCTGCGTTTCCAGTATCATCCGCATTTCCTGTTCAACGCTTTGAATACGGTTTATTTCCAGATCGACGAGACGAACGAAGCTCCCCGGCGGACGATCGAAATGCTGTCCGACCTGCTGCGTTACCAGCTCTACGGAGGAAGCCAGAAAGTCCCGGTGCAGAAAGAGATCGACTATCTGCGTACCTATATGAATATGCAGAAGCTGCGGATGAGCGAGCGGTTGACGCTGAACGTCTCTTTCTCTCCTTCGCTCTGTGAACAACCGGTTTATCCGCTATTGTTTCTGCCTTTGGTGGAGAATGCCTTTAAATATGTGGGCGGTGACTACCGGATCGATTGCCGTATGACGGATGAGGCTGGGAAAATCCTGTTTGAGATTACGAACAGTCTGCCTCCTCTTCCGCCTTCTCCGTCAGGGAAAAAGGGGATCGGGCTGGAAAACCTGAAACGGAGGTTGGAGCTTCTCTATCCTGAAAAGTACAGTCTCGTCATTAAGAAAGAACCGGAATTGTATTCCGTAAAACTCATGATAGAAATCGATGCCTTATGAATATAAATTGTGTGATAACAGATGACGAACCGGTTGCCCGGAAAGGTTTGCAGTCGTATGTGGAGAAGGTGGATTTCCTTACCCTGACAGGCGTATGCGAAGATGCGATCCAGTTGAACACCTTGTTGAAGGAGCAGCAGCCCGATTTGCTTTTTCTGGATATCGAGATGCCTTACCTCTCCGGTCTGGACCTGCTTTCCACGCTGGCGAATCCTCCGAAAGTGGTCATCACGTCCGCCTATGAGCAGTATGCCCTGAAAGGATATGAACTGGATGTCGCCGACTACCTGCTCAAACCGATCTCATTCGAGCGTTTCCTGAAAGCGGTGAACAAGGTACATGCCGCGTTGCAAAAGGAAGTTCCTGCCGCCGGCGATGATCCTTATCTCTTTGTGAAAAGTGATAAGCTGATGAAGAAGATTTATCTGAAAGAAATCCTGTTTGTCGAGGCGGTTGAGAACTATGTCTGTATTTACACCCCTGCGGGCAGGACGCTGGTGCATTCTACGATGAAGAACATAGCGGCTTCCCTTCCCGAAGACACGTTCCTGCAATCCCATAAATCCTATATTATAAATATCGCCCGCATCGACCTGATAGAAGGAAACATGCTGCATATCTCCGGCCATAAGATTCCCGTCGCTCGCAACCTGCGCGAGGCGGTGATGAGGCGGGTGTTGAGGAATACGTTGTGATGAGAGACTTTCATTCAATAATCTATCCTGTTGCTTCAGCATGAGGCTGTTTATGTACAAAGTAAGAAAATCAGTATACGCACAGTCATTTATACCCGTTTAATCTTTGTCACTAAATGATAATAGATTATGAAAAAGAAAAACTGTGTATGGCTGTTGTGTCTCTTATTTTGTCTCTCTTCTGCCATGAATGGACAGACAATCCGGGTGGAAAATGGTATTTCGGTCTCTTCCCTCCGGAAGAGTGCTTTTGAGAAGAAGGTTTATCCTTATCAGGTTTCGGTCGGATACGAGTATGCTGATAAGGGATGGTTCAATTTGTCAAGCGGCATCGGATACATCAAGAAAGGGGGAAAGGACAGGATACCGTTGTATCCTGATTTTGGAAATCCTATTCCTATATTGACGAAAGCGAATATCCATTACCTGACATTGAACACTGTCTTTAATATGAAGAAAAGTTATAATTCCGGACTGACTTTGTTTGCGGGTGCCGGCCCCCGGCTCGATGTCAGGTTAAAGGATTCGTTTACTGCGTGGGCTGAGGAAGGAGGGCCGGAAGGTTTTAGCAGGGAGGATGCGGGTACCTTCCGTAATGTTGTCCTGGGCCTGAAGTGTGTGTTGGGCTTTTATCAGCAGTTGGGACGTATACCGGTCGGTTTCCAGTTTGCTTATTTGCCGAATATTTCTAAAATGGCAAAAAAGGATTATGGATGCCACGACCGGACTTTTACGTTAGGGCTTACTTTTGGTTTTTCACTTCCCTTCAGGGATAAGAGCCAGACTTATACTGTCCGGCAGAGAAAATGAAACCAGTTAGTATATGAGCATATAGGCCCGGTATTTTGTCTCTTTCGTTACCGGGCAGAGGGGGACGTAGCCTTCTCTTATTTTGCCGTCCTTTATTTCGAGCGGGTAGGCTTTTTTCATGAAACTGTGATGCTCGTAGGCTTCTCCCGGCTTGCTTTGGTAGGTGATGTGCATGTCGCCGCGTGCATGTAGTGCCAGATATTTCTGGCTGATGCGCAAGGCGGCCATGCCCATTGTATACCGCATGTTGACTTCTATGCAAGGATGTATGGCAAATGCATTGTCGGATGCTTGGCGATAAACCAGCATATCCACACCCAGGTAGCCGGAATAGATAGAGCCGTATATTTGCCGGACTGCTTCCCGTACGGACTCTTTCAAGCGTTGGAATGTATCATTTCCGAAGTGCTCGATAAAGAAGCTTTCCAGATATGCCTGGTCTCCTAATGTGTTTCCTGAATAGGCTCCTTTCTTTTCTGCTCCGAATACGGAAAGGCCTTCGTAGCGTACATTCCCTTTTCCGTCCGAATGGAATTCCATGGCAAAGTCCTGGTATTTGTTGAGTGCACATTCGATGCTTACGCATCCCTGTTTATTGAGCGCACCTTCTATCCAGGTACGGTCTTTTGCCGTCAGCTTGCGTTCCGGTAACCAGAGCAGGCCTCTGCCGGAAGAAGAATAAGGCGTTTTCAGTACAAAAGGCGCCCTCTGGAGGATCAGGTATTTTTCTACATCTCTTATCTTTTTGCAGAATTTCGGTGGGACAGGGAAAGCCATCTCCGGCATCATCTCGCGTATCTTATCTAAGCATTCGGCGGCAGTCTGCCGACCTGTCAGCCGGGTATAATCGTCTTTCCATTCGGGAACGGCAATATCCAGGTTCCCATTTTGTTTGAGTTTGTTAAAGAGATGAAGGCTCTGGGGTGAAAGTCCCCAGGGAGCAGCTTCCATTTGAGGCAGATCATTCCCTTGCTTCTCAATGTCTTTTCGGGTGATAAGAGTTGCAAAGGGTCTGAGTTCTTTCGGTTGTAAAGAAAAGAAGCGGGGAGAGGTGAGCTCTTCCGTAAAAACAAAATCTTCCGGGTCTGCATACCAGACGGGAAGATAGGATAACTCCCGGATCATCCTTTGTACGTTGGTCGGGGGAGTATAATTCTCAGAGCCTTGAAGTACGGCCGTTTCGTGTCCTGGATTGAAATAGTGTAATTTAGGTCTCATATGCAAAAGAAAAGCAACGAAGCCGTCTATTTTATTAGGCGGCTTCATTTGTTTTTATTCCAGATTTTCATCGATGGCATCAATCTTCTTGATTATAAGCGCCATTTCATCTTTCAGTTTTTCGATCTTACGTTCCATCTCTTTTACCAAACCGCCACCGCCTTTGGAGGAGATACTTAGGAATCCGATGTTGTTTTCGTATGTTTGAAGTTCGTTCTTCATCCGTTCGTACATGCGCATCAGTTTTTCCCGTTCGCCGTAGAGCTTTCCTTTTCCGCGTTCACCACTGCTCATGTCGCTGAGGTTATTGCGGAATGTTTGCATCTTACGGTCGTTCTGGTCGACTTTGAGACGGTCGAATTGTTTGTCTACTGCTTCATGATATTCTTTGTATATCTTGTCTTTTTCCTTAAACGGTACATGGCCGATAGTGTTCCATTCTGCCATGAGTTCTTTCAAGGTGGCAAGAGCTTCATCATGATCAGTCTCTTCTATTGCATTGATCTTCTCGATCAGAGCTTTCTTGGCCGTCAGATTCGTCTGCTCTACGCTCTTCTGAGAAGATACGTTCTTATTCTTTTGTTCAAAGAAATAATCGCAGGCTGAAATGAAACGTTTCCATACAGCATCTGAATGTTTGCGGGCGACCGTACCGATTGTTTTCCATTCTTTCTGCAGAGCGATCATCTTTTCGGTTGTGCTCTTCCATTCAGTACTGTCTTTCAGTGCTTCCGCTTTTTCGCACAAGGCTATCTTCAATTCGAGATTCTTCTCCATCCCTTCCTTGATGCCCTTGTAGAATCCGCTTTTTCGGTTGAAATATACGTCACAGGCGGCACGGAAACGCTCGAATATCTTTACGTTCGATTTCTTCGGTGCAAAACCGATTGTTTTCCATTTTTCCTGTAAAGCAATTACTTCCTTGTTCTTTTCTTCCCAATCTTTGAATGATTTCAAAGCCGGGTAGTCTATACTTTCTATCTGTTCGCAAATGGCTGTCTTTGCTTCCAGATTTTCCTGTTCTTTAGCTTTCAGTCCTTCGAAATGTTCCTGATGACGCTTGTTGATGATTGTAGAGGCGGCTTTGAAGCGAGCCCACAGGTCTTCGCGCAATTCTTTGGCCACCGGACCGATCTCGCGCCATTGCTGGTGCAGCTTCTGAAGCTGGTGGAAAGCGGATACGACATCCGGTTCTGTCTGCAGTTTCTCGACTGTTTCGCAGAGAGCTGTTTTCAATTCCAGATTCTTCTTGAAGTCGTAATCGCGGAACTGGTTGTTTATCTTAATGATGTCGTAGAACTTTTCGCTGTATATCTGATAGTTCTTCCACAGTTCGCTGACATGTTCCTGTGGAACGGCTTTCACTTCTTTCCATCTTTGCTGGATATCCTTGAAGTCGTTGTATAGCTTGTTGAAATCTTCCTGACTTTCTGTCAAGGCTTTCAACTGGTCGATCAATTGGAGCTTCAAGGCATAGTTGGCGGCTTTTACCCGTTCTTCTTCTGCAAGGATAGCGGCCCGCTTTTCTTTATAGGCGGCAAGTAATTCCTTGATCTTGTTCTCTGTTTCATCTTCGGGTGCAACGAAATCCTTTTCTTCACCTCCGTCTTCCAGAAATGCTTTCTTCAATTCGTCCACTTCGCTCCGGTGGATTTTGTAGTAAGCCTGTTTGAGGGCTTCCACCTCGTTACGGGTCGCGTCGGCTGCCGCTGCAACTAATCCGGTCAGTTTCTCCAGAATTTCTTCTTTCGACAATTTTCCTGCAGCCGTAGCCGCTTCTTCACCTGCTGCAGTCTCGTCAGTGCTGACTGCTGCTGCGGGTGCTTCTTCTGCTACAACTTCGGCTTCCGGTGTTTCGTTCGTTACAACTTCTTCCGCTGCCTTTTCCGGTGTCATCACCGGTGCTTTAGTTTCTTCCAATTTGCCGGTCTCTTCAGCTGGTAAATTAGTTTCGTGAGTGTCCATCATATTCAATCGCATTTAGAAAAGGATAAATGTATCCTATATCAAGTCACAAATTAAAGTAAATATTTTTGGATTTCAGCATTTGAAAGCGATTTATTTGCGAGAAAATGTTAAAATAATAAATAAAAGGCAGTATTTACCGGACGCAGATAACACAGACGAGCACAGAGTAACGCAGATATTATCAATTCAATAAATAAATCTGCGTTATTCTGTGCTCGTCTGTGTAGTTTGCGTCCAGCTTATGGCTTATCCCAGAAACGAAATCAGCACGCCGGCAGCAACGGCAGAACCGATTACGCCGGAGATGTTACTGGCCATGCAATATTGGAGTACATGGTTTTTGGGGTCGTACTTCAGGGCGATTTCGTTGGCTACGCGCGATGCCATCGGCACTGCACTCAGGCCGGTCGCTCCGATCAGCGGATTGATCTTTTTCTTAGTAAAGAGGTTGAACAGCTTGACAAAGAAGATGCCGCCCGCGATGGAGAGGGCAAATGCGAGGAAGCCGCCGATCACGATACCGATTGTCGTGAAGTTCAGGAAGGCTTCTGCCGTCATAGTCGCACCGACCGACAGTCCCAGGAATATGGTTGCCGCATTCATAATGCTGTTTGAGGCGGCATCGAACAGGCGGAATGTGTTTGTCCCGATTTCCTTTACCAGGTTACCGAACATCAGCATACCGATCAAAGGCACTGCACTCGGTACGAACAACGCCACAACCGTAGTAACCACGATCGGGAAAATGATCTTCAACACGCGCAGGTTCTTGATCTCCGTGGTAGACGGATATTTCTTTTCCTGCTCCTTCATGTTGATACACAATTCCTTTTTGGAGCAGAACAGTTTGACTACCAGTGGAATAATGACCGGAACCAATGCCATATAGGAATAAGCCGCGATTGCGATCGGTCCCAGCAGATGTGGAGCTAACTTGATTGTCGTAAAGATTGCCGTCGGTCCGTCGGCGCCGCCGATAATACCTAATGCAGCCGCTTCTTTCGGGGTGAATCCCATCAGGATAGCCACCAGTAAAACGGTGAAGATACCCAATTGGGCAGCCGCTCCGAATATGGAAAGCCGCAGGTTGCGCAACATCGGCCCGAAGTCCGTCAGCGCTCCCACACCCATAAAGATAATAGGAGGAAGGAACCCTGTCTTGATCAACATGTAATAGATGAAGTTCATCAATCCCAGTTCATGGGCGATGTCGTGAAGCGGCATTTCCCAGATGTTCTTCATCACTCCATGTATGTTGATCAGGCCGTTCTCGTCTGCCTGTATCACTCCCATATCGCCTCCGGGAAAGTTGGCGAGCAACACGCCGAATGCGATCGGTACGAGCAATAGCGGTTCATACTGCTTCTTGATACCTAAATAAAGCAGGATGAACGCAATGGCATACATGATCAGGAACTGCGGTTCAGCAATGATGTTGCTGAACGCAGTCATCTCATACAAGTTTTGAAATATCTCGTTCATTATTGTATTGTCATTAATACGTCATCTTCCGAAACCGCATCACCGGAGGCCAGGCAGATTGCTGTGACAGTCCCGCCGAATTCGGCACGTACGGCATTATACGTTTTCATGGCTTCCACGTAACAGAGCACGTCGCCTTCTTTCACTACATCCCCGACTTTTACAGGCGTGTCGGAAGCCCCTTTCACCAGGAAGAACTTCCCTTCCAGTGGCGAAAGCACTTCTTTTCCGGCTCCGGCAGGTGCAGCGGCAGGCGCTGGTGCGGCAGCGGGAGCAGCCGGTGTTTCCGGTGCGGCAGTAGTGTTCGCGTTATCTCCGAACGCAACGGTAACCTTGAATGCCTGTCCGTTTACGTCTACGGTCATTACCTGAGGTGTGGTCGGCATTGCCATTGTCACGTTGGCAGGAGCGGCTGCTGGTGTTGTTGCCGGTGCAGCAGGTTTGGCGGCACCTTGTTTTTCTGCTTTCTTCTTGGCGACATCCGCCTTGAATTCCACTTTCGC
Source organism: uncultured Parabacteroides sp. (assembly GCA_900552465.1). Taxonomy (GTDB): domain Bacteria; phylum Bacteroidota; class Bacteroidia; order Bacteroidales; family Tannerellaceae; genus Parabacteroides. The sequence continues at coordinate 76,353 of URZO01000011.1, read as the reverse complement.
CTTGCCCGAACGATAAGCTTCATACTGTGCGGGATGCATGGCATATTCAAACAACTCTTCGTCGTCTTCGCCTGTTTCCCATTGCTTTTCGTTCATCAGCTTGCGGTATTTGTCGAGTGAGTCAGGATAGTTGTCCTGCGGGTTGCCTTCAAAGAATTCTCGTCCTTCGGCTTTAGCCTTTTCGATGATTTCAGGAGCCAACGGTCCCGGCAGGCGTCCTGCCTTGCCTAAGATCATGTCCCAGATATCGTCGGCAATCATACTCCAGCGGGCTTTGCCTTTTTCCATCTGCATCACGTTCATAAGGGCCAGATTCTTGACATACTGGCTGAACGGTGTTACCAGAGGAGGATAACCGACACGCGGCCATACGTATGCCACTTCGTCGAACAGCTTGATGAGCAGTTGATCCTGGCTCATAAGCGGCTTGTTGTTCTTGATATTGTTTTTGTTGATCGTTTCCAGATTCTTTTCGAGGTCGGACATCAGGCTGCCCATCATGCCGCCCGGCAGTCCCGGGCCGATCAGCAATGAGTTCATCAGACGGTTTTTCGGGCTGATATACAATCCTAAGAAGTCATCCATGAATTCCTGGATCAGGCTACGAACCTTCATGTAGGCTTCCATATTGATCTCCGGTACTTGATAGCCGGCGTCTTTCAGCATTGCCTGAACAGTCAGCAGGTCGGCATGTCCTGTCCCCCATGAAAGCGGTTCCATGCCCACGTCGATATAGTCGCAACCGGCATTACAAACTTCGAGGATGGAAGCTACGTTGAAACCGGGACCGGCATGGCTGTGGTATTGAACCGGAATTTCCGGATGCTTAGCCTTGATGTTGGCCACGATCTGTCCTAACGAGTGAGGCCGGCCGATGCCTGCCATGTCCTTGATACAGATTTCGTCCGCTCCCAGTTCGATCAGTTCCATCGCCATCTTGGTGTAGTATTCGACCGTATGGATCGGTGAGTGGGTGATACACAACGAGCATTGTGAGATCATACCGGCTGCTTTCGCATATTTAATGGAGGGAGCAATGTTGCGGACGTCGTTCAGTCCGCAGAATGTACGGGCGATATCCGTTCCCTGTGCTTTTTTGACCTGATAGAACAACTGGCGCACGTCGTCGGGCACCGGACTCATGCGCAATCCGTTCAGCGCGCGGTCGAGCATATGTGTTTGTATACCGGCTTCATGGAATGGCCTCGTCCATTCGCGTACAGCCCTGTTTGGGTTTTCACCGAATAATAAATTAACCTGTTCAAATCCTCCGCCATTGGTCTCTACGCGGGCGAAGCATCCCATTTCGATGATGGCAGGTGCTACCCGTGTTAGTTGGTCAACGGTGGGAACATATTTTCCGGCAGATTGCCACATGTCACGGAAGACCAAACTAAATTTGATTTCTCTCTTCATGATATTTTTATGTATAAATGCAATTATAATTTCTCGATTTTGACAACTTTACCCTGGCCGCCTGTCACAACGCTGACGGCCGATACGATAGCGGCAGTTGTCTGGTTCGTGATTCCGCCGACCGGCGAAGCGGACACAGCCTGTCTTTGCGGTGTCACCTGTTTTTTTACAATGATCTCTTCGGGCGCATATTTGTTGACCAATACGATCAGCCCCTTCCCAAGATTGATAACGATTAGCAGAATGGCAAAGACGGTGGTCATTCCAACTACCATTAACAAAAGTCCAGTTTCCAAGTTTTCCATACTCATAAATTGATAGGGAGGCGTGCGGTTGGTGTGGCTGGCACAATCCTACCCAAGTTAAAAATCTGGCACAAAATTAGTAAAATGTCTGAATTTAACTTTATAATCCGATATAAAAATACAAAATATAGCGTTTCTTTTTTCTGAAAAAGTTATAATTCGTAATGAATTTTAGAGTTTGTGTTATAAATACGTCTGATTGTTCTGGGATTTTGTTTGTTTTTGAAATAAACGGACTGCTCTTCGGATTTGTGTCGGAAGATGAACGGTTATAAAATAAATGGCTAACAAATAGAGTAATGAACGGTATTCTTTTGTATATTCATGCCGATCGGCTTGTTGGCTGATAATTATCAACCGCATGGCCGACAGTTATCAGCCGTATGGCTGACGGTTATCGGCCATACGGCTGACAACTGTCAACATCAAATTAGTTGCTGGGGAATTTTCGAATAGCTGCCGGGGAAAATATTCTTCAATTGGCATATTGGCACATTTTCCCATTGACTCATTATTTTTTATATCTTTGCCGTTCAAAACTAATAGCAAGAACGTTATGGGAAACTTTTTTACATCTTTATTCTCATCATCCAAGGCAACAACGCCGGAAGAAGAAAAGGCTAAGAATGATCAGAAGAAATTCGATATACTGAAATACGACGGTGTCCGTGCCCAGAAGATGGGGCAGGTGGCGTATGCAATTAAATGTTTTACTGAAGCCCTGAACCTGCAGGAAGATTTTGAGACGATGACATATCTGGTTGCTGCTTATACAACGGCCAATAAAGCGGAAGAAGCGCTTGAGGTGTTGGATCGCATGGTAGAACTGGAGCCTGATCATATCAATACGCGTCTGACAAGGATAAACGTGCTTTTTATGTTGGATAAAGATGCCGATGTGATTGCCGATTGCCGGCATGTCCTCGAGTTGGAAGATACGAATTACCTAGCCTGGTTCCTGATGGGGAAGGCAAAACGGACAACCGGTGATCCGTTGGGTGCTATCGCCGACCTGACGAAAGCGATTGCCTTGAAAGAGGACTTTACGGATGCCTACCTGATGCGTGCCCAGATTTTATTGTCTATGGCGCAGGCTGCCGAGGCGCTGCCTGATGTCGAAAAGGCGATCGAGCTGGCTCCTGAAGAAGAAACGAGTTATCTGCTGAGAGGCCGCATACATGAGGCAATGGGAAACCTGGATGCTGCCTTTGCCGACTATCAGAATACGTTGGAATTGAATCCCTTCAACGACGAAGCCGCTTTATTGACCGGTAATCTGCTGATCGCGCAGGAGCGTTTGGACGAAGCCATCGCTTTCTTTAACGAAGTGATCGACCTGAAACCTGAGTTTGCCAAAGCGTATGCCGAACGTGGTCGTGCCAGAAATCTGAAAGGCGATAAGGAAGGCGCATTCGAAGACCTGAAGAAGTCGATCGAACTGAACCCCGAAGGCGATGAAGCGCAGAAGTTGGAAGGACAACATACGAACTTTAATGATATGTATAAGGGTGGTATATTTTAATCGCCTTTCGTTTTCAGGCAGGGTACGGCTGTCGTTTGCTGAAAGTTTTTTGAGGCAACTCTTTGTTTATTAAAAAAAAGCCTCTATCTTTGCAGCCCAAATTGGTATGAGAATAAGATAATAATAAATAATATACAGAAAGATGAAAAGAACATTTCAACCTTCCAACCGGAAAAGAAAGAACAAGCACGGCTTCCGTTCAAGAATGGCTACAGCTAATGGCCGCAGAGTATTAGCTTCTCGTCGTGCTAAAGGAAGAGCTAAATTAACAGTTTCTGACGAATACAACGGATAATTCTTTCCGTTTGAAGATTTTTCATAAAGAAAGTAGAGGTTTTTACTAAAAAGCCTTTACTTTCTTTGTTTTAACGGCTTTGTTTTCTACTTTTGATCCGCCTACAAATACAAGATAGAAATGAAAGACTTTTTAGTTAAGCTGATAAAAAATCCGTACGTCTTAAATTTGTTGCTGGCTGTCGTTGTGGCTTGTGCTCTGATATTCGGAACACTGAAGTGGCTCGACGCGTACACCCGGCACAATGAGGCTGTTGTGGTGCCGGATGTCAAAGGACTGGGAATCGAAGAAGCCGCCGAATTTTTCAAGAATAGTAATTTACGCTATAACGTGATTGACTCCGTCTTTTCCAAAGATGTGAAGCCGGGAGCGATTGTCGAGCTTGTGCCGATGGCCGGTTCGAAAGTGAAAGAAGGGCGTATCGTGTTTATCACGGTCAACGCGCTTACCTCGCAGATGGCGACGATTCCGGAAGTGGAAGACCTCTCTTTCCGGCAGGCTTATGCCATCCTCCGTGCCCGCGGATTTGAAAAGATCGAGATCGAATATGTGCCCGGCGATTTTAAAGACCTGGCTTTGGGTGTCGAGCTGAACGGACGCACGCTCCAAAAGGGCGAACATGTGCCGCTTACCGCTCCGCTCGTATTGAAGGTTAGCAGCGGCGATGCAGAGATGCCGGCAGACTCGCTCGGACTCCCGGACGACAGTGTCCCGGTCGAATCGTTGAATAGTGAAGAAGAAAACTGGTTTTAACTATGGATGAGTTTTTAGACGAAATGGATGATGAACAGGTAGACGACCTGTTGCAGCCTGAAGAGGGCGAGGATAAGGCCCCTCAACTGTATGAACACTTCCGCTTCGTTGCCGATCGCGGACAGTCGTTGTTGCGTGTGGACAAATTCCTGGTCGACCGTATGTTCGGGGCTACAAGGAATCGGATACAGTCTGCCGCCGATGCCGGTTGCATCATGGCGAACGGTAAGCCGGTGAAAAGTAATTACCGGGTGAAGCCGGAAGATGTCGTGACGATCATGATGACACGGCCTCCGCGGACATTCGAGATCCTTCCTGAAAATATTCCGATTAAAATCGTGTATGAAGATGACGACCTGCTGGTGGTGGATAAACCGGCGGGACTCGTGGTGCATCCCGGACACGGAAACTATACCGGCACGCTGGTGAATGCCCTTGCCTGGTACCTGAAGGATGATCCTACCTACGATCCGAACGATCCTGCACTGGGACTCGTGCACCGTATCGATAAAGACACATCCGGACTGCTTGTTGTCGCCAAAAAGCCGGAAGCGAAGGCACACCTCAGCATGCAGTTTTTCCATAAGACAACCAAACGCGAATACCGTGCGCTGGTGTGGGGCATCGTGCGTGAAGACGAAGGCCGGATCGAAGGCAACATCGGCCGCAACCCCCGCGATCGTATGCAGATGATCGTGTTTCCCGAGGGAGATCAGGGCAAAACGGCCGTTACGCATTATTCCGTACAGGAACGCCTGGGCTATGTCACGCTCGTGAAATGCCGTCTCGAGACAGGACGTACGCACCAGATCCGCGTCCATATGAAATATATCGGCCATACCTTGTTCAACGACGAGCGTTATGGCGGAAATGAGATATTGAAAGGAACAACCTCTTCTAAATATAAACAGTTTATCGATAACTGTTTTGCCATTTGTCCCCGTCAGGCGCTCCATGCCAAGACGTTAGGTTTTGTCCATCCGACTACAGGCGAGGAAATGTTTTTCGATTCCGAAATACCTGCCGACATGACTGCATTGATCGATAAATGGCGCGTATATGCAAATACTAAAGAACTATAAAGATGAAAAGGAACATTGCTATTGTGGCCGGAGGTGATTCCTCTGAAATTGTTATTTCTTTAAAAAGTGCGGAAGGAATCTACTCTTTTCTTGATAAAGACAAATATAATGTATATATTGCCATCGTTAAAAGAAACGAATGGGCAGTGAAACTTCCCGGAGGGGAACATACGCCAATAGATAAAAATGATTTTAGTTTCCGTGAGAACGACGAAGTCAAACATTTTGATTTTGCATACATTACGATTCACGGTACACCGGGAGAAGACGGACGTTTGCAAGGATATTTCGATATGATCGGAATACCCTATTCTTCTTGCGGGATGTTTGTGAGTGCGCTTACTTTCAATAAGTTCGCGTGCAATCACTATCTGAAAGGATTCGGTGTCAATATCGCCCGTTCCATACATCTGTTTAAAGGACAGACCGTGACGGACGAAGAAGTGGTCGGCAGCCTCGGGCTTCCGGTTTTTGTCAAGCCGAACGATGGCGGCAGCAGCTTCGGAGTTACGAAAGTGAAGGAGGCGTCGGCAATCCAGCCGGCTATCGAGAAGGCTTTTGGCGAAGGGCGCGAAGTGGTCATCGAGAGTTTTATAGAGGGGACCGAGGTGACGTGCGGTTGCTATAAGACAGCGGAAAAGGAAGTGGTGTTTCCGCTTACCGAAGTTGTGACGGATAATGAGTTCTTCGATTTCGACGCCAAGTATAACGGCCAGGTGCAGGAGATTACACCGGCCCGTATTTCTGCGGAACTGACAGAAAAGGTACAACGCGAGACATCGAGGATTTACGATATATTGGGCGCTAAAGGGCTGATCCGTGTGGATTATATTATTCCGGCTGATGGTGAACCGAAGCTGCTTGAAATCAATACCACTCCCGGTATGACGGCAACCAGTTTTATCCCGCAGCAAGTACGGGCTGCCGGCCTGGATATAAAAAATGTAATGACAGAGATTATAGAAAACGAGTTTAACTAAAAGATATGGAAGTTCCTATTAATAATTTTGACGATATCCGTCCGCTGAATAACGACGAGGTAAAAGATGCGATCGAGTCGCTTGTTGCCAACGAAGATTTCGAGCGGGCTTTTCGGTATATAGAACCGGATGTGAACTGGAAAGAGTTTTCAGAAACCATGCGCTCCTTTAAGACAAAAGAAGATTTCAAGTCTAAGCTGGCGTATGAAGCCGTTATGACGGTGGCAAACAAGACCACTTTCTCACTGACGATTTCCGGCCGTAGCCGTTTGCCGAAAGACAAAAAGCCTTGTACCTTTATTTCTAATCACCGCGACATTGTACTGGATGCTTCTTTCCTAAATGTCATGCTGTATGATGTGGGTTATGGAATGACACAGGTTGCGATAGGCAATAATCTGCTGATCCGTCCCTGGATCGAGACGTTGGTACGCCTGAACAACAGCTTTATTGTCAAACGTAATATCCCGGTGCGCCAGATGCTGGAAGTGAGCAAGGTACTTTCTGCCTATATCCGTCATACGATCACCGAGACGAAAGAGTCTGTCTGGATTGCGCAGCGTGAAGGCCGTGCCAAGGATTCAGACGACCGTACGCAGGGCAGTATCCTGAAGATGCTGAACATGAGTGGTGACAAGGATTTCCTGTCGAACCTGATGGAGCTGAATATCTTCCCGGTAGCGATCTCTTACGAGTTCGACCCCTGCGACTTCCTGAAAGCAAAGGAATTCCAGCAGAAGCGCGACGATCCCGAGTTTGTAAAGTGCCAGCGTGACGACTTGTTGAGTATGGAGACCGGTATCCTGAATAATAAGGGACGTGTCCACTTTACCCTGACCCAGCCGATCAACGATCAGCTTGCTGAGCTGGACCCGAATATGGAGAAGAATGAACTGATCAATGCCGTTGCGACTATCATCGACAAGGAGATTTATAAACATTACCGTTTCTATCCTTGCAATTATGTTGCCTATGATATGCTGACCGGAACACACCGTTTCAGCGAGCACTACGGCCTGAAGGACAAAAAGCAATTTGAAGAATACCTGCAAGGCCAGTTGGATAAAATCGTATTACCGAACAAAGACGAAGCATTCCTTCGCACGAAGATGCTGGAAATGTATACGAATCCATTGAAGAACTATCTGGCTAATCAGGAGTAAGAAAATAAATAGTATAAAAAAGGCACGGATCGCATGGATTCGTGCCTTTTTTGTTATTACTGTTTGTTCTCTTTCGCGTAATTCGACGGGCTCATGCCGAACTGCTTGATGAAGGCGGACCAGAAATAGGATTGGGAACTGAAACCGGTTGCCTCCGATATCTCGTATATCTTCATGTTTCCCTGTATCAGGAGTTCGGCTGCTTTTTTCAGGCGGCTGATCTTGATCAGTTCGTTGGGTGTCAGGTCGGAGATGGCGCGGATCTTCCGGTACAGGGTCGGACGGCTCAGGTGCATCAGATCGGCAATCATGTTTACGTCCAGGTTGGGGTTGCCGATATGCTCGTTGATGATCTCGTTCAGCTTTTCGAGGAAGTTCTCATCCGCCTTTGTGTATGCCATCGATTTCATATTGGCGATCGGGGAGTTGAAATAGAACTTGCGTATGTTGTCGCGGTTCGAGATCAGGTTCGAGATCTGTGCCATCAGCAGGCTGGTGGAGAAAGGCTTGTCTATGTAAGCGTCGGCTCCTAACTCCAGACCTTCGAGGCGTGACTGCATCGTGTTTTTGGCCGTCAGCAAGATGACCGGGATATGGCTGATTTCTATATCCGTCTTTACCTCCTTCAAAAGGGCGAAACCGTCCATTACAGGCATCATCACATCGCTGATAATAAGCTGGAAACTGTGTTTCTTCAGTAGTTCGAGCGCTTCGGCTCCGTTTCCGGCCAGCGCTACGTTATATAATTGGTTGACTTCGTTAGCAATGAAGGTTGCCATTTCCTTGTTATCTTCAACGATCAAGATCGTCGGGCGCGATTCGTCGTGGATAAAGTCCGTCCGCTGCGGCATGGCCTGCGCCGTTACCTCTTCTTCCGTCTGCTTGATGGATTCCGGCAACTTGACAGGCAAGGTCAGGCGGAACATGGTCATGGACGGGCCGTCGGTAAATTTTGTCAACTGAAGGGTACCATGATGCATTTCCGCCAGCGAACGTGCCAGCGGTAAGCCGAGTCCTGTGCCCGGCTTGTTGCCGGCATCTCCCGCCATCCGGTAGAAAGGTTCGAATATCTTTTCCCCTATTTCAGCAGGAATCGGTTTGCCGTCGTTGATAAAGTCGATCGTGAATGTCTCGTAGTCAGGTGCGAGCTGGAGGCGTACGATGATGCTGCTTGCCGCATATTTGATTGCGTTGGAGAACAGGTTGCTGAATATTTTGGTGATCGCCTCTTTATCTACAAAGACATAGAGTTCGGGCAATGACAGGTCGAGGTTCAGCAACAGATTGTTTGCCGTGGCCGACTCCTGGAAGCGTTTGGCTGTCTCGGTCAGGAGCGAAACGATTTCCGTCCGCACGAAGCTGAGGCGGTATCCTTCTATCTCCGTCTTGCGGAAGTCCAGCAGTTGGTTGACCAACGAGAGGAGGCGCGAGACGTTCTTGTCCATCAGCGTGAGGGACTTGTTCTCGTTTTCACCGATCTTATCGGATTTCAACAGCCGTTCGAGCGGATTCTTGATCAGGGTGAGCGGTGTGCGGATCTCATGGGCGATGTTGATGAAGAAGTCGATCTTCGCCTGGTACAGTTCCTTCTCTTTCTGGTCTTCGAACAACTGCATATTGTAGGACATCGCCCGTTTGGTCTTCAGGCGCCAGGCCCAGAACGAACCGGCAAGAATGGCAAGCACGATGCCGATGTAAGAAGCATAGGCCGTATTCGAGGCCCACCAGGGCGGGAGGATCGTTATATTCAACCGCGTCGGCGTGTCGCTCCATGTATTCGACAGGTTGGCGGCACGCACCTCAAAGGTGTAATCGCCCGGATGAAGTTCTGTGAAATAGACCGTGTTACGTTCGCCTATGGGTATCCATTCCGTGTTCCCCATCCGGTATGAATATTGGACGGATTTGGGAGCGATGAAGTTGAGGGCGGAGAAGTTGATGCTGAATGTGGACTGCTTGTGTGTCAGCGTGATCTTCTTCGGCTCCGACTCGGCGGAACTGTTGATTATCCGTTTCTCGCTTTCCTCGTTCTGGATTTCCAGGCTACCGAGGTGCACATTCATCTTCTCGGCGGCCGGAATGACTTCGGACGGGTTGAAGTGGATGAAGCCCTTTACGGAGCCGAAGTAGAAAGTCCCTTCATTATCCTTGAATGCCGAATTGTCGTTGAACTGGCGGGTGATCAGCCCGTGCGACTCGGTGTAGGTCGTGATCTTCCCCGTTCCGGGTTCGAGGCTGACCAGGCCGTTAGCCGTACTGATCCACATGTTCTCGTTTTCGTCGGGCAGGATGCGGAAGGCGACGTTACTGGGCATGCCGTTTTTTACGGTGTAGTGCAGGGATTCGCCTGTCTGGAAGTCGTATTTGATCACGCCTTCCACAGTTGCGAACCACATATTACCATCTTTGTCTTCGCAGGCGTCGTTCACGAAATTGTGCCGTTGCGTGTTCAGCTTGTCGTATGGCAGGTACATGCCGGAATTACTGATCGGGTTATAGTAGAAACTGCGGTTGAACATTCCGGTCCAAATCCTTCCCAGGCGGTCTTCGTAGATGCAATTCACCGAGAAAGGCGGGAATTGCGGGGCGTAGAGGAAGCGGTCGTTTAGGAAGTCGTATTTATACACGCCGTCGTCGGTGCCGACATATATCTGACCTTCCTGCGAGACTTTGATGCAGCGCACGGCACTGTTTTTCACCGTCACCGAATCTTTCAGCAGGTTGTAATGCTTAATTACTTTCCGGGTCTTGATGTCCATCAGGTCGATGCCATGGATGACATGCCCGATCCAGAGCCGGTCACCCGACGTTGCCAGCCCCCGGATATTGGTGTGCGAAAGCCCGTTGCCGCCCGGTACGGGTTGATAGTTGGTGAATGTCCCGGTTTTCTTTTCCAGGCAGTTGATGCCGGCATCTTCCGTTCCCACCCATATATTCCCGTATATGTCAGTACAGATATCCCGGATCACTTCCCCTTTCATCGAATGCTGTCCGTCCCAGGGATAGTGTACGTGGAAAGGGCGGAAAGGGGAATAGTAGTTCAGGCCGTTCTGGTGGAAACAAATCCAGATGCCGTTTTCCCGATCCCGGCAGAATGCCGAGATGAAATGGCTTGACAAGGCGTACGGATCCAGCGGGTCTTGCCGTATGCGGGTACATTCTCCGGTATCGATTCTGTAAATAAACAGTCCCGAGTCTGTCCCGACCCACAGTTCGTTGGCGTCTTTCTCCAGAAAGCTGTTGATCAGGATCGTAAGCTGGTTGATCTTTTGGATGTTGAGATCTTGGTAATCGCGTGTCGCAGGATCGAATATTTTGACGTCGTCGTGCTCGAAAGCGATGTAGATACGGTCGCTCGTGGGAGAAGGGTAGAGCATGGACAGTTTGCGGGGCGTGTCCGGAGAGGAATGTACGAATACATTATAAGACTCCGTCGTTTCCTCTTCCGGGTTTAGTAGCAGGATATGGCCGTCCGAACTTCCGATCCAGATATTGTTTTCGCGCGTGATGCAGAATGAGGTGTAACTCTGGTTGTTCTCAGACGAGAAGATGCGGAACTGATTGTCATCCGTATTATACTGGATCAGGTTTCCGTCCATCAGTATCCAGAGCTTGTTGTCCTTGTCGAACAGGAAAATGTCGATTCCCTTGTCTGCGGTAAAGGCGATATGGCGGAATGATTCTTTCTCGTCATTATATTGGTAGAGTCCGGAAAGCGTCCCGACCCAGAGGTTACCGTCCCGGTCGCATCCCAGGCAGGTGATCCAGTTGCTTCCCAACGTCTCGGTTTCGTCCGGGTCGTTACGGAAGACTTTGAAGGTGTAGCCGTCGAAGCGGTTCAGACCGTCACGTGTGCCGATCCAGATATACCCTTTCCTGTCTTGTACGCAACAGGTCGCCATATTGTCGCTGAGTCCGTTTTCGACCTGGTAATGGCGGAAAAGGTAGTTGCTGTCGTCGGCGTATGTCCGGGTGAGACAAAATATAAATAGGATCGATAAGATTAACTTCAGATACTTCATATACGATTTTGCTATTGTGGGCGAAAGATACGGAAAAATGCAGTATGGATTTTCATTTATTGTATCACGGATTTCATAAATCATCTCAATAGGGGTGAGAATCGCAGTGAATGAGATAAATACGGGAAAGATTGCAACAAGGTCGGACAAACTGGCCGAAGGTATTGTCTACATTTGTATCATGTAAAAACACAGGTCGTAGAAACCTTTTATTCTAATAATGATATGAACACACTTACTTCACAACAAGGAATCGGAACAAAAGTTCAGCTCTGCACAATGATGTTTATGCAGTATATGCTGAGTGCCGTATGGTGGGTTCCGCTGGCCGCCTATCTTTCCCATACGCTTAAGCTGGAAGTATATCAGGTTTCGCTGGTGTTGAGCGCAATGGCTATCGGTGCAATGGCCTCCTCCTTTATCGGTGCGATTGCCGACCGTTATTTTGCAGCCGAGAAGATTCTGGCCGTACTGAATATATTAACCGGTGTCTTTCTGCTTTTTGCCGCCCAGCAGGCTTCGTTTGCCCCGTTGATGACATTCGTGGTGCTGGCGATGCTTTGCCACATGCCGACACAGAGTCTGACCAGTACGATCGCCATGAGCCATACGCCTTCGGAACAGTTTCCGCGTATCCGTATGTTCGGTTCGGTCGGTTGGGTCGCTTCGGGTATCTTCAGTGTGATTGCGCTTCATGTGATGCATCTTCCGGCTTTCGACGATACGAACCTGCCGATGTATTGCGGCGCCGCTGTCTGTTTCGTCGCTGCGCTTCTGAACCTGAGACTTCCGCATACGCCTCCTTCGGTAGACAAAAGTGCCGGTATCTCGGTTATGGATATAACGGGATTCAGTGCTTTCTCGCTGATGAAAGATAAGAATTACCGTGCTTTTATGATCCTGACGTTCCTGGCTATCATCCCGTTTAACCTGTACCACGTATATGGTTCGATGATCCTGGCCGATGAACATGTACAGAATATAACCGTGACACTGAACCTCGGGCAGTTGGCCGAGATGTTCTTCCTTGTCATTACCACCTGGATACTTATCAAGTCCGGGATCAAGAATACCCTGATCTTCGGTATGATCGCCCTTGTGGTTCGCTACGCCTCGTTCTACCTCGGTGCGGAAACCGGGCAACAGTGGTTCTACTATATCGGGATTATCGTGCATGGATTGATTTTCGGCCTCTTTTTCGTGGGTGGCCAGGTCTATACGGATAATGTGGCGCCCAAAGAGATGAAGGCGCAGGCGCAAGGATTGCTTTTCTTCCTGGTATGGGGCATCGGCTTCCTGATCGGAACACTCTGGAACGGTTGGCTGATCGGTCTTTTCCGCGACGGAGACAAGTGTGACTGGCCTGTTGTCTTTGCCATTTCGACAGTATTCTCATTTGTATTATTGATCCTGTTTGTCCTATTATTCAAACCGGTTGCATTGAAGACTAATAAATAACAATAGAGTAGTAAAGTAATAATTTTATCAAACCTTTTAATTCTCAAGATTAATATATAACACGCCACATTTTTTGAGAAGGGATGACTTCACAGTCGTCCCTTCTTTGTGTACGTATGTTTCTTAACATATATGTTTTGATGACAATGTGTTAGCGCAATTTCTTACCTTTGGCTCATAGACGTAAGAAACGCTTACAGTCTGCTAATTTTAAATCTGAATGAAGATGAGACCGGAAGATTACATCACCCGCGAGGGGAAGTATGGTGCACACAACTATCATCCCCTGCCTGTCGTTCTCCAAAAGGGAGAAGGTGTTTATGTTTGGGACGTGGAAGGAAAACGTTATTTTGACTTCCTGTCCGGCTATTCCGCCCTGAGCCAGGGACATTGCCACCCGAAGATCATTAAGGCGCTGACCGACCAGGCGCAGCAACTGACGTTAGTGTCGCGTGCTTTCCACGCCGATGTGTTGGGTGAATATATGGAGTTTGCCTGCAAGTTCTTCGGGTATGACAAACTGCTGCCTATGAATACCGGCGCCGAAGCGGTCGAAACCGCTCTGAAGCTGGCCCGCCGCTGGGGATACCGGGTGAAGGGGATCGCTCCTGAACGAGCTAAAATTATCGTTTGCAGCGAAAACTTCCACGGACGTACGATCACGATCATATCCATGAGTACGGACCCCAGTTCGTACGCAGACTTCGGACCCTATACGCCCGGTTTTATCAAAGTACAATATAATAATGTGGCGGAGTTGGAAGAGGCTTTGAAAGATCCCGACGTGGTCGGCTTCCTGCTGGAACCGATACAGGGAGAGGCCGGCGTGGTTGTTCCCGACGACGGTTATCTGCGTGCTTGCTATGAGCTGTGCCGGCAACACCATGTTCTTTTTATCGCCGATGAGATCCAGACCGGTATCGGGCGGACGGGCAAATTGCTTGCCTGTGACTATGAGGCTGTTCATCCCGATATACTGATTCTCGGTAAGGCGCTGTCGGGGGGCGTTACGCCCGTGTCGGCGGTCTTTGCCAACGACGAGATCATGCTGACGATCGCACCGGGTGAACATGGTTCCACCTACGGCGGCAATCCTTTGGCTGCCCGTGTGGCGATAGCGGCCCTCGAAGTGGTGCGCGACGAGCACCTTTCTGAAAACGCATTCGAGATGGGCGCCCTTTTCCGCAGCGAGATGGAAAGGATCGACAATCCGATGATCAAGCAGATGAGGGGCAAGGGGTTGCTGAATGCCGTCGTGACCGAACCGCGCGGAGGAAAGGTCGCCTGGGATATCTGTCTTGCCCTGAAAGAAAACGGGCTGATTGCCAAGCCGACGCACGACCATATCATCCGTTTCACGCCGCCGTTAGTGATTACGCGCGAACAGATGATGGAGGCGGTCGGCATTATAAAAGATACATTTGCACAATTCTGATTGCCTATGAAGATAAATGTGATAGGAGTTCCCCTGAATCTGGGGTGCGACCGCGAAGGAGTGGAGCGCGCCCCGAACCACCTGCGCGAACGGGGGCTGATGAACCTGATCCGGAAGAACGGACACCGGGCTTTCGATCTGGGCAACCTGTATGTACCGCCCGTTTCGGAAGCGGATAAGTTTGCCCGCGGGCAGAGTATGAAATATCTGGATGCGATTGTCGAGGTCAACAATAATCTGGCCGAGCTGGTCTATGACACCTTGCGTGGCAGTGCTTTCCCGCTGGTGATCGGCGGCGATCATTCGTTAGGGTTGGGAAGCGCTTCCGGAGTGGGGAAAAGTTTTGACGATTTCGGTATCATCTGGTTAGACGCACATGGCGATATCAATACGAGCGAGACTTCTCCGAGCGGTAATATCCACGGAATGCCGCTCAGCGCATTGATGGGGATGGGAAGCGAAGAGCTGGTGAACGTCTATGCTCCCGGCAACAAGGTGAATCCGCAGAACGTCTTTCTGGTCGGGACCCGCAGCCTGGACGAAGGCGAACAGGAGTTGATCGGGCGCGAGCAGCTGAGCGTTTATACAATGGACACGATCCGCCTGAAAGGTATCGGTTTTGTAGCCGAAGATATCAAGCGGAAGCTGAAGGAGCGGAAAATACGTAATGTCCATTTCAGTATCGACGTGGACAGTATTGACCCCCGGTTCGCTCCCGGCACGGGCACACGCGTCTGCGAGGGGATGATGCCGGACGAGTTCAAAGACTTCGTCGAACACATGCTCTCCACCAATCTGATCAAGTCGATGGACCTGGTCGAACTGAACCCCGAACTCGATGTGAACGACCAGACAACCAACCTGTGCCTGGACATTATCGATTACATAACCGCCAGGCTGTAGGGCTTTTGATACCCTGGGTAGCGACCACACGTCGTGAGATAGTAATGTCACACGTTGTGAGATGGTAATGTCATGCGTCGTGAGATAGTAATGTCATGCGTCGTGAGATGGTAATGTCACGACGCGTGCTTGTATTAATCCCGCCTTCTTGTAAGAAATAATTAATTTGAAAATAAAAGCCTGCATTCAAAGAAAGTGTCTTATAATGTTTTATTTTTGCGGCTATAAAAAGAGAGAGAGGAAAGCTATGCCGGAAGGGAAAATAATCCTGATAGATGACAATGAGGCGGTGCTGAAGACATTGAAAATGATTCTGGCGCGCGAGTTTAAGACGATAGTGGGAGTGTCGCAACCGACGCTTCTGCCTGCCTTGCTGCGTGAGGATGATGTCGATCTGGTCCTGCTGGATATGAATTTCGGAACCGGACGGCAGGATGGAGCCGAGGGATTGTTTTGGTTGGAACGGATTGTCGAGCGTCCCGATCCGCCGGCGGTGGTGCTGATAACGGCTTTCGGAGATATCGAGTTGGCTGTTTCCGCTCTTAAACGCGGGGCGGCGGATTTTATCGTGAAGCCCTGGGATAATGAGAAACTGATCGCGACCTTGCAGGAGGCTTTTCGGCGGCGGAAGGAACAGAAGGAAGAACCTGCCTCGGCAAAAGAGGTTGTTTCGCTGCTTGTCGGTTCCTTGTTGAAGAAGTATGCGCAGGCCTATGGGAAACAGTTGCCCGCCGTCACTCCCGAAGGACTGCTGAAATTATCTCTTCTGATACAAAAGGGCGACCTTCTGGCTTTGCAGCAAACGATTGAACGGGCTGTCCTGCTGTCCGCTTCGTCTTTGTTGGATGCAGACGATTTCTACGTGGAAGAAACAGCTTCCGCATCCCGTCCGGTTACGTTGGAAGAGATGGAGAAGCTGTTTATCAGTGAGGTGCTGCACGAGAAGAACGGTAATCTGACGCTTTGTGCGCAACAGTTGAACATCAGTCGGCAGACCTTATACAATAAGATGCGTAAATATGGCTTGTAGGCCCGGCTGTTCAGCGCACGACGATCATCACGTAATCCCGTTCGGGCACTTTCGGGTTGTCCAGTATTTCGAGTAGCTTTTGCTGCTTCGGCGAGCCGTTGCGTTTCACCAGTAGGCGCATCTCCGTGACGGTGCGGAGCATGTAGAGGCAGTCGTCCGTTTGTCCGTCCGGCCAGAAAGCCAGGCCGCTGTCGTCAAGGTCGTTGATGAAGCCTCTGTTTTTATCTGCCGGCAGCACGACGGTCCGTCCTTCTTCTTTCAGATAGACCGCTTGATGGGTCAAGGTCGGCTTGTAGGTGTATTCCCAGCCGATCCAGTCGACTATCTTTCGTCCTCCCTCCTGATAAAGGCCGGCAAACAGCCCTTTAGGATTTTCATATAAGGTCTTCATCCACATTTTACCTTTTGGAACTTCTGTCTTTATCTCATTCATGCCAAGTCCCTGCTCTCCGTAATGGATGGCGTATAGCGGCGCAATGGTCTGCGGATCACGCAACTGGTAGACGGTGTCGCAATAAGGGATCATAAACGTCATCTTGTCTTGCTGCGTATTCCAGTAGAAGGTCTGGAAAGAAGGGATATTCTTCGTGACGGAGCGCGGTGCCATTGTGCCCTCTTTCAGCCGGAACTTGCAGAGCGTGTCGCCCAGGAGGTTGAACGTCGTGATGCCGTCCGGCTCTCCCGTGTCCTCTCCGTAGCGGCATAGGGTGTAGCCGTTGGAGGAAAAGCCTAACAGCTTGTCGTACGTCAGGTTCAGCGGATATTCAGCCGGCATATTTTCGGGAAACACGTAGTTGGTGATCGTCAACATGGTGTCTATCGGAGGCAGTTCGCCGATACAGGGGATGCTGTCGGCTCCCGTCAGCCGCGTCTCTTGCGTCTTACCGCTTAGGGCGACGTACATACGGGTCGTTTTCTTGTCGTAAAACATGTTCTGCCCGTTCATCTCGTCGTTCCATTTGTAAGCTAATGCCTTGAAGCCGTAGCGCTTGCTCGGAACGCCTTGTTTCCGGTAGTAGATACGCGGATTGTTGAAGGTGATAAACGCGTTGCTGTCCGGTATTTCGATCGCCTGGGTGACGGGGTAACGGGCATCACCAACGGTATAGTACTCGATTTCCGAAGCGATCTGGCTCAACTTCAGCGGTTCGGTTTTTCGGGAAGCCTGTTCCACATCCACTATCTTCACAGGCTCGGAACGGTCTACGCGGGCTTCCATCTGCGGAGCGGTCGGGACATGCGGTTTCATCTCCTGTTTGCATCCGGTTGCCGCCAGCAGGGCGGACAGAAGGCTTAATGTAAAGAACTGTTTTCTCATCTTGAATCTGTATTTGTTGCTAATATAGTGATTTATTCCAGGCCGGCAACGACTTAGCGTTTTAACTTTGCCAACAGGAGTATATTGTTATCATTCGGACCGATGGAGCCGAGCAGTTTGGTTACTTTCTCCTGCCTGCCGGGCGATAGCTTCCCTGCTTTCAGGTTCTTTTCGAGCTTGTCGCGCAGGTTGCCCGGATCTATATTCAGGATATAATAACCGTTGCGGAAGTTGGGATAGGGAGGGAAGTTTCCGTCGAAACTGGTTAGCGGCAGTGTTTCGTTCCCGAGGAAGTCGTTGAACAGGTTCATGTATGCGCCTTTCCCTGTCTGTTTGTCGATGATGAAGTGCTTGGGATCGGTTGTACCGAACATGCTTTCTGACAATTGGATGCTTCTGGCTGTCGCTCCCAGGAAATGATGGGGCAGATCATAGAACTCATGATTCGGTATCGGGTCTGTCGTTGTAAACGTCATCGTGAAGTGCGGGATAAGCCGGTTGTTGCGGAAGTCGTAGTGATAGAGCGTGTCTTTCCGTGTCGGCAGGCAGTATTTGAGCATGCAGTCGAATATGCCGGGATTGTTATAACCGCAGTACACTTCCGAATTGAAGTCGTAGGCGGTGAGCGATCCCGCTTCGATATACTCTTTCCGTTCTCCTTTGAAATCCTGTGTCCAGGCAACAGCCGGCACATTCGGGAAGGGCAGGGCGAAGACGGCTATCTCGGACTCTTCCGCATTTATCCATAATTTGCCTTTCGGTATATTGAGGCAGAGGGGAACGGGTGGCAATACGTTTCCTTCCAGGTCGTAGACCAGCAGCTGGCCGCTTGTCCAAGGCAGCATGTAAATGCGGTTGTTGGCTTCGTCGATTTGGGCGTCGTAAATGGCCCAGTACTCGCCCGGCCCTTGGCCGGAAGCTCCGAGGTTGGTTAGGAACTTGCCTTTCCGGTCAAACAGCCTGACGGGATTCTCATTGTAATTCCAGACTAACAGATAGTTGTCGGAGACGACTACCATTTGCTCGCCGACCAGCGCATCCTCGCGGTTGTCGAAACGGATGATCTCCATATCTTCCGTCAACAGGCTAAGGGGGATTTGCAGAGTGTCGCTCAACAGTTTCTGATCGCACACGACTAACGGATTCCCATCGATCATTTCTGTCTGTATAACTACCGGACATTCGTCCAGCGTTTTTGTGTTTACGCTGCTGCAACCTGTCCAGAAAGCACAGCCTATACCGCTTATCAGAGCAAGAAGTTTATTCATAATCGCCTGCTATTTTCTTTTTTATTTGACTACAATCATTACGTTCTGTTTCTCATCCACGCCGTCGAGGAATGCTTTCAGCTCTTTCTGTTTGGGCGAGCCTGTCAGCTTGATCTTGGCTTTCAGCTCCTTGGCGGGACGGATCATATAGAGATAGCCGTCTGTTTGCCCGTCCGGCCAGAACGGCAGACCGCCGTCCAGATCGTTTGCCAGTCCTCCTGCTTTCGTTGGGAGGGCGAAGGTCTGTTTGGACGATTTTAGATAAACGATCTGACGCTCTACATCCGGCATATCCGGCTCACGGTCTGCATCCAGCCAACCGCTTTTCGAGTTTTTCCCTTCTTTGTGCGTCTGTATGAAGAGTGCTTTTGAGTTTTCTTCGAGGGCTGTCATCCATACTTTGTTTTTCCGGTCTTTCCCCTGGATGTTTTCGATTGCTGTCAAGCGGGCCTTTCCGAAGTCGGTTACATACGCCGGAGCATAAGTGTGTTCGTCCAGGACGCGATAGATCGTGTCGCAGAAAGACAGGCGGTAGGTAAGCCGGTTGTCATGCCGGTAGATTTTGTCAAAGAAAGGAGGGCCATATAAATAGTTGCCGACCTTGACGGTGGGATCTATACCTGCCTGGAATGTGCAGATTGTGTCGCCATCCAGATTGAAGGTGGTAATGCCGTCGTCAATTCCGTCTTTATTTTCTTTCAAAGTTACATACTGGCTGGACGATAAATCGTGGAGAAAGGATACTTTCTGAGGAAGAAAATGATGGCTGGATACAGGCAACGAGTCCGGATACAAGTAATAGACTCTTGCCAGGACAGTGTCCAACGGGGGCAGTTCGACTATATAAGGTTCACCGTAACCCGTCTCTTGATTAATCCTTTTCAAATGAGCGTACAACTTGGTGGTTGTCTTGTCGAAACAGATTTTCGGGCCGGGAACGTTTATCCAGTTGCCGAACGTCGTTTTCAGTCCGACCCGCTTCCGCTTCATCCCTTTGCGGTACAGATAGAGCTTGGGCTGGTTCAGGGCTATGAAGCCGTCGTTGGTCGCCACTACATCCGTGATCGGATATTTGTCGTCCCCAACCATAAAGTACTCGATGGAAGAGGCTACTTTACTCAGGTTGACAGTAACGGAATCTGCACTCGCTTTCTCTATGTCGATGCGGGCGGGCGGAATGGAACGGTCGTATTGCGCCGTGTATTTCGGCGGGAGCGGCTGATGAGGTACAGTCTGCGTTGCTGTATCCCCTTCGTCGGAAGCCGTTTGCTGTTTGCATCCTGTTGCCAGCAGGATCGCCGGCAACAGGATTAAAAGTAGTTGTTTATTCATGGAAGACTATTTTTTGAGCTTGGCGATCATGACATAGTTGTTGTCGTTCTCGCCGATCGTGCTTTCAAGGTCCGTAAGTTCTTTACGCATGGCTTCGGAGAGATCCTGTCTCTTCAAAGCGTTTTCTATATCGGTCAGGAGATTACCCGGTTCGATGCTGCGGACGAAATATCCTTTGTTGAAAATGCCATCAGGGCGGCTAATATCCAGATTGCCGAAATAATCATTATACAGTTTGAAGTAGGCACCTTTACCGCTTTTCTTATCAATGATATAAGAGAAAGTTTCTCCTGGTGTATAGACTTTTGCGATATCTGTCTTGCGTTCGACGGGAGGTCCAGAAAATTCTCCTGTATAATGATTCGGCCATTCAAAGTAGCCGTGCCAGGGAACGGGGTCGATTGTCGTATGATTGAAAGTGAAGACCGGATTCAGCTGATTCTTCTCCATATCATACTGATATAGGGAATCCACTCGTGGTGGAAACATAAGATATAAGCAGTAATTGAATGCGTCGGGAAGAGTAGAACTGTACATGAGTTCCTGATTGAAGGTATCGTGCTCTGCTTTCAGATGTCCCGGCGCTATTTCTTGCAGGTGTTTACCCGTCATATCTTGTATCCATACGACTGTCGGTGTATCCTTCCAAGGAAGCGTTGCAACGGTGATGGTCTTTTTGACCGGATCGACATAGAATCTTGCTTTTGGGCAACGGCTACCGAGTGGAATCGGTTCTAAAGCTTTTCCTTGCATGTCGAAAACCAACAGTTTGTCGCTTTGCCAGGGCATTAGGTAGATGCGCTGGTTCAGTTCGTCGATCTGGGCGTCACTGACGGCCTGATATTCACCCGGACCTTGACCGGCTGCCCCTACGGTAGTAAGGAAAGTTCCTTTCCTGTCGAAGAGCTTGAACGCCGTTGGCGGATATCCACTGTGTGCCAAGAGATAATTATCAGAGACTGTTATTGCGGTTTGTCCGACTATAGCTTCATCCCGGTCATCCAGTTTTACGATTTCCAGTTGTTCAGCGAAGTAACTGAGTGGAATACTTACTGTATCGACCAATAGTTTCTGGTCGCATGACAAGACTTGATTATCCCCGACCTGTACATACTGGCCGACTACCGGAGAGTTTGCCAATGGGTCTTCTTCTTTTGCAGACTGCTCCTGAGTCCCTGTGTTGCAGGACACTGCCATTGTCGTAATAAGCAAGCCTCTAAAAAGTTTCGTTGTTGTGTTCATAATATATGGATTTGTAGATTACGTTACTTCTTGAGTCGGGCAACCATGACGTAGTTATTGTCATTATCGTCGATGATACCTTGCAGATCTGTCAGCTTCTTGCGTTTGGCATCGGTAAGGTCTTTGTTCTTTAAAGCGTTTTCTATCTCAGTCAGCAAGTTGCCCGGTTCGATGTTGCGAACGTAGTAGCCGTTGGAGAAAGCCATGCTGGGCCATGCTATGTTTTCATTGCCGAAGAAGTCGTTGTAAAGTCTGAAGTATGCGCCTTTGCAAGTCTTCTTGTCAACGAGATAGAAGATCGTTTCTCCGTTCTGCCAGCCGCCCGGCACCTGTATGGGAGGGGCCGATACGTCTCCGGTAAAATAGTCGGCCCATTCGCCATATCCATGCCAGGGGATCGGGTCGGCTGTTAGCTTCATTGTGAATGTGGGTTGCATCCGGTTGTTTGTAATATCATACCGGTATAGCGAATCGACTCGTGTCGGCATGATACACATAATGTTCACGTCGAATACGTCCTGCATGTTGAAACCGGACCATACTTCATTACTGTAATCAAACGGTACTCCCAGGTGGCCCGGCTCTATATTGCTTTGCCGGTTACCCTTCATGTCTTGTGTCCAGGCTACGGCAGGCAATCCTTCGAACGGAAGTACTACGACTGATACCGTCCCGTTCTTTGTGTCTACCCTGAATTTGGATTTCGGGCAACGGAGACAGAGCGGGATCGGGTCTAATACATTTCCTTTCAGGTCGTATACCAGAAGTTGTGCGCTTTGCCAAGGCATTACATATATCCGGTCGTTAGCTTCATCCAACTGAATGTCATATACATTCTGATACTCTCCGGGACCTTGTCCGATTGAACCGATATCGGTCAGATAGTTTCCTTTCTTAGCAAATAGTTTTAATGGTTTAGGAGGATATCCGGTGTGTGTCACCAAATAGTTCTCCGAAGCGGTTATGGCGGTTTCTCCGATCAGCGCCTCGTCTCGGTTGTCCAGTCTGATAATGTCCATTTCTTCAGTGAAAAAGCTGAGGGGCAGGCGGACTGTATCAGTCAATAACTTCTGATCGCACGACAATACCTTGTCATTACCCACCTGTACATACTGCCCGACCACCGGGCAATTAGCCAAAGGATCTTTTACATCCGCAGAATGATTCTGGCTTCCTGTTCCACAGGAAACAGCTGTAACCATGATGAGCAAGCTGCTTGAAAGTTTTGTTGTTGTGTTCATAATCTCTGAATTTATTGTTTGTAGACGTTATCTTTTTAGCTTAGCAATCATGATGTAGTTATTGTCATTCTCACTGATTGAGCTTTGTAGATCGATCAACTTTTTCCGCATTGTATCCGGTAGATTGGGATTCTTTAAGGCTGTTTCAATCTCAGTCAGCAGGTTACCTGGTTCAATGTTGACTTTATAATAGCCGTTGTTAAAAGCAAAATGAGGCTTTTTAATCTCAATGTTACCTAAGTAATCATTATACATTTTGAAATATGACCCATGATTTGTTTGTTTGTTAACAATATAAGAATGCATTTTTCCAGGTGTAGTTGTCGTCCCTAATTCATTTTCTCTTGTTATTGGCGGGTCTGAGATATAACCGACAAAATGATCTGGCCATTCACTGTAGCCGTGCCAAGGTATATCATCTTTATTCGTAAAGTTTAGTGTAAAAGTAGGACGTAGCCGGCTATTGGTTCTGTCGTACTGGTAAAGAGAGTCTATATAGGTGGGCATGATACACATGATGTTTATATCAAATATATCAGGTAGATTAAAGCTGGAAACTACCAAGCTGCCGATATTTTCACATTTCAGATTACCTGGTTCAATAGCGCTGATCTGGTTCCCCTTCGTATCTTGTGTCCAAGCAACAAAAGGAATGTTTTTCATTGGTAAGGTGACAACAGAGACAGTCCCTTTATTTGAGTCTGCATAAAACATTGATGTGGATGCTTGATTACAGAAAGGAATAGGGGGTAATATATTTCCTGCTAAGTCGTAAACTAAAAGTTGTGATCCTCTCCAAGGTAACAAATAAATACGATTGTTTGGTTCGTCGAGTTGCGCATAAATAATGAATTTATATTCTCCAGGCCCATTCCCGACCGCTCCGATATTGGTCAGGAAGTTTCCCTTCCGGTCGAATAGTTTGAAGGGAGAACTGCTGATTAGTATGTAATTATCTGAAATAGTAACGCCAGCCTGTCCTACAAGTGCTTCATCCCGGTTATCTAACTTTACAATGTCCAACTCTTCTGTAAAATAACTGAGAGGAATATCTATTGTGTCTTTCAAATTTCTCTGATCGCACGACAATACCTTGTCATTACCCACCTGTACATACTGCCCGACTACCGGGCAATTGGCCAAAGGATCTTTTACATCCGCAGAATGATTCTGGTTTCCTGTTCCGCAGGAAACAGCTGTGGCCATGATGAGCAAGCTGCCTGAAAGTTTCGTTGTTGTGTTCATCTCTACTTCGATTAGATTGTTTGATACAAATAAAGCGATTTAATTTATTAAAAGCAAGTTTATTACTATATATTCGTAAATAAACGTGTGATTCGTATGCCTTGTTCCTGTTTTGCAGATATGCGGTAAATAGTCTATCTTTGTACTATGTACAGTCGCAGGTTATATGCTAAGATTGTAGGGAGTGTAGTATTGATTGTGCTTTTATCCCTGATCGGCTCCTGGTTGTTAATAACTCAGCTGTCGTATACCTTATCTTTTGTATGTCTGCTATTTATCCTGTTGATAACACTGTTTGTTATCCGGTTGACAAGCCATTTCAATCGGAAACTATCCGTCTTCTTCGAAGCGATGCGGAATGGAGATCCGACGCAATATTTCCCGGCTGAATCCGACGATCCGTTTTTAAGAACCCTGTATGCCGATATGAATCGTATCATGCAGCAACTTGGTGATAAACAGATTGAAGTTGAGGAGAAAAGCCTTTACTATGAAAGCATTCTCAGGGTGCTGACACACGAGATCCGTAACTCCATTACCCCGATCGCTTCCCTTTCGGCAGATTTGCTGAAACATGCGGATCATACTGATATTGCACAGCAGCGCGAAGGACTTGAAGTTATCAACAGCCAGGCAAAGAATCTGACTGCTTTTCTTGATTCCTATCATCGCCTGACGCACCTGCCGGAACCGGAGTATAAGATGATTTCTATTTCAGAACTGTTCTCCAAGCTGGAACGTTTGCTTCAGGCGGAACCGGGAAGCGGACGTATTGTGTATTCCACTGGCAGGGAAAATAGATCCATGGGCAAGGAATTGGAATTACATGGCGATCCGAATCTGATTACGCTTGCTTTAATCAATCTAATCCGGAACGCCCTGCAGGCTGTGGAAGGGCAGACTGATGGCATTGTGAAGGTTGAGGCTTGTACAGGACCGTCCGGAAATCCTCTTATAACAATAACAGACAACGGTCCGGGCATCTCCGCCGAACGGTTGTCTGTCATCTTTACTCCTTTCTTTTCCACCAAATCCGGAGGGAGCGGTATCGGTTTGCCTATATCCCAACGCATTATGCACCTCCACGGTGGCCAACTCTCCGTCTCGTCCATCCCGAATGTACGGACGATGTTCAGGATGGAGTTTTAATATCCCAACTCAAAATCCCTGTCTACCGCCGGAACGCCTTCGCTCATCCATTTAGGCATTGGGGTGCCTTGCAGGTAATGGTCGAAGAACTGGAACATGCGTTTCTGGAAGTCCAAACGGTTTGCCAGGCGTGAAGGCCAGTGGGGTTCGCCGGTGTAGTTGAGCAACCAGGCGGTTTTCTGCAGGCGTTTGAGGGCGATGAAAAACTCGATACCCTGATACCAGGGCACATGACCGTCGGCATCATTGTGCATGATCAGGATCGGGGTCGTCACTTTGTTCATATTGAAAAGGGGAGAGTTTTCGATATATTGCAGCGGCATTTCCCATATATTATCGCCGATACGGCTCTGTCCGTGTTCGTATTGCATGGAACGGTTCAGGCCGGAGCCCCAGCGGATGCCGCCGTAAGCACTTAACATGTTGACCACCGGGGCGCCCGATTCGATTGCAGCAAACAGGTTGGTACGGGTTGCCAGGTAAGCGACCTGATAACCTCCCCAGCTATGTCCCTGTGCGCCGATAGCCTTTTCGTTTACATATCCTTTCGCGATCAGGGCGGTGATACCCGGCATGACGCAGTTGTAGCAGCTTTCTCCCGGGTAGCCGTCGGTAAAGCGTACATCCGGATTGAAGATGATAAAGCCGTGGCTCAGGTAGAACGGATAGTCGATCGTGGAACGTCCGGGGCTTGGCATGTGGTAGTTGTACAGGGTGTTTGCATTGCGTTCGTAGAAATTCACGATTACCGGATACTTCTTGTTCGGGTCGAAATCGGCGGGTTTATAAATAATGCCTTCCAACGGACGCCCGTCGAGCGAGATCCAGGAGGTCAGCTCGGCTGTTCCCCAGATAATGGAATCCTGTTGGCTGATACCGTCTGTCAGCTGAATGGATTTCCTGAAACTAAGATCGGATAAGCGGATGTCCGGATATTGTTCGTATGTCTCTTGTGTATAGATGACGGCATCCGCATTTTTAGCTTTCGACAAAGCTGCCAGCTTGAAGTTGCCGGCAAGCAATGCTTTAGGAGCCGCCGGTTTGTTCAGCCGGGCGGTGTAATATCCGAAGCCTTTAGTGCTTTCGTTGAACCCGGTGAGATATTGCGCTTCGTTCAGGTTATACGATCTTTTCTCTTTGTCCAGCTGGATCAGCGAATAGGAGATTTTCTCTTTCCGTCCGTTGACAGTCAGGTTTATCGGAGAAGAAGAACCTGCCGGATCGAACTTCCAGATGTCGTAGCGGTCTTTGATCAGGATTGCCCGGTCGTCCTCTGTCCAACCTGCAATTCCGTATGGAGAAGGATAGTCGGGGACGTCGTTATCTTCATCCCAGGCAACGAATGTCTGCGGAGTGGTCAGGCGATATTCTTTTCCGTCTGCCATAGAGCGAGTATACCAGGAACTGTCTTGTTCGCAGTACCAATAGGTGTATTTCCCTTTTGGAGAGAAGCGCATGTAGGAAGGAGCCTTTTCCTTGATCTGCCGACGTTCTCCTGTTTCCAGGTTGACGGTATATATATCGTGGAACTGCCTGGCCGTCCACATGCTTTGTGTGCCGTATGGCTCTGTTGTGGAGAGGAGAGCCAATGCCGCATTGCCTTCATCGGCGGTTTGCAGGGTGGGGAGTTTCTCCGTTGCAAGCTGGAAAAGGCGTTGGTCGCCGAGGTTGTAGACTGCCGTGTAGGAACGTTTCAGGTCGGAAGCCTTGTTGAAGGACTGCTGAGTGTACTGCACCTTCTCGTCCCAGCTCCAGACTTGTACGTCCGGACGGTTCTCGGCCAGAACAGTCGTGTCTTTCTGTCTGGGTTCAGGTGCTGTACCGAAGAAGAGGCGGTTGGCGTCTTCCGAAAAGTAGACATTGCCGTTTTCACTGATTATCCAGGAAGTCGGAAATGCCTCATTCCCCCGTTCCGCAATCAGCTTGCCGGGAGCGTTACCGGCAGACAGATATAGGCTGCTGCGAGTGGCGGCCGAGTCTTTGTCCGCACAGAACAGATAAGCCAACTTGCTGCCATCTTCATTGAACGCAATCTTCTTGAATACGCCTTTCCCGCCGGAAATCCGGTTATTGCCTTTTTGGGGGATGAAGGTGTACAGGACGGAATCGGAGACGACGTATAAGACATTCCCTTTCTTTGCGAACCCGAAGTCGCTTACTGCCGGGAATGAATCCCTTTGCATTCCGCTGAGCGAACGGATGTAAAGCGTGGAGTCTTTTTTACTTCCGCGCTGGTATGCCAGCCAATCGGCTGTCTCCGACAGTTTGTATGATTTGAGCGAGTCGATCGTTTCCTCTCCGCCTGCCAGCCGGGAGATGATAAGGCTGTTCATCGGCATTTTATCCTTATCGGTATTCTTTAGCTTCGCAGCCTCCACTTCTTCCAGCGGAGGAGTTTTTGTCACCAGCAGATATTCGGATGAAGAGCTGAACTGTGCTTTCTCTGCCGGTTTGAAAGTCGCTTTCTCTTCGCCTTTGTCATTGTACAACAAGATCGTGGCATCTCCCCGCCAAGGTTCCATCTTGCAGTAAACCCATTTACCGTTGTCGGAGATACTTTGTCCGGAGATACGTTCCCACCCGACCATCTCATCGAATGTCATAGCCCTCTTTTCCTGCGCTTGCATCGACAACCCGGAAGCCAGTAATAAGAGGCTTATTAATTGTATAGAATTGTTCATCTCTTTTATGAATTGTTTCAGTATGCAATATTACTCTTTTTTCCGGAAAGGAAAAACCTGTGCATCTTCAAAAGTATTCTTTAAAATGCCGAAAGTAGAGAGGAAATCAGTAACTTTGTGTATTGTTATTCTAAAGCAGAAAGATATGAGCAATAAAATCTATCCAATCGGCATCCAGAACTTTGAGAAGATTCGTAAAGGAGGTTATTTTTATGTAGACAAAACCGCCTTGATCTATCAATTGGCTAAAACGGGCAGTTATTACTTCCTGAGTCGTCCGCGCCGTTTCGGCAAAAGTTTGCTCATCTCGACTCTTGAAGCATACTTCCAGGGAAAGAAGGAACTGTTTGAAGGGTTGGCAATGGAACAGCTTGAAAAAGACTGGATCAAACATCCGGTCCTGCATATTGATCTGAATATAGAGAAATATGATCGGCCGGAAAGTCTGGATAATATGTTGGAAAAGATATTGTCCGATTGGGAAAGCCTTTACGGTGCGAACCCCTCTGAACGCTCTTTCTCGTTGCGTTTCGCCGGAATCATTGAGCGGGCCTGCAAACAGACAGGCCAGCGTGTCGTGATCCTCGTGGATGAATATGACAAACCGATGCTGCAGGCCATTGGCAATGAAGAGTTACAACAAGCATTCCGCAACACACTGAAACCCTTTTATGGAGCCTTGAAAACCATGGACGGCTATATCCAGTTCGCCATGTTGACGGGAGTGACCAAGTTTGGAAAGGTGAGCGTATTCAGTGACCTGAATAACCTGGAGGATATCTCGATGTGGAATGATTATGTTGGAATATGCGGTATTAGCGAGTGTGAAATCCATGAAAACTTGGAATCCGAGCTTCATGAGTTTGCTGTTGCACAGGAAATAACTTATGATAAACTTTGTGCTGAATTAAAGGAATGTTATGACGGGTATCACTTCACTCATAATTCTATCGGTATCTATAATCCGTTTAGCCTGCTTAGCGCTTTCAAACGCAAGGAGTTCGGCAGTTACTGGTTTGAAACAGGCACGCCGACCTATTTGGTGAAGTTATTGAAAAGGCACCATTATAGTCTGGAACGGATGGCGCATGAGGAAACCGATACCCAAGTGCTGAACAGTATCGATTCCGAATCAACCAATCCTATTCCTGTGATTTATCAAAGCGGTTATCTTACGATTAAAGGCTATGACAAAGAGTTTGGCGTATATCACTTGGGTTTCCCTAATCGGGAAGTGGAAGAAGGATTTATTCGCTTTCTTGTCCCCTTTTACACAAGCCTGGATAAGGTGGAATCTCCGTTTGAGATTCAGAAATTTGTCCGTGAAGTGCGTGCCGGTGATTACAACTCTTTTTTCCGCCGTCTGCAAAGTTTCTTTGCAGATACTACTTATGAACTTATCCGTGAGCAAGAGTTACATTACGAAAATGTGCTTTTTATCGTCTTCAAACTGGTCGGCTTCTACACGAATGTAGAATACCACACCAGCGAAGGGCGCATAGACCTGGTTTTGCAGACAGACAAGTTTATTTATGTCATGGAGTTTAAACTGGACGGCACGGCAGAAGAGGCTTTGCAACAAATCAATGACAAACATTACGCCCTTCCTTTTGAGGCTGACGAACGTAAACTGTTTAAGATAGGCATCAACTTCAGTGCGAAAACAAGGAATATAGAGAAGTGGGTGGTGGAATAATCTTCCCTTCATAGGTCCTTTACCAGCCGGAAACCATTATTGAAATGTTTGCTGTTCGGAAAGATGTAATACCGGCAGGTCGGGCGGCAGATCGGGCGTTCGTTGAACCAGGTTCCGCCGCGGACGGCTACATATTCCTTGCCGTCTTTTATCTGGGTGTCGCTACACCATTCCCAAACATTTCCGCTCATATCGTATAGGCCCAGCTCATTTGGCTTTAGGGTACCGACGCGGTGAGGTTTTCCGTCCGAGTTTCCTGCATACCAACCCAGGCTGTCCAGTTCCATTCCGCCACTGTAGAGATGATCGCGGTGTCCGTGGATACCGCCCCGGGCAGCGAACTCCCATTCCTCTTCGGTCGGCAGGCGCCCTCCGGCCCATTTGCAATATTCCTGCGCTCCGTACCAGGTGATGTAAATAGCGGGATGCGCTTCGTAGCCCGGCACCGCTTTTCCGTCCTGGATTCCCCAGTTACAAGGGTAATACATCGGCGGACTGTTCTTTATCTTCTCGCTGCCCTGGGAAGTAAGGAAGAGGGCGAACTGGTAGTTTGTGATTTCGTACCGGCTGATCCGGAAACTGCCGACCTTGACCTGGTGAAGCGGGTTGTTGTCTTCCTTGTATGTTGATCCCATTTCGAAAGTGCCGCCTTTGACCGTTACCATCTCCGGTTCTTCGTTCAGCTTCAGCCATTTCCGGAATTGAAGATCTTCCATTCTTTTGACAGCCGCTTCGCGTTCGCCGGGACGGATATCGCTTTCCATGAATTTCCTGAGATAATGCATGGATATCTCATACGCTTCGAGCCCTTTGACCGGAAGCAATCGTTCGGACATGGATGCTAAAGCCATGTATCCGTCCGTACGGGTGGAATCCAGTTGCACGGCCTGGGCATAGAGCTTGTATGCTTCTTCTGCATAGTTGTTCATTTCAGAGGCTTTATTGCTTGTCTGCCGCAGCAGGTTGTCAGCTTCCCGGATATTGCTGTCGGCATACGGGTTGATCTGGTTACTGATCAGACGGGTAAATCTGGTTTTCTTCATTTCTACCGGGATACGGCTGTAGAGTGCTTTAAGCGAGTCCGGCGGAAGGTCTTTCATGATGCGGGTCAGCAGGAACTGTCCGGCATACTGGTCCATGTGAGTTTGGATAAAGGATGAGCGGACAGAGTCCAGCCGGTGCGCTAACAGTTCCGCTTCGATCTCCTCTTTTAACTTGTAACCGCCGTCGGCTACGTGTTTATTGTATTTGTCACTACCGGTACTTAGTTTATGCAACCGCATGATGACCTCGTTCAGGCTGTCGAGCTTCTGCCGGAACGCTTGTGTCCGGTTCAGGTAAGCGGCATATTGCATCTGGGTCTGCGCCCCCTCGAAATGCAGGCCGTTGGGGAAGTCGCGGATGCTTCCTTCGATAACGATCTTTCCTGTGTCTACAAGCAGGTCGCAGTAATAGAACTCATCCTTGATAGTCGTGCAGAGCCAAAGATGTTGCGGAATATCGGACAGCTCCCCTTTCATTAGCAACTTGCCGTCCTCGACCCGCATGGCGTTTATAATCCGCTGCGTGCTGAATTGTTTCAGGAAAAACACGGTTCCGTTCTTCACATCACGTATATGCGCCTGTATCACATACGAGTTGTCCGCATGTGACAGCAGGCTGATCCCTGAAAACAATAGAGCAAGCAACATCTTATACATAGTAACCTTTCATTTCGGCGATGCCAATCACAACACTGTCCCGCATATTCCGGATATCTTCTTCGATTGTGACTGTCTTCATAAGTAATTCGATTTACGATTGATGCCGGCAAGATACAAGTTTATTTGTTTTGGAATCAAGCAATGTACGATAAACTCGTAAGCCGTAACATATCTTAATACGTTACGGCTTCTTCTTTCCCTTTTATAACACTTAGGGCTTAAATAACCGTCTCTGTCACCACCTGTCCGTCGAACAGGTTGATGGTACGGGAAGCAAAGCCGGCGTCGTGCTGGCTGTGTGTAACCATGACGATCGTCGTTCCTTCCTTGTTCAGTTCGTTGAGGAGGTTCATGACTTCCTGGCCGTTTTTACTGTCCAGGTTACCGGTCGGTTCATCGGCGAGGATCAGCTTCGGACCTGCAACTACGGCGCGGGCGATGGCGACACGCTGTTGCTGACCGCCGGAGAGTTGTTGCGGGAAGTGTTTTTCGCGGTGCGCGATCGCCATTCGTTCCATCGCTTCCTGCACTTTCTTCTTCCGTTCGCCGGCCGGAACGCCCATATAGAGCAAAGGCAGCTCGATGTTCTCGTATACATTCAACTCGTCTATCAGATTAAAGCTCTGGAAGACGAAGCCGATGATGCCCTTGCGCAGCTTTGTCCGCTGGGCTTCCGTGTATTGCGAAACTTCTACCCCGTTCAGGAAATATTCTCCGGACGTCGGGTTGTCCAGCAGTCCCAGGATGTTCAGCAGCGTAGATTTACCGCAGCCGGAAGGCCCCATTATGGCCACAAACTCGCCTTCTTTTATTTCTATGTTAACCTGGTTCAGTGCTAACGTCTCCACCTCTTCCGTGCGGAAGATCTTTTCTAATGCAACAGTTTTAATCATGGTGTGCTAAATTTGTTTACAGGATGTAGGGCAAAAGTTGTGCCATGTTTGTAAATGTGTCATATATAGAACGTTATATTTTGATAAGCGTTTCCGTGCTGTGCTTATCCGCACAACGGGAGTTCGGATGCGCACACTTTAACTCATACATCGGTATGTATTAACCTTTTCTTCCCTATTTATTAGCCCGTTCAACGCATTCTTTAAGTTGTCCGCTTGCCGCCGAACGATCGTCCGCCGCCCAGTGAACGATCGTCCGCCAGCAAGCGAACGATCGTTCGGCGCCCGGCGGACAACTAATGAATAGTATTAAAAGAGCTAAAGGATAAGGATGTTTGACTTACTTCTTCCTTATCTTTCGAATAAGAGGTCTATTTACACTGTAAATGCAATGATAATTATAATTTTTCCGTATGTTTGCGTTGTTAAAAGAAATAGGTATATGGAAACGATAAATAACGCATCCCGATATTGGTATGTCTTCTACAACGACCAACTGCTATTGCAAAAGAAAGCCGGAGGCTATACAATCCCTTTTACCGATACGGCGCCTGTTGCAGTCGACCGTTCGCTTCCTGTAGAGATGCAGGACGGGACGGAGGCGATGGTTGCCTTCACCGATGAGCCGCTGGAAGAAACGGACGCTTTCCTGCCGATGGGACTCCGGGCTTCTTACGACTGTCTCGACCGGACTTTATATGACCAGGCGGGAAAGGCTTACGAGATTGTTTATTGGGATAAGCATAGCCGTTTCTGTCCGGTGTGCGGTACGCCGACGGTGCAGGAAGGGCCGATTATGAAGAAGTGCCCCGCATGCGGGAATGAGATGTTCCCGGCGGTATCGCCTGCAATCCTTGTCCTGATCAGGAAAGAGGAAGAGATTCTGCTGGTGCATGCACGGAACTTCCGGGGGACGTTTCACGGGCTTGTCGCCGGTTTCCTGGAGACAGGGGAGACGTTGGAGCAGTGCGTGGAGCGCGAAGTGCGCGAAGAGACGGGGCTGTCGATCCGGAATATCACCTATTTTGGTAATCAACCCTGGCCGTATCCGAGTAATCTGATGATTGGCTTTATTGCCGATTATGCGGGCGGGGAGATCCGGCTTCAGGATGAGGAACTGAGCTCCGGTTCTTTCTTCTCGAAGGATAACTTGCCGGAGATTCCGCGTAAGCTGAGTTTGGCGCGCAAGATGATTGACTGGTGGTTGGGAAATTAAGAATTAAAAATTAAAAATTGGATTATAAGCTATATGTTATTATGAAACGAACGACTTTGTTTATCAATTGCCTTTGCCTGTTGGCAATGGCTTTCGGGACGGGAGGCGTGTCTGCACAGGTTACGCGTGCCGATTACCAGCGTGCTGATACGATCCTGAGATGTTCCGAACTTGTCTACTCGCCTGCCATTCATCCCGAATGGATAGACAGTTCACACTATTTCTGGTACAAGAACCATGAGAAGGAAGGCGACTTCTTCTACCTTGTCAATGCCGAGAACGGGAAGAAGCAGCGTGCAGCCGACAAGAAAGGACTGGCGGCGTTCTTCTCCAAAAAGCAAAAACAACTGGCGGAATCTCTCCTGAAAGAAGAAGAGCGGAAGCCGGACCGCTGGCGTCGTCGTGACGAGGCTCCGGCGCCTGTCATCTCTCCGGATAAGAAATGGGAAGCCTATATAAAGGATAACAACCTCTATCTCTCGCCTGTCCGGGATGAGAAGGATAAAGGAAAACAGAAGGAAGAAATAGCCTTGACGATGGATGGAACGACGAACCTGCGCTACGATGCCTGGTCGATCATTTGGTCGCCCGACTCGCGAAAGCTGGCAACGGTGAAGGTGCGCGACGTGACGGAACGCCGCATCCCGCTGATCGAGTCCAGCCCGTCCAGCCAAAAGCAACCGATCCTGCAATGGCGCGATTATGCCAAGCCGGGAGATGTGTTGCCCATCTACCTACCTGTCCTTTTTGATGTGGAGGCGCGCAAACAGGTTGCGCTGGATGTCGCTCCCTACGAAAACCAGTTCTATCTGCACCTGACCGGCTGGCGCGAAGACAGCCGTGCGTTCACGTTCGAGTTCAACCAGCGCGGACATCAACGCTACGTCATTGGCGAAGTGAATGCAACCGACGGTTCTATCCGCCATTTGGTGGACGAGCAGACGAAGACGTTTATCTACTATTATAATAACTATCGCTACGACCTGAACGACGGGAAGGAACTGCTTTGGATCTCCGAGCGCGACGGATGGCGTCATCTTTACCTCATCGACGGCGCGAACGGGCAGGTCCGGCAACAGGTGACAAAAGGCGAATGGGTTGTCCGCCAGGTCGACTATGTGGATGAGGCCGGCCGCGTAGTCTACTTCACCGCCTCCGGTTTCAACAAGGGCGAAGATCCGTACAACCTGCACTACTGCCGCATCAATCTGGACGGGACAGGCTTTACGGACATGACGCCTGAGAACGGGAATCACCGCGTGACGTTCTCTGCCGACCGGAAGTATTTTACCGATGTCTACTCACGTCCCGACCTGCCTCCGGTAAGCCAGTTGAAACGGACGGCTGATGCGTCTCCAATCGCTGAACTTCAGAAGTGCGATGTCAGCGACTTGCAGGCGAAAGGCTGGCAGATGCCGGAAGTATTCTCGGCAAAAGGGCGTGACGGCAAGACGGACATCTGGGGAAATATCCACCGCCCGATGAACTTCGATGCTTCCAAGTCTTATCCTGTCGTAGAGTTTATTTATGCCGGTCCGCACGACTCGCATGTCGACAAGGACTTCAAACCGGCCCATCATTTGGTTTCCAAGCTGGTGGAACTCGGCTTCATCGTTGTCTCTATCGACGGGATGGGAACGTCCAACCGCTCGAAGGCTTTCCACGATGTATGCTGGAAGAATCTGAAGGATGCTGGTTTCCCGGACCGTATTGCCTGGATAAAGGCGGCAGGGGCGAAGTATAAGTATATGGATCTGGAGCGTGTCGGCATCTACGGCTGGTCGGCCGGCGGACAGAATGCGATGGCGGCCTTGCTGTTCCATAACGACTTCTATAAAGTGGCGGTTGCCCTTTGCGGTTGCCATGATAACCGGATGGATAAGATTTGGTGGAACGAGCAGTGGATGGGTTATCCGATCGACGCCTCATACAGTGCCTCTTCGAATGTGGACAATGCCTACCTGCTGAAAGGCAAGCTGCTCCTGATCAACGGCGAACTGGACGACAACGTAGACCCGGCTTCCACTCTCCAGGTGGTCAGTGCCCTGATGAAAGCCGGCAAGAACTTCGAACAGCTCTATTTGCCGGGCAAGACGCACAGCTTGGGCGGCCCGTTCGAGATGCATAAGATGCACGATTTCTTTGTCAAGAATCTCTTGAACCAGGAACCGCCGGCGTGGGAATAGGTTAGCGGTTCTCGATCGTATCGAGCCAGATTCCCAGACAAACCTGCGGATAGAGCTCCATTGTCTCCTGTACGGTTGTCGAGGCCTTCATCCGGTTGGCAATCTCGTCGGCCGTATCGGGATAGGCCGTTTCGATCAGGTCGTTCAGAATAAAAGAGAAGAAATGCGGCTTCCGTTTCAGGTAGCGGTCCATTAATAGATAACAGGTGGCGGGAGAGGATGTCAGTATCTGGTTTTTCAGGTCTGCGTACTCTTCCGTTTCCATGTATTGGTAAGGCGTGTTCTCGACTCCCATTTCATCGCATTTGTTGAGGAAGGCGTTGAACTTCTCGTTGAACAGCTTCTTTTCCGTGCGCGATGCCATCTTCACCCCGCTATTGATGCGGTCACGGAGGTCAGGTGTAACCTTGAACACATCCGGTTCCGAATAGTCCTCGCTGCTGCAAGCTCCCAGCAAAGCGATTATGATGAATGCCAACAGGGTGGCTAATAGTTGTATCTT
This sequence comes from uncultured Parabacteroides sp., assembly GCA_900552465.1. Lineage (GTDB taxonomy): Bacteria > Bacteroidota > Bacteroidia > Bacteroidales > Tannerellaceae > Parabacteroides. The sequence goes on along the minus strand of URZO01000011.1, from coordinate 40,317 downwards.
TGTCATACTTATTTTCCGATTAATGTTTCTTACATACTTATAAGACGTTATATAACACGGAATTGTTGCAAAGAAGTACGACTTTTTTTGCGGGAAGTGATTATTCGGAGCATTTAGTCGACCGGGAGCGGAGATGTGACGCGTGTTGTATCATTAACCTGCAACGAGTCTTTGTGCAGAAGAAGCGTGTCCTGTCCGGCTATCTGCGGATTGTCTTCTGCAAATTTCTTCTTTTTCTTGATGATATCGGGCGTTGGCAGGTTATTGTAGTTCTTCCATGTCCCGTCGCGTTTCGCGTTACGTTTATGTACATGCGATTTCCGGCTGGTCATTTCAGCCAGATCAAAAAACATTCCACCGGGAGCTGTAATCGGATCCCGTTTTACTTCATCCAGCATACTCTGGAAAACCGGCAGTATCTTCCCGGGAGGCGGAGAGTATAGCCAGAAGACGGAAGGCGGTAAATCTTTCAAGGCTATTTTGCGCCGGGTTGTATCCGCTTTTATATATTCGGAAAAATCTTTGAGGATTGGTAGCGGGCTTACAGGAGACAGTTTCATATTCGATGCCGGTTCATCCAGGTTGATTAAGGAACCTGATTGAATCGCTTTCATCGTCTCAGGATTCAGTTCCAGCTTTTCTTTGCCGGATAAAACGTTCTGAAGCCAGACTGAATCCTTTTTTGTCCATTGTTGTGCCGAGATATAATCAGCCCCCTTCAGACAAATCAACATCACTATAAGTAGCTGTTTGCGCATGAAACCTATGAATTTGCAACGAAAGTAAATTAAGTCGCTGTTACTTTATACTATAATTAGTGTAATTAGTCTTATCAATTTAAAATGTTAATTGTTTTTGGGATGTATTGACTTAATTAGTCTTTGGTTCTCTTTTTTACTGTTCTTTTTACCTTCAGGATAGCAAGGTTCAGCTCGACAGTCGATTCGCTTTCTGTGAAGTCGCCATCCGTTTCGAGCAGATCGTTCAGAAGCTCACTGCTTCGTTGCAATATGCTCTTTTGTTTGTCGGAATCATTCTCTTGTGCGAAGGAAGACAGGTTACGGGAAAATTCCCGGAGTTTGGTGAAGGATTCGATGATTGCAATGGATGTCTCTACCGCTTTGGGGCTTTTCAGAATGGTGGCGAGCATGTAGAGGCCTTTTTCGGTAAAGGCAAAAGGTTCATATTGAACACCGCCGAAAGAGATCACAGATTGTGATGCCTTATTGATTCTCAGCTCATTAAATTCACTTTTGCTTAATTTGAACATATATCCTTCAGGAAAACGCTCTTCATTTCGTCGTACGGCTTGTTTTAGGACTCTTGTTTCTACACCATACAGCATGGCGACATCACTGTCCAGCAGAACTTTTGTTCCGCGAAGCTCGATAATACGTTTTTCAACTTCCTGTTCTGTGAGGCTTACGATTTCATTTTTCATAATCCAGGCTTTTAAAGTTTAATTGGCTAAAGATAGGCTTTTATTTTGAAAGGCTACCTGTTTAGCCATAATCTTTACTCTGTTTTGATTGTTTTCGCCGGATTCAGTCGTGAAATCAGCCAGATACGATAGGCAACGGTTACACATACGATTGTTGTTGTCAAAAGGATAATCTCCAACCAGATAAGGGGATTGTTCAGCCACCCCGGGGACATGATTGCCTCGGACTTGATTAATGCATGCAGGAATAAGTAGACTATTGCTAATGAAGGGATTGCAGCAATAACCAACAGGCGGATGTACAACTTCCCGAATAAAAAGGCGATTGCCTGGGGACCTGCTCCGTTGATCTTCCGGACAGCAACTTCCTTTTGCCGGCTATGCGTGTCGAGCGTAATGGCTGAATAGATGCCCAGGACTGTTATAATTAAGCTGATGATAGAAAGCAAAGTAAACATATCGCTCATCAGTTCCGAGCCTCCGTTATACCGGAAACGTTCTTCCTGCTTGGTCGTTAATTCGAAAGGAATGGATTCCGGCAGACGGCTGTGAACAATGCGGAGTATCTCTTTCCGGACGTTTTGTTCCTGGCCGGGTACACATTTGACGTAGACAGTGCTGTAGTCCGGCTTTTCCGGCACAGACAGGAATGTGAAGCGGTGATATTGGTTGGCCTTTACGATTTGTTCCCGGGTGTAGAGCGGCTCGAACGGCATTTGTTCGTATATGCCTGTGATCTGGTAAGTCTTGTCACCCAACTGTACGGACGAAGGATTCTTCTCGCCGTCTTTCTCCAGTTCCCAGATCAGTGAGCGCGAAACGGCTATTTCATTGGGTGCCTGCGGCATCCTTCCCTCTATCTTCAGGTTCATAAAGTCCGGATAGTTGCTACTGACAACATGTTGTATGCCGTGTATGGCCTCTTCCCGTTCCGTTTTGTAGTCAGGATAACCTCCTATATTCTCAGATAAAATATCTTTCACACCGGCAAGCGCATGGATACGGGAAACGATTTCTTCTTCATATCCTTGCAGTTGCGGTTCCCAAAAATCTATTTTCCAGATGCGGCGGCATTCTTCTTCGGTCAGCGTGTTATTTCTTTTCTCATCCATGCGATTATGGATATTTCTTAACCCGATTGCACCGGCAACAAAGAGGAAACAAATAAAGAGTTGCGCGCCCAGCATAAAGTTGCGTACGCCGTGCTTCTGTTGTCTGGCCCCTTTTATTCCTTCTGTCAGTGAAAGCCGCCTGATACGGAAAATAGCCCAGGATGCAATCAGCAGGCAGATAATAAACAAAATACACAGATATTCCATCTCCTGCCAAATCAGGGTCGGCGTGTGGATAAACACCTCCTCGTCGATCAGCTCTTTGCTTGCCAGATATTGGTAATAAACAGGAATGACCCATTCGATCAAAGCAAGGCTTACCAAAGCCGATAGAATAAAGAGAATGGCGATTTCACTGAAAAGCAGGCAGAACAATCCTGTCGAATCGGAACCCAGGCATTTCCGCAGGCTGAGTTCACGTGTCCGGTTATAGAATGACTGGATGCAGAACTTGAGAAAATTGATCATGGCCGCGACCAGTATCAAGGCCCCGATCACCGGAATAAGAAGCGTTGCGCTAAGATTGTCCGGTTTGTGCATTTCCTCCTTTAAGGTCCGTACTGCCAGATAATTGTCGTTTTCCTCTCCGAATGCGGGTATTTGTTTCCGTAACCGTTGGTTTATCTCTGCACTTGAAACGTCTTTGTCCAGCAAGACCACCGGATTCTCATATCTACGTTCCGGATTTATAGCAGATGTTTCCAGGAAATAGAGGTCTTTCTTTTCCTGTGTTCCTTCCGGTAGATCCCGGATGACTGCGCTGATCGTAGAGTACCGGATTGCGGAGGTATCGCTGTCTGCCCGGCTGAAATAGAGTGTTTTACCAAGAGGCGTTTCATCGCCGAACATTTTCCTGGCAGACGATTCGCTTATCCATACCTCTCCCGGTTTTAATATCGGCGTTTGTCCCTCCTGCGTTTGCATGCCAAAGATCATCGGAAAGTCTGCAGTTATATTCAGAAAGCTACATTGGAACGGAACCTCTTTTTGTCCGGCTTTACAAAGGGTAATATTAGCCTTCCCGTATCCGTATGAGTAGGCAATCTTCTCTATTCCGGCTACAGGATTACTGATCAATGCTTGTAGCTCTTTGCCCGGTATGTAAGGTTGTTCATAACTGTTCTTTGTCGACTTGATATAAATGTTGGCTATCCTGTCACTATTTTCCCAGGCTGTGAACTGGTTGTTGAATCTCCTGATGTAATAGGAAGTCATACTGAAACAAAGCAATCCGATAGCGATTCCAATGACGGAAAGCAAGTATTGGACTTTGTTTTTGAATATTTGCCGTATGGCTATTTTTAAGTAGTGCTTTAACATGATGTTATTTGTTTTTATTCAGTTTTAATTACTTCTGCCGGATTACTTGCGGCCGCTCTTTTTACCTGTTGGAAGATGGAGAGGAGGACGATTCCGCTGGTGATAACGAAGACCAGGAGGAACAGCCATGCCGGCAGAGTTGTACGGTTGGCATACGTTTCCAGCCATCGTTTGGCCAACAGGTAACCGGTCGGAAGGGCAAATGCGTTTCCCAGCGTGACCAACAGGAAATATTCCCGGAAGAACAATTGCAGGATATGATAGACGTTTGCGCCGTTCACCTTGCGGATCGCGATCTCTTTCCTCCGTTGTTCGGTGGAAAGGCTGACCAACGAATAAATACCGAAGGTGGAGATCAGGATGCAGACCAGCGAGAGGATGCAGAAAATGGTAAAGATCACTTTCTCCGGCCGGTTGAACGTATCTATCCGGTCGGACAGTTCCGTAAACATCTTATTGCGGTTGATATTGTCATTCTGAATGTGCGAGGTCACTTCACGAAGATGCTCCAACACCTCTTTCTTATGCCCCGGCGCATAGCGGACATAGAACAGATAAGCAGGTTCAAACCCTTTTACCATTGGATTATCGAAAGTAGTGAAGAACAGAGGCAATACCGGATACTGCATGGGTGCATACATATAATCGTGTATGACGCCGCAGACTTTGAGCGGACTTGCCTGTTTGGTTTCCGGATTATAGACCGAACGTTCAAGCAGGTCAGCATATCCTAATGTCTGCAAACAAGTTTCATTCACCAGAAAACCATAAGCATTTACATCGGTAAGCCAACTCCCGAATTTTAGTTTCATGCCGAAGAAGGAGAAGAAGTCTTTGTCGGCAACAAGTACCGGATCACTGCGGTTCGGGTCCGGTTCGGCCGGGTCAAAACAGAAGTGGGTATAAAAAGAGCCGTACCAGTCTCCCTGCTCCGTAAAGACCGAAGCGTTTCCACAGGTAAATGTAACTCCTTTCACGTACGGATGATTCGCCATTTCCGGCTTCAGGACGCTTAGGTCTGTCTGGTAGGCGGTGCTAAATCCCAAATCTACCTGGATGACTTGGCTGTAGTCAATTCCCTTATCTTTCGACAGAATGAAATGTAATTGCCGGAATAACCCTAAAGAAGTGATGAAGAAAAGTGAACCGATAAATATCTGTACGACAATCAGGCTCCGCTTGAAGATTAATGGCTTTTGAATCTTATGTTCCAATAGACTCCGTATCGGGTAATAGCAAACAAGAAGGAATGCCAATATGCTGGCGCCTGCTATTGAAATCATATTGCCGAAGAGCGAGACGCGCGAAAGGTGGCGGCTGACATCCTCGTAGATGCCGTACCGGTTCCAGGTCGTATAGCTCTCGTAGTAAGGGTAAATACTCTCGATCAGGCAGAAAGCAATCAGGAAGGCGATCAGCAGTGGTAATACCAACTCCGTGCATCCTTTTAGCATCATGCTTTTAGTTGAGGCTCCGACACAAAGGTACGTGCGGTTCTTCTGCTGTTTCCGTTGCTGCTGTCCGATGAAGAGGACCAGCAGGTTGATAAGGGCGCTCAAGAAAGCCATTGCGCCAGCCAATGCCAGGATGTGAATGTTCCGGATGCGATCCGTCAGTTCGGGGTGGCAACGGAGATGGACTTCCGGAGCGCTCAGCAGATGTATTTTCCATTTCTTATCGGCGCGGCTTTTGTAATGTGTCAGTTTGGTGTGTGCTTGTGTGACGCTTGCGTTCTTTTGGAGGCGCACGTAGGTCGTCATCCGTTTTACTTGATTGGGGCTTGGTGTCCTGATCAGCAGGAAGTCGAACAGCAGGTCGGTATTATCCGGATAGTCCCGGATGACGCCTGCGACAACGGGGTGGAGGTTTTCATCCAGCGCCACTTCCTTCCCTACACAATCTGTTGTACCGAACAACTGGCGGGCAGTCCGTTCCGTCAGTATGACGTTACTGCCATCAGGAGCTTTACCTTTGTAAGTCCCTACGATAAAGTCCGCCCAAAAGAGATCGAAGAAAGAATGATCGCTTTCCATGCCGTGCAAAGAGATTGTCTCATCCTTTTGTTTGAGTGTGAAGCTGAGATGATTGAAGGAGCAGGATGTTTCGATTTCGGGAAGCAGTTCGAACAACTCTTTCCGGTCGTCGATGTGCAGTTGGTCCAGATCCGAGTTTGTTCCATTGGCCCGTTTGACAAGCCCTTCCGTCGTCAGGCAGTAGAGCCGGTCGGCTTCCGGATGGAAATTATCGAAATGTGTTTCCCACCACAACCAGTAACCTCCCAATATGAAAGCAGTGAATCCGATTGCCAGCCCAATGATGCTGACTGAGGATTGTGTCCGGTATTTCAGGAGTTCCCGGAAGGAAACTTTGATATAGTGTGATAGCATGATATTTCTGTTTGTTGGCAGCCGAGCCGGTTGTTATTTAAATTTCGGAGGATGAAAATACAACATCCCCCGGAAATAAAGATACAAAAGATGTGCCATTCTTATATAGTCTTGTTGCATAGCTGTTTAGGAACTTGTTTGTGTCGCTTTACATGTGTGTTTCCGCACGAAAGGCGTTCTTATTCGCACGATGCGAACAAACTATCTCAAAGCTCCTTATGCACTAATCCGAAGACAGGCAGGAAGTAATTCACGGGTAGGCAGAAAGTCGTGATACGTTGTAGAGGGTATCGTAAATACCATGTACAACGTATAGACGATACCCTGTACATCCTATTCATGATACGGTGTAGACCCAATTCTTACTCCCTGCCTATCCATGAATTACTTCCTGCTTGTCTTTGGAGTAGTTGTTCTTTATGTATGGAATAGTTTATAGCAGGTTATCGGGTAGAAAATGCCGGGTTGTGCCGGAAAAATGCCGGAAAAATGCCGGGTCAGTGCCGGGTCAGTGCCGGGTTGGCGAATCTGCCGGCATCGATACTTTGCTGATAAACAACAGAGTATGCAGATTAGTGCCGGGATGCCGGTAGATTCGCGTTTTATCCTTATGTAAAAATGTTTTTACTCTGTCTTGATCACCTCCGCCGGATTCTGGTTGGCCGCTTTCCGGATACGGAAGATGACGGTGCAGGTTGTCAGCAGCAGGATTGTGAAGAAGATGCTGCCCCAGTAGAGGAATCCTTGCTCGAAGAACACAATATACATCTGTTTCCAGAAATGCAGGATCAGGATGACTAAAGCAAGTGCCGGCAGTGCGGAGAACAGCAATAGCTTGATGTAGAAGAGGGCGAACAGGCGGATGATGGTCGTCGAGCTGGCCCCGTTCACTTTCCGTATGGCGACCTCCTTTTGCCGGTGTTCGGTGTCGAGGGTGATGGCGGAATATACGCCTAATAATGTGATGATGAGGCAGACGATCGTGAAGAACAGGATGATGCCTTTCAGCTTGCTTTCGAACGCCTGCTTCTCGTTTATATCCTCTTTAAAAGTCCGGACATAAGGTTGGACGCTGGATGGCAAAACCTCCCGCAATACGGTATAAATATGTTTCCTGATCTGTTTCTCCTGTCCGGGATATGCTTTGATATAGCAATGTCCGATTTCCTTATCTGGGTCGATGGGCAGGAATACGGTTCCTATATTCCCGCTGTAAATATCAGGGAAGAAGGAAGATGCGACGCCGCACAGGGAATAAGCATCCGCATAGTTATATAATGACATGCCGGCTTGTATGTCCGGATGTTTCTGCATGAATGTCTCGTCGGTCAGTATCTCTCTCTGATTACTGAAAGTCCGTCCGGATTGCAGAGGAATCTGCATGAATGAGAAGAAGTTGGGAGAGATATGGAGCAACTGCACTTCCATGCCGCTGTCCTTATTGTCTATGTCTTTATAAAAACCTGTATGGCTTGGCTCTTCGGTGTAGGGCTCTCCGGCCAGTAGTACATCTTTTACGCCGGCTTGCTGCCTGATACGGTTTACAATGTCCAGTTTCTCTTCTGTTTTTATAAACGGATAGTCGAGGGAGAAGCTGAAGATGGATTCTTTCTCCTGAATGCTTAGAGTGTTGAAGATGGCTTTTGTCGTCGTCTGTGTTTGTAGATAGAGGGCAAATGTCAGAGACACGAACAGCCAGCAGATCAGGAACTGTATGCCTAACATCGTGTTCCGCAGATAATGTTTTCCTGCCCGCAGTTCTCCGCCACGGATGCCCTTCTGAATTGATATCCGCCGGATGCGTAGAACTGTCAGCAGGCAAACAGCCATGCAAGCCAACAGAATCAGAAGGATATATTCTCCGGTTTGTAACAATAACAAGCTGGAATCAAATGTCAGATGGATTTTGAACAGGTCGATTTGTAACCCGGAACCGATTTGTTCCAGCAGGCATCCTGTCAGGACCGCTGTTAAGGCGATTAACAGGAAGGATTGGGTAAAAAGTTGGACGAACAATTGGAAACTACTGCTGCCGTTGACCTTCCGGATGCTGTATTCGTGGGTGCGGTTCATAAACTGCCCGATCATGAAATAGAAGAAGTTCAGTAATCCGGTCAGCAGGATTAACAAGCCGATAGTCCCGGTGAGCCAGGAGATGCTATCGGCCACCATACGGATCGTCTTGTCGTGTCCGATTTGCAGGCTTCTGACGTTTGCATTGTCATTAAAAAGGAGATAGCTCTGTTTCCTGTCGATAAAGTGCCGGTCCAGTTCGGCAGGTCGTTTTCCTTGCCGTAGCAGGGCATACAGATGGCAGCCGGTCGTATTCTCGTTTCCCTTAAAGGTGAACAATCCTTCACTGTCGTTAAGCGTCAGCAGGTCGATGTTTTTCATCAGATGCATGCTAGTGTTGGAGGGCAGGTCTTTGATGACGGCCCGGATGGTGTAATAGATGCCGCCCGTTTCAGGCGTGGATTCCGGAGACGTGAAGAGGCGTTTGTTTAGTTCCAGTTGTTTGCCGATTGCTTCGGATGCGTTTTTGAACACCTTCCGGGCTGTTGTTTCCGTTATGACAGCCGAATTGGCGGAGATGGCCGCCTGCTGCCAGCTTCCGAAAAGAATGTCGGGCGTAAAAATGCGGTAATAGGAGGTGTCGACCTCCATTGTCTGGAATGTATAGGGAAGGCTTTTTTCTTCTTGCAGCCATACATTGAACGGACGTTCCCTTGCGTACACAGTGCGGCAAAGATCTTCTATTTCCGGATATTGCATGGATCTTAGCACTTCGGCAAAAGAGGCCGGCGTACCGGAAAAAGGTTTGTTGTCGAGATATAACTGAATGTCGGCGATCCGTTTATGATGTAGGAAGCAAGAGTCGATACTCAGCATAAAGCGGCTGCAGTACAAGCAGAGGCTGAAACAAAGCAGTCCGACGGACAGCCCTGCAACGGAGATCGTGTTTTGTAATTTATACCGGAGCATGTTCCGGTATGCTATTTTAATGTAGTGTAATATCATAATGCTTTCCCTGTTATTCCGATTTGATCACCTCTGCCGGATTGGTCCGTGCCGCCCGGATCGTTTGATACAATACCGTACAGATGATAATGAAAGTAGTAAACAGGATGATTGCTATATACATCCAGGGTTGCACACTGCTCAGGTAAGCATACTGCTGCAACCAGTTTTGCATGAACAGCCAGGCGAGCGGGAGGGCGAGCAGGTTGGCTATCAGGACAATTACGAGATATTCCCGGAAGAACATCCCGACAATCGTCCGAGCCGAAGCTCCCATTACTTTACGGACGGCAATCTCTTTCCGCCGCTGTTCCATATTGCTGGACGAAATGGAGTAAAGCCCGAAGATTGAGATGAGCGTGCAGAACACGGCCAGCAAGGTGAAGAGCTGCAAGCTGGCATTCTCGGAAGTGCTGAGTTGGTCGAATATTTCGTTCATAGATTGTACTTCACAGGTTGTCGGGTCGCCTTCCTGGGTATGCTTCTTAAAGACATTCCGAATAGCTGCGATAGCCGCTTTCTCTTTCCCCGGCTCGGTGCGGGCATAGTAATAGTAACTGTCCCATTTGCTTGGGTCGATCACGATGACCTGTGGCAATATCGGGTTGCGCAGGCTGGCAGACTGGAAGTTCTTGATAATACCGACAATTTCCATTTCTGCACGCCCTCTTGTCCCATCGTGATAGATGGAGTAGTCCCATAGGCTGATCTTTTTCCCGATCGGATCGCCTACATTCATGATGCGGGCGGCTTCTTCATTGATGACTGCTTTCGTGCAGGGAAATCTTGAATTGTGTCCTGATATCACGTCGGCTTCATCGACAAACCGGCCTTTTACTATCGGTATGTTGAATATTTCGGGGAAGTTGCTGCCAACTTGGAGCACTTGGAAGTTCGGAGCGAAATCTAAAGGTTTGCCTTCCCATTCCACCTCGTTCTGCGTATAAGGCTCGTGTGTGATGGTAAATATTCCGGCCTGCGTGAATCCTTTCAGCAGGGCGAGCGAAGATATCTCCCGGGTGATTCCTTCCCGGTCGTTAAAGGTCATCGCCATGTAGATTAAACCATCCTTCCGGAATCCTAAATCTTTATGCTTCATAAAGGATATTTGCCGGAACATGATGACTGTACTCATCAGGAAGAAGATACAGATTCCCAACTGGAGTGTCATGCTGACTTTGCGGAAAGAACCTTTCCGGCCGGGCGAGACGCCTCCTGATATAAGTAAGGACAAGACACGGATAAAACGCAGGAAAAGCGGAAGGCTGACACCTGTCAGGATGAGCCAACTGATGCCGGATATAATCAGCAGGTGTTTGAATAATTGTCCCCGTTGTAAAGGTGCTTCAAATATTTGAGAGAATCCACCGGCCGTTACTTCCAGCAGGCAGCAGGCAAGCAGGAAACTGATCCCGACGAGCAGCGTCAGTTCCAGCAGCAACTGGTTGATCATATTCTTCCTGTCGGCTCCGATCGCGTTTCTCAGTTTCATTTCTCTGTTTCGCAAATAGACCCGGTTCAACAACAGGTTTGTGAAGTTGAAAAAGACACAAAGTAGCAACAAAAGCCCGGTTATCGTAAAGGTCCGGATATAAGAGAGGTTGAATGTCAGTTCACTTCCGAATGTATGCCGGACATCTGTCAGACGGGCCAGCTTGAGCTGTAAGGCGTGATTGTAATTGTGTTCTGTGATGTAGGAATTGATCTTCTTTTCAAAGGCCTTGATGTTGGTCGCTGGTTCCAGAAGTAGATAGATCTCGGTTTCTTGTTGTGCCCATTGCATTTCTTCGGTGATGCGGTTTTCCCGCTCGTGGTCGAATTTGTCCAGCTCATATACATCCGCTTGCATCATCGAGTTTTTAGGAGCATCTTCGAGGACGGATACGATCGTAATATGTTCACGGTATCCGTTCCGTAGTGTTTTGCCTAAAGCCTCTTCCGGTGTTTTGAAATATTTCATGGCGAAGGAGCGAGTCACCGCTATTTCGTCCAGTGTTTTCAGTATATCGTCTTTCTTGCCGCAGATTACCGGGCGTGGGAAGAAATGGAAGAACTGTTCATCTATAAACTCTTCGTCCGGGTCTTCGAGCCTCGTCTCTCCGTAGTGGAAAGTCGAGCCGAATTTGGAATAGATCTGTGTCGTCTCTTTCACTTCCGGAAAGTCCTTTTTCAGTTTCCGTGCCAGGATTAACGGTAGCTTCTCCGCTTTCTTTCCAGTTTGTTTATCTATCCCGTATACTTTGTAAATATCGGAGGCTTCCGGATAGAAGCCGTCATAGGTTGTTTCATACCGATACCAGTTCCAACCGTATGTAAAACAGATCAGGCCGATAGCCAGTCCGACGATACTGATGATTGACTGAACCTTATATTTTAACAGGTTACGAAATGCGATTTTAATATAGTGTTGTAATAACATGGTCTAAATCTTATTGTTTGTTTATTTCAAAATCAATTCCTCTGCGTCGCCAAAGGTACTATATCCTGTGACAATCACCTTGTCGCCCGGTTGGAGGCCACCGGTTATTTCGTATTGCTGCGGGTTTTGGCGGCCGATGCTGATCGGGGTCTTGCGGGCTTTCGTGCCTGCTTCGTTCAGCTTGTAGATCCATTGCCCGCCAGTGGTCTGGAAGAAATCGCCACGCGGGATGACGAGGGCTTCTTCCGGCTGTCCCAGTTCGATCTGTACTCGGAAACTTTTGCCGATGCGGACGTTTTCGGGGCTTACCTCGGTGAAGACCAGGTCGACATCGAAGTTGCGGTCTTTCACCTCCGGGACGACTTTGGTGATCCGCAGCGGGAACTTCTTGCTCTGCCAGGTGATGGTGGCGGGCAGGCCGGTCGTGATCCGGTCGATATAATATTCACTGAGGGAGGTGTGTATCTTGAACTGGTCGAGCACTTTGATCTCGGCGATCGCCTCGGTGCTTTGCACCTGTTGGCCGGGCGTCACTTTGACGAAACTGAGCTGGCCGGAGAGGGGAGCGCGGACGATCAGGTCTTCCATGCGTTCGCGGGCGCGATCGAACTTCTTCCGTTCCCGTTCGAGGTCGTTCTTCATCAATTCCCGGCGGAGGATGGTGGCGGCGCTGTCGTGGCGCAGGCCTTCCAGTTGCAGGGCGGTACTGTGGGTTTTATAGTCGAACTCGTCGCGGGCTACTTCCAACTGTGCCTTGCTTTTGACGCCCATGTGGAATTCCTCTTCGTCGAGGGCATAGCTTTTCTTGAGGCGGTTCAGTTCGTAGGTCGTCTCTAAAGTCTTTTGTTGCAGGTCGATGCTCTTCTGTTCCATTTCGATCTCTTTCTCCTGGTAGGAGATCAACTGCTTTTCCCATTCATCCTGCTGGTCTTCGATGGTGCGGATCAGATCGGGATTGCTGAGGGTCAGTATCGTGTCTCCCTTGCTCATCATCGTTCCTTCTTCGGCAATGATACGGTCTACGCTGCCGGCTTCACGGGCGTTGATCTGAATGGTGAGGATGGGTTGAACGACGCCTTCCACATCCACATATTCCAGGAATTTATCGCTGGTGGCTTCGCCGATGATCAGGTTCTCAGCTTCGGTACGCAGTTTTCTGCCCCCCGATGCGGCGATCCCTACGTAAACAAGCAGGGCGACAAAAGCAATTCCCCCGGCGATATGCCAACGGTAGCGGTAATAAACGGGTTTCTTTGCAATAGGTTTATCCATTGTATATCGTTTTTATTTTAGCAATAGTTCATAGTCTTCAACAATCGGAATCTGCTTCTCGAAGTCGTAGCCCGTCAGGCTGCGGAGGCCGTAGTAGAGACTCCAGTAATTATACAGAGCCGAGATATACGCCCGGCGTGAATTGTCTTTTTCCGAAATGGCGGCATTCAGGTCGAGGATACTCGATTTGCCGAGCAGATAAAGCCTGCGGGCCACGTCGTTGCGGCGCTGTGCCGTCTGGTCGGTCTTCTCCGCTATCATGACTTTGTTGGCTTGCAGGTTGAACTGCTTGACCATTTTGGCAACGTTCAGCTCGAAATCCATCCGTTCCTGCTCCAGTTCGGTATAGACTTTGTCGCGGTTGCTTTTGGCAACCTTGACCCGGCCTTTTCCCACGCCCCAATCCAGGATCGGGATACGGATGCCGAGCGTTACCAACTGCTGGTCCATCGGGTTGCGGTAGGATTCTTTCAGATTTTCATTGCTCTGTGTCAGACCGAACTGCGCGTAGAGGTCTGCTTTGAATCCCCGGTTGGCTTTTGCCTCGGCAACGGAGCTTTCGCTTTCCAGGCGGCGGCGTTCGAAAGCGCTGATATCCGGATTGTTCTGGAATGCCAGCTGCATGGCTTCATTGACGTCGACCGTGAAGCGGGGAATGCTGTCGTCGGGGATTACCACCAGCGTGATGTTTTCCGAAATACCTAAGTAGCTGCGCAGCGACTGGATGTAGTCGTCCACCTCTATCTGCGCGTTGAGGCGGTTGGTCTGCTCGGTCAGCTTGTTGAGCTCGAGTTGGAGCATTTCGTTTTCGGTGATCGTCCCGATGTTGTAACGTCCCTGTGCATAGCGGTAGAGTGTGTCGGCATTCGCAAAATTGTATTTTGCGATCTCGAGCGAGGTCTGTGCGCTTGCCAGGTTGAAAAAGCGGTTGGTCGTGTAGGCGGCTACCAGTTCGAGCGTTTCGATATAGGCTTTTTTCGCTTCTTCGTATTTGATCGGCTCGATCCGGCGTTCCCATTTGAGATCGTTGTAGCCGAACAGGTTCTGTTCATATCCCACGACCACCGGCGTACTTTTATAAGACGAGATATTGTCGGTGAACATATCTAACCGCTGAAGCCCTGTCTTCAGCAACACCGTACCGCCTGTCAGGGCAATATTCTGCTGGATTTCCAGCCCGGCGTTGACCGACAACTGGTTCCGGTGTACGAATTTATCACTCCCGTCTTCCAGCGTCACCGACTGGATGGAACGGTTCAGGCTCGGATCCGAAGTCAGCGTCAGGCTCGGCAGCTGTTTGGCCCGGAAAGAGCGCCAGTTCCAGTAAGAAGCCCTGAAAGCATGCCGGGCGGCAATCGCTTCGGGTGAATGCTGGCGCGCCATTTCGATCGCGTCGTCCAATGTCAGGGTGAGTGTTTTCTGTCCCCATAATTGCAGGGGAAGCAGCACGCATATAAGTATGGATAAGATCTGTTTCATGCCTGATGAGAGACAAATAATGTGCCACACTTATAAGTGCTTGGCTTTTATGCTGATAAGGGAAACGGACGCGCTCTTTTGTCGTGCGCATGTGCACAATATGCGTGCGGATTAGCACAGGTAGTCAGGGCTTTGATGAATACACAATTATTTCATGCTGCATCCGCATGAAACTAATTTGGAAAGAACGAGGCACAGTCCTTTTTTACTCGCTCCAATGATATAAGTCTATTTTCTTATGCCGGCTGACCTGCTCGTTTACTTCCGGGAAGTAGCGGGTAAGGATGGCGTAAAGCCCCGGGTCGTATGCTTTCAGTTCTTCGCGCGTGTTAATCTTGTTATGCTTGCCGTCTCCGTTGTCGTTGTTGACTTCTGCGTTTACATTGAACCAGTCCTGCACGCCTTCGGCCCAGTATTCCCAGACATTCGTGGCGGCATATACATTTTTCCAGCGTCCCTTCGCGACGGCGGCATCTAATGAAGCCTGCAATTCGTCGTTAAACTCCGGACGGATCGGCAGGATGCCAGCTCCATGGATCGTATGGGCGAATTCGTGGATCAGGATGTCCTCAGCATGGTATTTGTCGATCTGGTAGGCGAGGATGTTTTCCTCCGCACAGGTCGAGAACGGGTGTTCGGAGTCTCCTCCCAGGCCGCGGGCGCGGACGTCCCAGTTGAGGGTCGTGTCGTTTACCAGATAGGCGTGTTCGGGAATATCTGTCGTCCCTTCGTAACGGGCCATGATGCCGATGCGCGTATCGCGGTCGGTCAACGATTTCATCACTTCTTCGGGCAATACGTCCGTCAGTGCCTTGATGCTGATGTAGGCAGCGTAGAAACAACTGTCGGGTACACGCCAGGAGCTGACGACGTGGATGCCGTTCACGTTCATGTACTTCTTGTAGAACGGATCGAGTTTCAATGTGGCAGGCGGGGCGGTGATGGCCGGCGTATCGACCAGCATGGCCATAGGTGTTTCTTCTGCATACGAGCCGTCGCCGTTTCCGGCTGTCTTAGGTGTCGGTTGGCAACTGCTCAAAGCTACCACTGCTGAAAGGGCGGCAATGAATTTTCGGAATGGTTTCATCTCAGTAATATTTTATGGTTTGTTATTTGCTTGTAAATGTAGGAAAATAAATTGTTCATGGTACTTGCGGCGTGTTATTTCGCACGAAATATGTGCACTATCGCACGTGCATTCCATACATATAATATATATCTTTGTCTCCTCGGGCCTGCTTTTTTGCAGGGCGTAAAATAGAATCAGGAATATGAAGAACGGAAAGATTTTAATTATCGATGATAACGAAGATGTCCTCTTCGCTTTAAACCTGTTGCTGGAGTCGTATGTCGAACAGGTCAAGGTGACGACACAGCCGGAACGGATCGAGCATTTTATGTCGACTTTCCAGCCGGATGTTATCTTGTTGGATATGAATTTCAGGCGGGATGCAATCAGCGGACAGGAAGGCTTTTTCTGGTTGGAAAAGATCAAAGCGGCTGATCCGGATGCGGTGGTCCTCTTTATTACGGCCTATGCCGATACGGAAAAGGCCGTGCGCGCCATAAAAGCCGGTGCTACGGATTTCATCCCGAAACCCTGGGAAAAAGAAAAACTGCTGGCGACCCTTTCGGCTGCATTGAAGCTGCGTGAAAGCCGTACGGAGGTCAACACACTGAAACAGCGCGTCGAGGTGTTGGAAAGTTCCGAGGATACCGGTTTTGAGATTATAGGCGAGAGCGATGTCATGCAGGATTTGTTTGCCACTATTTCCAAACTGAAGGATACGGATGCCAATATCCTGATCCTGGGGGAGAACGGAACCGGGAAGGATCTGATCGCCCGCGCCCTTTACCACCATTCGCCCCGGAGCAGCCAGGTTTTTGTCAGTATCGACTTGGGAAGCATTCCGGAACAACTGTTCGAGAGCGAGTTGTTCGGGTATGAGAAAGGCGCTTTTACGGATGCCCGGCGCGATAAGCCCGGACGTATGGAAGTGGCTTCCGGAGGTACGTTGTTTCTGGATGAGATTGGTAATCTGAGTCTGCCGATGCAGGCGAAGCTGTTGACGGCTATCGAGAAAAGGCAGATTCTGCGGTTGGGAGCGACCCGTTCCGTGCCGATCGACGTCCGCCTGATTTCCGCTACTAATATGGATATCCGGGAAATGGTGCAGGAAGGAACGTTCCGCCAGGATTTGCTATACCGCATCAATACGATCGAACTGCATATCCCGCCGCTCCGGGAACGGGGTAACGACATCCTGTTGCTGGCTGACCATTTCCTGAACCGCTATGCCCGCAAGTATAAGAAGAAACTAACGGGGCTTACCCGGGATGCAAAAACGAAACTGCAAAGTTATGCCTGGCCCGGTAATGTCCGCGAGTTGCAGCATGCCATCGAGCGTGCCGTTATCCTTTCGGACGGCTCTATGCTGAAGCCGGAAAACTTTATGCTTCATCCGGCTCCTGCCCGCAAAAAGGGGGAATCGTCCGACGAACTGAACCTGAGCGTGCTTGAGAAAGAAGCGATCGAACGCGCCTTGCGCCGTGCCGACGGGAATATCACCCGTGCTGCCGAACTGCTGGGGATTACCCGTTTTGCCCTGTATCGGAAACTGGATAAGCTGGGCCTATGAAACGGTATGTTCTTTTCCTGAAAATAGGATTGTTGGTGCTTTTGTCTCTTTCAATAGCGTTTCTGCTTTTAAAAGGATTGTATTTTACGGCGGTCATGTGCTTTCTCGTTTTGTTGGGTATCGCTTATTCCCTCTATCTGGATCAGCGGAAAATGTTGCAACGCATGGAGCACCTGATCGCCAACATCCATTATGGAGATATGAACCTTTCTTTTCCGGTCCCGTCGTCAGGCGGTGCAGAAGCCAACCTGACGCGTGCCATGAATGAAGCGCTTTCCGCTTTTCGTACCCGTTTATATAATGTAGTGGTGTCGGAGGCGGAGACAGATGCCTGGCAGAAACTGATCCGTGTCCTCACACACGAGATCATGAACTCGATCGCTCCGATTATCTCTTTGTCGGAGACGGTGACGGAGCGGGCTACATCCAACGGATTGAATGAACGGGACTACGGGATCATGCTGCAGGCCATGCAGACGATACACCGCCGGAGTAAAGGCTTGCTGGATTTTGTCGAGAACTACCGGAAGCTGACACGTATTCCGGCTCCTACGCAGCAATTATTCCCGGTTTCAGTCTTGTTCGATGATTTGCACGGCTTGTATCCGGCCGGAGATGTCTCGTTCTCATTTTCCGTCCGCCCGGCTGACTTGCGTCTCTATGCCGACCGTTCGATGATCGAACAGGTGCTTATTAATTTATTAAAGAATGCTGCCGAAGCCTGCAAGGACTGTTCTTTTCCGGAAGTACGGGTGAATGCATCCAGGCGTGAGGGGGTTCCGGTTATTACCGTTTCCGATAATGGGTGCGGTATTGTTCCGGAAGCAATGGATAAAGTGTTCGTTCCGTTTTTCACGACTAAGCAGGGAGGTTCGGGCATCGGCCTGAGCGTTTGCCGCCAGATCATGAACCGTCATGGCGGCAGTATTTCTGTTGTTTCGGAAGAGGAGAAAGGGACGACCTTTACCTTGCAATTTCCCCAACCCCGCGTCCTATAGGAGACGGTTCGCGAACCGTCCGCCTGTTACAGGTATTGATTGATAATATTTTTCAGTTCCGCCGGCTTGATCGGTTTCGCTGCATATCCGTTGAAACCGCTTTGTTTTACCCGTTGCTCGTCTTCGGCAAAAGCGAAAGCTGTTACTGCAATGATTGGGATAAGCGGATCTTCTTTTCTTATTTCAGCTGTCGCTTCATACCCGTCCATGTCCGGCATCTTCAGATCCATCAGGATCATGTCCGGATGATGTTCACGGTATAGTTGAACTGCTTCCCGTCCGTCACGGGCATGCAATAAATTGTAATCTTTCAGGACTGCCTGAATCAGTATGTAATTGCTTTCATTATCTTCGGCAATTAATAGCGTGGCCTTTCTCGGTGCGCCGTTTGAAAGTATTTCGGCTTTGTCCTCTTTTTTAACAGGCTGGGCTTTGATCTTGCAAATCATCGAAGCAGGCAAGGTAAACCAGAAGGTCGAGCCTTTCCCTAATTCGGATTCCACACCGATCTCGCCGCCTAATTTCTTTACGATCATCTGGCAGATGGCGAGTCCTAACCCCGTACCCTGCGCAAAACTGTTCAGCTTGACGAAACGGTTGAATACCATTCCTTTCTTTTCCGGCTCGATGCCGCATCCGGTATCGGTGACGTAAAACCGTAGCTTATCGCCTGCACGCTGGTAACCGAACCGGATACTTCCTTCCTGCGTGAACTTTATCGCATTGTTGATGAAGTTGGTCATCACTTGCGCCAGACGATTCTTGTCTGTCATGATTATGCAGTGAGGAATTTTCTCGACAAACGAAACCTGTACCCCGTCTGACGCTTTCAGGCGGGAAGATTGTTCTATATCGGATAACAGCGCGTTAATATCCACCTCCGAATCGATGAATTCTAATGTCCCGGCTTCAATCTTGGCTACATCCAGAATGTCGTTGATCAGCTGGAGGAGTAGTTCGTTGTTACTGCTGATGATGTTGATATATTCGTCCCGTTCTTCTTCGTTCTCCGCGATAGTCAGCAAGTTGGAGAAACCGACGATTGCATTCAACGGCGTACGGATTTCATGGCTCATGTTGGCGAGGAACGCAGATTTCAGACGATCTGATTCTTCAGCCTTTTCTTTCGCTTTCCTGAGTTCGATCTCGTCTTCTTTCTGTTTGGCTATCAGGACCAGCAGTTTGTTTTTAAGGTTGCTGGTTCGCAGGTAGAAATAGAACACCATGATCAGGAAAAGCAGCAAGATTACTACCGTGAGCAACAGGATTTCGAACTTATATTGTACGAATAGCCCGACCTCCTTGTTAATCACTTTGGAATGTGGAGGCAGGTCTTTAGAAGCAATGCCCTGTTCTTTCAGCTTTTTAGCATCGAAAGTATATATGTTGGGGATCGTTGTCGTATGGAGCTCGGCCGGATTATCCTTTAAAATATCTACGGCCTGACGTCCCAGGTCTTTTCCGATGGAACGATACTGAGGGATATATCCTCCGATAGCCCAATGCCCTAATCCGATGGATGTTATCGAAAATGCCGGGACTTTAGGGTTGGCCAGCATCATGGTATAGGTGGCATTGCCGACATAGTATCCGTCATTTACGTCGACGCGCCAGGTACCCAGAAGAATGACGGTTTGGGAAGGCAACTGCTTGATCTCTTCGATGATATTGTAAATATCGTTTTTTCGTCCGTCCAACGGGATGAAATCGATGCCGTCTATCTGGCTGATCTCTTTCTTGACCAATGCCTGCAGCGAGATACCTCCGTAGCTGTTGTCGGTAACCAGGGCTATATGTTTCGTACTTGGATATAACTTCCGGATCAGCTCTACATTTGCTTTAATATCATAATTATAGACAAATCCCGCCAGCTTCTGTTTTTTATTTTTGAAGTTTTCTATGTCTACGCTTTCCGGGTTCCATTCTGTTAAATCGACATCCTTATCAGGCAGCAATACGGCATTCCGGCTGACCATACCGCATAGTATCGGAATATCCTGGATAATACTGTCATTTTGTGAAAGATAAGAAGCCCATCCTTCCTGTCCGAGGATCATAATCAGTTTAGGCTTGCTTTCTCCCCGGTATTTATCCATCAGCTTTCTCATCCTTTCTTTCCACAGAGGTGCTTCGGGAAGGCTTTTACAGTTCATGTTTTCGATTACGACAGGTAGATTCCCTCCCAGCCGTTTATATTCTTCCATGAATTCGGAGATGTTTTGTGTTGTATTACGGGTGTCCGGATTATAGGAACTGATAATCAAAATGGGATTGTTTTCATCAGCATAGGCTTGGCATGTGAAGAGCAAGCTAATGACTAAGAAAAAGAATCGCCATGTATGCATTATGTAGAGATCCGATGATTTATTCATGAAATAAAGATTGTTCTAAAGCTCCTAAACTGTCCCTATAAGGGGCACGCTTGCAAAAATAGAAATTATTTGATATAACTTAGCATAAATCAGAACTTTTCTAAAGTTCGATCATAAGGCCGATACTGGGCAAAAGTGTCCCGGTACGGCGATCAACTGGTTTTAACTCATAACGTTGTTGTGCGCGAGGTGCATCCGGATTAAGTATTTTACCTGTTTTAATATATACATCCTGTTCTTTGTATTTGGAATTTAACACATTTTGCAAATCGATATAGGCTCCTATCATGAGCTTTTTCAGATAGAACGTTTTGTCGATGCGGAGATCCAGTTGGGTGAATGGTTTCAGGCGTTCGCTATTGAACCGGCTGTAGTCATAGTAGAGGCTGCCGCTGGCATCCCAGGCATCGACGAAACTGCTTTTCTCGACATCATAAGGTGTATAGGGGGCACCTCCCACGACTCGTAGTTTAGCTCCTATATCCCAATTTCCGGGTAAAGCGTAAGTTCCGCTGAACGTGAAAAGGTGGCGGTTGTCCCAGGCGGAGGGGATATACTTGCCGCTTTCGCGACCGTCCCTGAATTCACTCCGCACATAGGTGTAGGAAGCTATAAAAGTCAATCCTTTGTAATTGTACCAGCGTCCCATCAGTTCCAGTCCGTAAGCCCTTCCGGCCGCTGTGGAATTGACGGCTTCGTTACCCAGCACACCGTAATCGGTACCTTTTGACGCAAGCGGAATGCTGTCGGTCAGCGACATCGGGTAATGGTCGTATTTTTTATAAAATCCTTCCGCCGTAAATTTCAGATAGGAGGAAGGCCGGTATTCCAGTCCGATTCCGGCCTGGTCACTCCGGATGTAACTCAGGCGGTTGGTCCTGTTTACATAGTTGCCCTGGTTGTCCTTGAACCCGAGAACCGTGTAAGGGGGCAATTCGTAATATCTTCCTGCGTTTGCATTCAGATAAATATTTCCGAACAAGCGATAGGAGAGTGACAGGCGCGGGGAAAGCTGCTCCAGCAGGTTGTTCATTTCTGAAGAATAGTTGTTGGCATCTGTCCGTGCGCCTAAAGATGCTGTAAAACGTTCGTTGTCGCTTTCGTATATGGCTGTGACATAAAGCCCCCACTTCCAAAGCCCGAGATCTGTATGGTAGTTGATCTCCCGGGGGATTGTGGTGAATTGCTTCTGGAACGTATGGTTCGTATAGGTCGCATATTCGATATTGCCGCCAACATTCAGACGGATGAAGGGGAGGCGGAATATGTTTTCACTGCGCAGCTTGTTCTCAATCTCGTCCGAGCGGTAGTTGAGAGTCAGATTTTCATCTGAGCTTTCGTCATTATCTTTGTATTTGGTGTTCCGGTTGTTTAACTGGCTGCGGCTGACAATCAGCGAATAGATGTTTTTTCCGGAGTAATGCTTGTAGACGGCCCCTAACGTATATGTTTTCTGTTTGACAACCGGGAGGTAAGCCAGGATATATTGGTTTTTCTCGCTCATGTCTTCCATACCTGTGTTAAGCTTCATATTATCGATAGCCCCAAGGCCCAATAGCGTCAGTTCATTTTTTCGGTCGAACGTATGCTTCACCTTAAACTGTGCATCTGTAAAAGTCGGCAGGAAAGGCAGGCCGATCATGTCGAACAGGAATTGCAGGTAAGAGCGGCGGACAGATACCTGGTAGGTTGTTTTCTTCCCGATTGGTCCGTTGGTGGATAGTCCGACATCCGAGGCCCCGATAACTCCCCGCAGAGAGAACTTCTCTTTGTTCCCGTCCTGCAGCTTGAAGTCGAGCACGGAACTGAGCGCGTTTCCCCGGGCTGCAGGAAATGCAGCCGAATAGAAATTGACTTCGCGGATAAAATCCGGGTTGATGATTCCGACCGGTCCGCCGGAAGCTCCCTGTGTCGAGAAATGGTTTATATTCGGGATCTCGACTCCATCCAGAAAGAAACGGTTTTCCGACGGTCCGCCGCCCCTTACCATCAGGTCGTTACGGAATGCGGCAGTTGAAGCTACACCCGGAAAAGTCTGTACCACTCGTGATATATCCCGGTTTCCCCCTGCACTTTTCTCAATCTCTTTGAACCCGATGACGCGCAGCCCGAGCGGACTCTCTGCTGTTTTGCGGAAAGGGGAGGCTACGATGTTTACTTCCTGAAGGTTCTCGCTGGCCGTCTCGAGTTCGACCGGAAAGAATATATCTTTATTGGCAACACGGAATTCGGCCGTAACGGTCGGTTTATATCCGATATAAGACGCCTGGAGTCTGTAGCTTCCCGGAGCAACGCCTGTGATTTCGAAATTGCCGGTAGAATCGGTTGCCGTTCCCTGCACCGTATTCCAGATGATTACGGTGGCATAGGGGATTGGTTCGCCGCTTGTAGCCTCTTTAACAATACCTTTTATGGAATAACTCTTTTGAGCCTGTATAATCTGGATACAGGCCGAAAACAGTAGAATGGAAAAGAGTTTCAGATTCATAAGCTGTACTCCGTCTATGGAGATTGTAATTAATAGGCTGTAAAAGTAATCAATTCTATATTTTTATATCTTTGTCGATTCAAAATAATGATGAAATAGTAAAGAAATCAAATGAAACGGGAATTACAGCGGACGGCCGACGGCAGTCATACCTTATTTATTCCGGAAATGGACGAACATTATCATTCGGTAAA
Organism: uncultured Parabacteroides sp.; assembly: GCA_900552465.1. Classification (GTDB taxonomy): domain Bacteria; phylum Bacteroidota; class Bacteroidia; order Bacteroidales; family Tannerellaceae; genus Parabacteroides. Next base: position 17,178 of record URZO01000011.1, on the reverse strand, counting down.
CGGAGCGTTGCAAGAATCACGTCATGTGTTTATCGAAGCGGGATTGCATCGTCAGACCAAGAAAGATATCACCGTTTTTGAGGTTGGCTTCGGTACCGGCTTGAATGCTTTGCTTACCTTGCTGGATGCTGAAGAGAGCGACCGTGCAGTGAATTATTATTCTATCGAGCTGTATCCGCTCGAATCTGCGCTTGTCCAGGCTTTGAATTATGGGGGAATGGTCTGTCCGGAAAAGGAAAGCCTGTTCCGTGCATTGCATGCGGCGGCATGGAATGAAGCGGCTGCTATAACAGAACGTTTTACGTTGTATAAAATACAGGGTGACAGTAATACCTGTGATTTGCCGGACGGGATCGATCTTGTCTATTTTGATGCCTTCGCTCCGGACAAACAGCCCGAAATGTGGAATCAGGAAATATTCGACAGATTGTATGCGCATATGGCGGAGGGAGGTATTCTGACTACTTATTGCGCCAAGGGTGTCGTACGGCGTATGATGCAGAAAGCCGGATACTCTGTCGAAAGAATACCCGGCCCTCCCGGAAAACGCGAAATGCTTCGCGCTATGAAATTATAAAAGTGCGTCGATCTTGGAGACGAATGTAGGTTTGGGAGCAGCTCCGACCTGTTTGTCTACCATCTTACCGTCTTTGAAGAAAAGGACGGTCGGGATGTTGCGGATACCAAACTGTGCGACCACATCGTTGTTGTTGTCTACATCCATTTTGCCGATTGTCACACGGCCTTCATATTCGGTTGCCAACTCATCGATGATCGGAGCGACCATGCGGCAAGGGCCACACCATTCTGCCCAAAAGTCAAGGACCATAGGCTTACCAGAGTTTACCAACTCTTCAAAATTCGCATCTGTAACTTGTAGTGCCATAATAATTATATCTATTTAATTTGTTTCTGTTTAGAGTCGCCAAAAATACAAATTCTTTCTGCATCCGACAAATACTAACCATTAATTTTAAAGTCAATATTTTCATTTGTTTGCAGGAACTCGACCAGATTGTGTGTGACGTTGAGACGTATGTTCTGCGAGAAGAAATTCTGCGTGATGTTGTGCTCGCCGTCAACCACTTTAAAATATAACAGGCTCTGCCCCGGATTGTTCTTTATCAAAGTCGAAAGTTCGTTTACGGTCGGTTCGTCCAGGTCGTGGATCGGGACCGTGATGCTGATTTTTTCGATCAGACGGTCTTTTTCATCCTGCAACAATTGGATCGACCCGATCGACAGGCTGAGCCGGCCGGAATTGTAGCGGTCTTCCACGCGTGCTTTGATCAGCAGGTACATCCCCCGCTTCCCGAATTTGCTGTATTCGACATAATCTTTTCCGAACAGGGCTATCTCGCCGCTACCCGTAAAGTCTTCTATTTTGATGATGCCATACGGATTTCCTTTCTTTGTCATACCTTCCCGGAAGTCGGTCACGATACCGCCGAACAGCAGTTCCTTTCCGACCAGGTTTTCCTTATCGTTGATTTCCACCATGCCGGTGTTGCAGACATATGTTAATATAATACGGAACTCGTCCAACGGGTGGGCGGAAAGATAGATGCCGACCAACTCTTTCTCCTTGTTCAGGCGTTCCAGGTCGCTCCAGCGTTCACATTTCGGGATTTCCGGCTTGGCGATCTCTACCTGTACGTCTCCACCGAACAGCGAGTTGGTGGCTGTGCTCTTGTCCGTCTGATACTTATTACCGTAGCGTACGAGCGTCTCCAGAAATATTTCCCCTTTTCCGGTTTCGGCAAAGAACTGCTCGCGCTGGATGCCGAAATTGTCGAAAGCCCCGGCCAGAGCCAGCGATTCGATGTTCTTTTTATTGCAGGCAGTCAGACTGACACGTTCCACGAAATCGAAGATATTCTTGAACGGCCCGTCCTTCTTCCGTACATCGATAATGTTCTGGACAGCTGCTTCGCCGACACCTTTCACGGCTCCCAGACCGAAACGGATGTTCTTGTCCTTGTCTACACTGAACTTGAGGATCGATTCGTTCACATCCGGCCCGAGCACCTGGATACCCATCGCCTTACATTCGTCCATAAACTTCGTGATATCCACGATGTTGGACAAACTTCGGCTCAGGACGGCCGCCATATATTCGGACGGATAGTTGGCTTTCAGGTAAGCTGTCTGGTAAGCCACCCACGAATAGCAGGTCGCATGGCTCTTATTGAACGCGTAGGAAGCGAATTTTTCCCAGTCGGACCAGATCTTCTGCAAAGTGCTTTCCTCGTAACCGTTCGCCTTCCCGCCTGCCATAAATTTGGATTTCAGGTGGTTCATCTTCTCGATCAACTTCTTACCCATTGCCTTACGAAGGGCGTCGCTCTCGCCACGCGTGAAGTTAGCCAGCAGGCGGGACAGAAGCATGACCTGTTCCTGATAGACCGTAATGCCATAGGTGTCTTTCAGATAGCGCTCCATGACCGGAATGTCGTACTTGATCTCCTCTTTACCATGCTTACGGGCAATAAAAGAAGGTATATAGTCCATAGGCCCCGGACGGTAGAGGGCATTCATCGCGATCAGGTCTTCAAACTTGGACGGTTGCAGCTCCTTCAGGTATTTCTGCATGCCGGCGGATTCAAACTGGAAGGTACCGGTGGTCTTTCCGTCGCAATACAGTTTGTAGGTCGCCGGATCTTCCAGGCTGATATGGTCGATGTCCAGTTCATGCCCTGTCGTCAGGCGTATGTTTTCGATTGCTTCCTTGATGATAGACAATGTTTTCAGTCCCAGGAAGTCCATCTTGATCAATCCTGTCTCTTCGATCACGGAACCTTCATACTGGGTTACCAGCATTTCTTCGCCCGTATCTTTGTCTTTGGCCGTACTGACGGGTACGACGTCCGATATGTCATAACGCCCGATGATAACGCCACAGGCATGTACGCCGGTGTTGCGGACATTCCCTTCCAGCATTTGTGCGTATTTCAGCGTATCGCGTGCCAAAGGATCATTTCCTGTGGCCGCCTCTTTCAGTTCCGGCACATAGTTGATAGCGTCTCCCAACTTGAACTTTTTCATATCCGGAATCTTATCCGGTACAAGCTTGGCCAGGCGGTTCGATTCGGATAGCGGCAGCTTCTGCACACGCGCCACATCCTTGATGGCCGACTTGGTCGCCATCGTGCCGTAGGTAATGATATGCGCCACGCGCTCGGCGCCGTATTTTTCCGTTACCCACCGGAGCACCTCGCCGCGGCCGTCATCATCGAAGTCGGTATCGATATCGGGGAGGGAGATACGGTCCGGGTTCAGGAAACGTTCGAACAGCAGGTCGTATTTAATCGGGTCGATCTTTGTGATCCCTAAGCAGTAGGCTACGGCCGAACCGGCAGCCGATCCACGGCCGGGACCGACCGAGACGCCCAGTTCTTCGCGGGCGGCGCGGATAAAGTCCTGCACGATCAGGAAGTATCCCGGGAAACCCATCGTCTTCATGATATGCAATTCGAAGTTCAGACGTTCCTTCACTTCGTCGGTCAGATCGTCTCCGTAGCAGATCTTCGCCCCGTCGTAGGTAATCTTTTTCAGGTAGTCGGCTTCCAGCTTGATGCGGTACAGTTTTTCATATCCGCCCAACTTCTTTATCTTGTCGTGTGCCGCCTCTTCGCTCAGCACCACATTCCCGTTTTCGTCGCGCGTAAATTCCTCGAACAGGTCCTGTTCGCTGAACTTCTCGCGGTAGCTTTCTTCCGTCCCGAAATCTTCGGGGATGGCAAAGGTCGGCATGATAGGGCCGTGGTCGATGGAATAGAATTCGACCTTATCGGCTATTTCGAGCGTATTGCTCAGCGCTTCGGGAACATCCGAAAAGATCGCGTTCATCTCCGCCGTCGTTTTCATCCATTCCTGCTTGGTGTAGCGCATACGGTTCGGATCGTCCAGGTCTTTACCCGTACTAAGGCAGATCAGCCGGTCGTGCGCTTCGGCATCTTCGGCATTGACGAAATGGACGTCGTTGGTTGCGATTACCTTTATATTATGTTTGCGTGCCAGTTCGAGTATGACCTTGTTGACTTCCACCTGGTGGAGATAAGTGTCCTGGGCTGCCGACGGGTCGTGGGTTTCATGGCGCTGTATCTCCAGGTAATAATCCTCTCCGAAGAGGTTCTTGAACCAGAGAACCGATTCTTCCGCTTTGTCCATCCGTCCGTGCATGATGTGCTGCGGCACCTCTCCACCGATACAGGCGGAACAGACGATCAGGTCTTCGTGATATTTTTCCAGCAGTTCCTTGTCGATACGCGGCCGTCCGTAGAAACCTTCCGTCCAGGAGAGGGAAACCATCTTGATCAGGTTCTTGTACCCGTTCAGATTCTTGGCCAGGACAATCAGGTGCCAGCCGCTCCGGTCGTCTTGCGAAGCCAGTTTGCTGTGCCGCCCGTGCCGGGCACAGTAGCACTCGCAACCGAAGATCGGCTTGAATATCTTTTTCTTTTCTTCTTCTATTTTTGCCGGTATTTCTTCGAGACGGGTTTGTTCTTCTGCTGTAAGTTCCGTTTTGCCTTTCAGCTCCTTCAGCTCTTTCTCGTATCCTTTGATTGCATCTAAAGGTTTGCTGTTTTTCTTGGAAACCTTGTTGAAAAACTCTTTTATCCCGAACATCACCCCATGGTCGGTGACGGCGATCGACCGCATCCCGTCTTTCTGCGCTTTGTCAATCAATGCGTCAATAGAGGCTTGTCCGTCCAGAAGTGAATACTGGGTATGTACGTGGAGGTGTATAAATGGTTCCATATCTAATCTTGATCCTGTTTTATTTCGGCCTATAAAGATACGGCTTATTTTGTTATTTTCTCATATCGTCTGCTATAATCCGATTGAAAAACTCTATCTTTGCTCATAAGAATTAGAAGGTTTGCTATATGAGAAAAATTATATTTATTGTCTTTTTAAGTGTGTTGATGATTATGCCGACTGTGGCCCAGGTCGCTTTCGGTGTGCGTGCGGGTGGTGCTTACTCTTCTCTGGTGCAAAAAGTGGAAGGCACATATAAAGCTGGAGCCCGTTTTGGTTTTAGTGTGGCAGGGCTTGCCGACATACATCTATATAAGGGACTGTCTTTGCGGCCCGAACTGGCCTTTACCAACCAGGGCGGTTCTTTCATCTCCAACTTTCAGGTGGATGGTGCGAAAAACTCCCTCAATAAATGCAATTACTATTCCATACAGGTTCCGTTGAACCTGGCCTATACATTTAATATAAATGATGTGCAGTTAGGTGTCTATGCCGGTCCGGCCCTCGATTTCTCCCTGTTCGGCAAGATGAAAACCCAAAACCAGAATGTAGATATCCATTTCGGGCAGGACAAGGAAACGGATCTCAAAACGTTCGATTTGGGCGTGAATGTCGGCTTGCGTGTCGACTACAGCCGTTACTTCTTCTCCGTCAGTGCCCTTTGCGGTACATTGGATCGCCGGGCTGTCGAGCGCGAAGGCGAATCTTCCCTTTATCAGAACAACGTGACGTTGTCGCTGGGGTATATGTTCCGGAGCCGGTAACTTCACAAAGGCAGGAAAGAATTATGAATATCGGTCCGTTATTCCTATATTTGTAAGCACGATAAAAACAGTGATATATGGACCGGAAAAAGTTACCGATAGGCATCAGTGATTATAAGAAGCTGATAGACGAAGATTATTATTATGTGGATAAGACCGATTTTATCCGCCAGATCATAGAAGAAGGCAGTTTGATCACACTTCTTCCGCGTCCTCGTCGTTTTGGCAAGACGCTGAACCTTTCCACACTTCGCTATTTCTTCGAGAAGACGGAAGGTAACGTCTATCGTCCGCTGTTCGAGGGCAAAAGCATCGAACAATGGAAAGATTTCGACCGGTATCAAGGGAAATATCCGGTGATATTGGTTACGCTGAAGGACTGCAAGGGCGATACGTTTGAAGCGACCCTGTCTCAGATCAAAATACAGATGCAACAGGAATTTGCCCGTCACCGGTATTTGCTGGACGACGATCTGTCCGAGCTGGACCGACTGTGGTTCAATCAGATACTCATGCTACAGGCAGACGAGGTCATGATCCAAAACTCATTGCTTTTTTTATCCGGTCTGTTGGCGACTCATTGGGGCATGCCGCCCCTCGTGCTGCTCGATGAGTATGACACGCCGATCCATGTCGCTTTCGACAAAGGATATTATGACCGCATGATCGGCTTTATGCGCAACTTTATGAGTTTGGTGTTTAAGGACAATACGGATATTTTCCGCGGCGTTATTACGGGTATCCTGCGGGTCAGCAAAGAATCTATTTTCAGCGGATTGAATAACATAGATGTAGATACGATCCTGGAACTCCCGATGTGTACTTCTTTCGGTTTTACGCAGGAAGAAACGGACCGAATGCTAACCGACTATTCGTTCGGTGGTCAGAAAGACGAGGTGAAGAACTGGTACAACGGCTATCTGTTCGGAGATCAAACGGTCTATAATCCCTGGTCTGTGCTTTCTTTTGTAAATAAGGGCGGCGTCCTGGCTCCCTACTGGGTGAATACCGGTTCTGATGTCCTCTTGCGTCACCTGCTTGCCGACGGCCCGTCGCAGATACGTATGGGGGTGGAGTCGCTGATACAGGGCGAACCGATCCGCAGCGTGATAAACGACAAGTTAGCGTTTCCTGATTTGTTGGCAGAAACAACCAATATCTGGTCATTTATGCTTTTCAGCGGCTACCTGAAGGCCTCCGATCCGGTAAAGAACAACGACGACTTGATGGAATATACTTTGCAGGTTCCAAATCGCGAAGTAAGAACTGTTTTCTTCACCATAATCCGCAGCTGGATCAATAACGGTCCGGTGAAGAACGACCGCCTGGAGCTGATGTTGCAGGCATTACGTGCGGGTGACATCGAATATTTTGAAGAGTTGTTGAACGACTTTGTCGTCAATACCTTTTCCTATTATGACACCAACGGGCGTGAGCCGGAAAAGGTTTACCAGGCCTTCCTGTTAGGATTGCTGGCGGGCATGTCGGACTACGAGGTCAGCAGCAACCGCGAATCCGGTTTCGGTCGCTACGACATCCTCCTGCGTCCGAAAGGCGGTAAGGGGCAAGCTGTGATTATGGAACTGAAGCGCCTGCGCCCGACAGAGACGGTCGAGAAAGCGTTGAGTTCCGCTTTGCAGCAAATCGAAGACAAGCAGTATGATGCCATCCTGCGGCAAGACGGTTTCACCGATATCCTCAAAATGGCTATCACCTTCGACGGCAAACGCGTTTGGATAAAGAATCCTCCGGTTCCCGCTCGAATGTAGCCCGTCTCAGTTTCTTGTTGATGACTTCCGAAACACGTACGTGCATGCCTTTTACGGAAATCGATTCGGCACGTATTTCGTTTTTACGGTCCACACGGCGGTAGTTGGCCGAGACGCCGAACGTGCATAAATCGTCCAGGCAGACATCGTAGCCGTCCTGTAACTTTTCCGTTATATAGTCTTCTATCAGCATCCACGAGCGCGCCAGTTCCGCACGCAGGGAAGAAGATCCCCGCGAGATCTCTTCAAACATACGCTCTTTATGGATCGTATCCCGGCTTACTACTTTCGGATAAAAACCCGCTACCTTCTCATCTTCCTTATTCAGGTTATCATAAATGGGGACAAATTTGTATGGTATACTCATAACTATTTTGTTTTTATATAAAATTTTTCATTTTAACTAACACCTAACACCTTTTCTTATAACTTGTTTATTGTCATTGTATTAAAGGGTGGTAGGTGGGTGGTAGGTAGGTAGGTGGTAGTTCCGCGTTATCCATCACCTCTTTATCGGGATCAGGTGATAATATGTCCGGTCCTTCCTGAGCTTCCTCATTACATTGTATTTTGCCATTAGTTTTCCGAACTGTTCCAGCTTGGTTTCCGTAAGGTCCATCTTGCTCTGTTTGCTGATCGACATAAGGATGTCGGGAGCAGACAGAGGTTCACACGTTTCCCATTCTTCCGGGACACGGTAATAGTATAAGAACATCTCTTCCAGCAGCGGGCGCTTCTCGAATATCCGGTTATTCTTATTCAGGCGCGCCTCTTCTTCCGTCGTAAACCAATAGCGTTCACCTTCTTTCAAAGCGGTTACGGCCTGTGCATAGAGTTGTGGATAATCGACAGGCTCGATGCGGATCGTACCTTTTACCTCCACTCCGATAAAACGCCGGCTGCCGGACATATCGGTCAGCAAACCGAACGTATTGGAGGTTGCGATGAACGAAGCGAAACGCCGCATCTCTTCCATACTCTCGCCATAAGGCTTGCGGAGCGTCACCTTCGACTTCTGCAACAGATTCTTCAGGTAGGGCTGCCGGGAGGCGGGTATCGAATCGAACTCATCCAGGTTGACCAGCGCGAAACGGTTTAGCGCCAGTTCCGCATCCTTCCGGCTCCCCAGATCAATTCCGTCTATATAATACGGACGAAGTGCAGGCGGCAACAAGTTTTGGCAAAAAGTGCTCTTGCGGCAACCCTGCGGACCGACCAGCAAGGGCGACGTGCTGTTGGCATGCTCCTTGTCCATTTGCAACCAGTGCGCCACCATGCTGAGGAACCAGAGGTAAAAGAAATCCCTCCACTCCCCGTTGTCGCAAGGCACACAATCGGCCAGGGCACGGATACGGTCTGCGCCGTCCCACAGGGGCAGGTCGTAAAGAAACTCCTCGACCGGCCAATAATGCGGGATGCGGCGGGAGTCCACATACCGCTGCACGTCATATTCGATTGCCGATATACCCTCCAACTGAGCCTCGAAACAGATACTCTTAACCGTCTCGGCCGTCACCGGGCGATAGTCCGTAAACAGCGAATGCCGTTCGCGGTATTCCTTACATCCCTTCATCCTGTTGAATCGCAAATCGTAACGCCTCGTCATAAACTCTTCCATCTGCATCGCCACCAGCATCCGCCGGGGCATGCAGGGCTGTGTGTTTCTAAGCATCTCTTTCCGGTAGATATTACCGTAGGTAGCCCTTAACTCCATCTCTTGTTCCTTTCTGAAAGGATGCACCAGGGCAAAACGCACGGCATCTTCTTCTGGTATGGCGGACTGCCGGCATTTACGCGCCAGGTACACCATAAACTTTTTCCGTTCTTCATCCGTACCGTCTTCCGGACCAACCTGCCGGTATGTCTCGGCAAGACAGGTCTCATAGAGTAGCGAGATACGCTTATAACGTTCATATCCGGGCGCCATGCGTCGCAAAGGGTCTGCCTCAGCATCGTGTACTTCGCGCGTCGTCACCGGAGCCGGCATCTGCAAGGGCTGTTCGATCCGTATGGGCAAAGCGTCCGGATTATAATAGAGATCAGGGTCATACGACAGGCGGCAACCCTGTTCGGGAGCGGGCCACCCTTCTTCTTTCCACTCCAAGGGCAATTGTAGTTGTGCCTCAAAATAACGGCTGGCACGCTGGTAAGCATGCGCATGGAAAAGCTGCATCCGCTCCTCCGTCTCCGGCAGCGAACCGTTCGGCAAAGTAAAAGGAACCACCACCTTGACGCTCCGCCCGCTCGATCCTATAAAGCAAGTGAGCGTCTGCGGAAACCCCGCCACACGTTTCCGTATCCCGGCAGCCTCTGCCCGGTCGATCAGGTTGCCGATGCTAAGCAGTACCAGCCCGGTATAGGAAACGACGCCGATGCCTTCTCCTTCTCTCTTAAGCGTAACGCCAAACAGGACGACAGGTATCTTTTCCGCCGCCAGGCTTTTCGTGTGAGGTGTCAGATAAAGAATATTCTGTCGCAACATCGTCACCGGCTTCCGGCTGTTTTCTGTCTTCATCGCATTCAGGACGATACTTAGTTCAAGATTGCGAAAGGCCGCGAGATCACCGCGCAGTTGTGTTATTTTCATTCAAGTTTATCTTTAAAGTTAATGCCGCGCAAGGTAGGCTTTATAATCGGGATACACAATGTTTTGTAAGAAGTTTATTCCAACTAATTCAAAAGCTACAGGGAACTAATCCAAAGCATACTATAAACTAAATCAAACCATATTGGGAATTACAGATAGGTAGTACTACTAATTGGCAATATGTAGTACTACTTATTAATGATAGGTAGTTACTACATGTTATAAATAGGTGGTAAGCAGGTACAGATAGTTTCGTATAGGCCTTGATTTAGTTCACTGTATGCTTTGGATTAGTGGATAGGGTGTTTGGGGATAGTTTGTGGTGAGAAACAGAAAAACGGGGTGGTAGGAGGTGGTAGGTAAAAAAGAGGAACTAACACCTTATAACCGGGTAGGGGTCAATAGGTTAATCGGAAAGGTGTCAGGTGTTAGGTAGAGTGATGAATTTTACTATATGAATCTATAAAACAAATAAACATTTCAACAGACTCTAATCACAAGAACAAATATATCTGTAAAAAACGTACTCAAAAGAAATTAGAGAGGGGATGTCATTGTTCCCCTCTCTAAAAAATAGGTTCTATATCACTGCTCTTGGGCTGTTAATATGATTGATTTTGATGACTCTAAGTCTGACATAGATGCCTTAGTTTTATAAGTATACCCTTTTTTATAAGTTAAATCGACAGAAGTTACATTACTTGGTAACTTCAATTCACTTGTTGCCTTTCCTCCATCGACTGATAAATTTTGACTGCCTCCACTGTAAGAAACGATAATAGTTCCTGAAATATTACGACGTAATGATCCATACTTAAATGTTGCCTTCGGTTCAATTGTAACCGTAGTCTCACCTCCGCCGCTTCCAGATTCGGTTCGTATGCAGCGTACAAAACTGGCATGCCAATAACCATTTATACCATAAGAATCATCTGCAACATTAGAACTGTTTGCAACATCAACATGGGCAGGTTCTACAGATCTCAACAAGTCATATTCCAATGTTACACGCGAGAAACGGGCAGTTGCTTTTGATGGTTCTCTGTTGAACAAAGACGCTCCCCAATAATATGCACCATATTTATGATTGTTTCCTAAAAATTCAGAGAAGAATAAAGCTCCTCCATATCCTTTTGAATAGTTGAACCCCTTTGTACCTTGTACATTTGCCTGCTCACTTGTTAAACCTCGATGTCCCACACCTATTTCATCAACATAAACATCACCGTCATTCGGATGTTGTGTCATAATACCTTTTCCATACGTAAAAAAGATATTAGCTTTATCATCTCCTTTTGAAACAAACAAAGTCCCCTTTGCCGGATTACAGTGATTCCCTGATCCAGGGATGAGCCTTGCGTTTCCATCCGAATCATATTCCCAGCCTTTCACTGGATCATCATCATAAACGAACCCTGTGTACATCACAGTTGAATTATCTGCCAGTTTATCAAAATCGTTTCCAGATGCAAGCTTATAGCCTGTAGGACAAGGACCTTTAGACGGATTATTTCTATTTGGAATAGTAGCATGCGAAGGAATCCAAGTCTCGTAGTCAGAAGGTATTTTCAAAAAATATTCAGAACTTCCATTGGACAGTTGAATCTTCTCATTATTTCTCCCATAACCAGGATCATAAGGGCATAGACCATAATTGTAACCACCTTTAAACAGCCAACCTGTTTCAGTAGGATATTCGGTAATAACCGATTCATTATTACTATTCAAACCAATGCAATTAAACATAGACCAAACAGAACCGTTTATCGTTGTTGGCTGATAACCTTGGCGTAAAAATATTTCATGAGGACATCTTTCATTATGGTACTCAACAAGAATTACACCGTAACGCGCTTTATCATTCTCCTCACTTTCCAAAGTCGCACCACTCAACCGATCTAAAGCTGTATTCGGGGTAAGTGGCTTATATTTAAATTTCACAGGTCCTTCACCTGTTATATAATCACCAACCTTTAAGACGCGAGAGCTTCCGTCTTGTGTACTAATTTCAAACCAACACTCGGATGTCGACGATGAATGAATTGTCGCTTTCCAAGGACCAACTGATTGCAATACATCATATTTTGGATCAGCAGAATTTCCATTAAACGCTCTTACAGTAATATCCTCTTCTGTAATATTCTGAGCATTTTTATAAATAGCAATTGGATCAACTAAGCGAGGGACCTGAATAACCTTTGATTGTTTTGTTTTCCCTTCAATCGTATAGCTCAAATAATATGTACTATTACGATAATCATGCGTATTTGATTCTTTTGCCCTCAAGACAATTTCTCCTGTTTCAGCATTTCTACTCACAATTTCAATCTTATTTTCAAAACCAGAAGCCACAGATACATTTTCAATAGTACTTAAATCTCCTACAGCTTTAACAACAGTTTCAGAGCCAAGTCTATATCCAATATAAACATCCGGAACAGTCAAATCTTTCATCAAATCTGTTTCCACACGCCATGTCACCTCGTCTTTACCGCCATCTCCATTTAAAGTCAATGTTACTAAATAGTGCACATTACGCTCTACGTCAAAATTCTTCAAGGCGTCTTTTCCTAAAAAGAAACGATAGGTTATAGTCCCTGAACCCGCGATACCCGACTGACCATTTTTCAAATAATCTGCTGTTACTTCAATATAAGAGCATTTACGATCTGTTTTAATAGTTTCTATAATATCACCCGGCTTTAAACCCTCAGGTGTTTTCGTCGTCTGGTCGCCTCCATTACTACCAACAGGCTGTCTATTCTCAAACATATACAATGCAGGGGCCGTAGTATGTTCGCCAGTCAGGAAATCGGTAGCACCACTTGCACGTTCAATTATCTCACCGTCAATCTTACATTGATTATCATTCTCTATTTTATTATCCTTAAAAAGAAAACCTGTTGTCGGAACATGCTTCAACTGTACACTCTTAGGCTTAATCACTAAGCCATTGGATAAATTGCGAACAACCCTTACCGTTATCATGGAATAGATACGTTTGAGACTGGCTGAAACCTGCGCTCCTGTTTGAGCATCAAAGTCTTGATTCCCTTGTGCCGCCAACAACATCGCGGGCTTTGTTCCATTTAAACCTACGCTGTAAGCTTTCAGGTCATTTTCTGTTTCGACCTGTCCGCACAAAGTATTATATGCGCTCTCATTGCCAATATTTGCAATCAGATAGACTCTTTTCTGTCCCGAGGCAATCTGTGTCAAACCAATCTTTATGTATTTTCCATCAGTTGTCAATCCCTGTAATTGATCTTTTGAATAATAAAAATGTTCGGCTAATGAACTATCATCCACTTTATAAATCAAGATAGATAAATCGTTTATTCCTTCGGATTCCGATTGATCAGACTTGGTCATAGGTGCTATTTCTTCGTTATCAGGAATAGTTAGCTGCAATTGTAAACTGTTAGCGATACCGGTTCCTGCATTGTCTTTCTTCTCGATCTCATCCGTACAGGAAGAAAAAACTCCACCTACAAACGAGAACAAGCAAATGATTGCGAAAATATATTTTATTGTTTTCATACTATTGTCTCTTCAATTAAATATTTATACTATTTCCCATAAGAAACTTCGACCTCTTGTGGAACCCATTTTAAAGCGTTAACATTCAACTCTAAAATGGATTGTTTCAATGTACCTGTCACATCATAATAAACGCCGGATTCCAACGCTGTGGTTTTGTTTACCGGAATCTCATAGCTTACCGGATCAATGTATTCATTTAAAGGTGTGTTTCCTACAGAAACCCATTCACTCCAGTCTGATGGGAAATATTGCTGATCACCAGGAGCCTTGATCATTGAACCATTGCCCCAGCCTGAAGCTTCTGTTCCATTCTCATCACACCATTGACCATGAATAACGCCTCCGGCCTTTTTTGATTCGCTTACTTTGCTTATCTTTTGTAATTTTCCACCCAAACTTAAAGTCAAATCACTGTTTTGTCTCTTAGGATATGTATAGAAAGTCAATTCTATAATATTATCATTTATCACATCCTCTTTATTAGGGTATGTGATCTTGTCTGTTGTTTCTGATCCTGTTGCAGGACTGGAAATAAAAGAAGCTATAGCCACATTGTTCACTTGGAATGTTGAAGGAATCAATGTCCAAGTAGAAACAGTACGAGTCATTACAGAATCGCACAGAACGACTAACCATTTGCCACTGTGGTTAATATTCAATATTGATTTATCAAATCCTTCTGGAAATTGTAAATCACCACCATGAGCATTGCCTGAACAAATTCCGATTTTTCCTTCCAAAGATGAACCTTTAAAATCTTCGGCTTTAATAACTTGATGTCCCGAAGAGGTAGCGACCCTATTTATCACACCCACAACATCCTCGCCTGTCGATGTATGGATATCATATACAGGATCGGAAGAATCCGATTCACCCATTGTCAGTTTCACATGGACTTTGGCTGCTAATTGTTTTAAGTTTACTCTTGCAGTTGTATTACTTTCCGTAAACTTATGTCCTTCTAATTTTCCGACTTTTATTAATGTCTTAGGGGCAAAGGTTGTTGTAGCTAAAGTTGCATCTGTAGTTACAGATTTTTTTAAGTCGCTATATCCTTTTGACAAATCAATATCATCAGGATAATTAGCTATTACCAGAATATTCAAATCCTTATTTACCGGAGCAACCAAATTGGTTATCGTGTACAAATTCTTATTATTGTCTCTGTTTGTGACAGTCCAACCCGCACCACTATCTCCAGAAGCATCTTCACAACGGAACTCTTCGACTTTCGTATCCCCATCATATATTCCGACATAAAATCGTGAAACATACAATTCGTCTCTTGTAGCAAGCACGGTTTGTTGATCAGCCTTAGTCTCCCCCATCGACAAAGAGAAGGAGAGAGAAGCAGGACCCGTGGGGACAGAAATAGCCTCTTCATTGCTACAAGCCGTCAACATCATGAGTGCAACGGCAAATCCTGTTAATATCTTTTCTATCTTCATAATATATATTATTTTACCCTTTTACGAGTTATTTATTATTCAGTTTTATTTATTAGGATAAATATCTCCCGCATCTATACTTTTATAATCCCAATCCAGCACATGGCATTCGATAGCACAATCGATCTTGCCTGTATTCACTGTTACAGTTGCAGACAATTGATACCAGTAACCGGGTTCCACATAAGTATGTCCACTATTGTTTGTGAAATTATCGCTTGTCGGGCGATTAATGATATAAGAACGTTCAAACTCCGGGCTGTTTTTCCCATCAACCGTAAATTTAAGATTCAGAGTAACAGGTTTTGTCTTTGTTGTATTAGGATAAACATTCTTGCGGAAGTAACCAGCATTGTATTCTCTCGGATTGATAGGTAAATTTCCTGTAAAAGAAAATAATCCATTAGCAAAAGAAGTCCCTTCTGAATACAATCCGCCTTCCGACTTCAAGTTGGAAAGGCTCACTTCTGCCAATTGAACTGTTGGATTAACCCCTGCACCTTCATACTTCACTGCAAAACGAACCAATTCAACGATAGCTGTTCTTGATTTTACAGTTATATTCACTTTGGCTTCTTCCAAAGTTCCGGTAGTGGAAGCACTGCCTGTTATTCCGGCCCAACTAATAGTTCCTTCGCCAACTTTAATACGGTAGTCGGCATTATACTCTTTATAAGCCTGAATTTCTTGATAAGTGGAACAAGCCAACAAATTTTCGGGAGAATTATTCGGATTATAGTTTACTACGGCAACAACCTTTGTAGCTACATTAACTTTGGTCAAAAACTTAATTTCTTTTGATGTTGCAGTGCTTTCTGGGTTAGTTTCAGTATGAACCCCGACAACTTTATTATTTGCATCTAATAGGAATAAAGCACAAGATGTGATGGCATCTGCTCCATATTCTTCGGGAGCACTGCTATTACCGGTTGTTGCTTTCGTTTGAGTTCCGCCTAAATTGATTACAGCAGAAACATATGCTGAACCATCTTCAGGAACTAACTTGGAGGAGTTGTCATTTAAAATATCATCTTCCATTGAGCATGCAGTTGCTGCCAATAAGAAGCATAATACGGAGAGTATATTCTTCAATTTCATAACCCTAATATTTTTTCGTTTAACTTACACTGCAAAAGTAGGGCGAGTAAAATGAACGGATGATAAGCGAAACTTTCAATTTTTAGAGGCAAATATATCAATCTATTGATTGTTGAGAGGTACACCGATAAAGAGCTAAATATGCGAGAGCAATACCGCCCTTGATTTCTGGGAACAAAAAAATTGCCCTCAAATTCATCCTTGTTTTAATCGGTTTCGGGAAAACAGACCTTAGGATGCCTGCAATCGTAACTTTCTCTGGAATGAAATGTTTTTTTATAGTTGTTAACTGTTTCGATGCTTAATTTGCTGGATTATAGCAGAAAGAATATGTTTTTTTATTCTGGCTATGACTTTCATGCTGTCTTATCTTTGATCACTTACTGCTCTCCTTGTTTTGCTGCTTAACTGGCTGATTATCACTAAGCCTTGATTTTTGGAAGGACCTTTTTGAGTATAAATTTCTCCCAAACCTTGAAGTTTCTATCTTTTCGAGGGGTATCCCTCTCAATTTGACTGTTTGCCACATTTACCCCTTAAAGATGAAAGTTGTGCCTATTACCGCTAACAAATATCTACTTTATTTTTGCAACGTAAAGTTAATTACAGAAAGAGACAGAGTTCCGATAGGACTCTGTCTCTTTTTTATTCTACAAATGAGCACTTTAAGCAAACCAGAACTCTTTTTTGTTTCTTCTCTTATCCTATAAATGAACTCTTTTTGGTGCCCTATTAACAGAGTCCTATCGGGACTACGTCAAAAAACGAAAATAGGGAATATAAACAATAAAAAAAATGTAGGATATGAAACTGAGAAATATACTATCCGTTTTTTGCTTCTTAGCAGTGATGGCATCTTGTTCGATGGAAGACGATGTATTGAATGATGCAGGGAAAGAAATCCTAAACCAGCATTCTGATAGAGAAGCAGTATTAAACATTAACTTGTCATCTAACTCTCTTCTTACTAAAGCTACTGAAAAAGCCAGTGAAGATAAAGAAATAAAGTTAGAAAATTGTGTGCTGGCTTTGATGGAAGGAGATAATGTCCTTGCAATAAAAACATCCAGCAGCATAACAGATGGTAAAGTAAACGATGTAACATTCCTGACCAAAGTAAAAAGTGGTCTGAGCGTTATCGCAATCGTTAATATTGCTAATCCTAATGATTATTTGAATGCTACAACTCGCACCGCCTTAAATAAAGA